>CACZNC010000060.1 GCA_902782445.1 uncultured Ruminococcus sp.
TCTGAAAAGTGTACTCCTTATTCCACATTCCACAGTGCTCCAGTACACTCATCATACTGATCGCATAAGTGTTCCACGCAGAAAACACCTCAATGTCCAATTTCTTCTTTGCCATGGCAAATACCTCCTTTTTTTCTGAGCCAATTATACCACAGGAGGTATGACATATCATGTCATAGCAATTTTAAAATTCCGGAAAGTTTTTCTTTCATATACTCTCTTAACCAATTTGGTTTTATAATGCGAAAATCCAGACCGCCGGCAATCAAAACGCCGATAAAAACATCCGGATCAAAAAACGCATAGGTATAGATGTGTCCTTCCACCTTCCCGCAGAGAAAATATTCGAGCGGCGCTACCGATGCTCTTCCGCCCAGCATCTCGATTTCCGCAAAGTACGGTTCTCTTGTCATGCCGCTGTCATCCTCACCGTTCCCCGACTCTGCAGATATCTTTGACAAAATCTCAGCCTGTCCCTTATACTTTCCGTACCCAAAGGAACTGAGTTCCTTACTCTGCTTTGCCAGCAGCCGTACTGTCTCTTTCTCACTTTCCGACAGGAAAAAACTCGGCAGCACATACTCTTTCTCATACAGATATCCCCGTTTCCGCGCACAATACAAAAGCGGTGCGTTCATGGAATCCCTCATATACTCAATATCCCGCTGTGCCTGCCTGTTGGAAATCTCAAATTGTTCTGCCAGAGTTCCGGCATTCGGATATGCATTCTCCGCAACTCTATTGTGGAACCAGATTATTCTTTGATAAGCCGAAATAAGAACACCTCCCTTGTTGAATTTGCGCGCGTATTCATTCAGACTGCCCTGCATGACTTTCAGAGGGCAGCGCAACGGCTGGCGGTAACCGGTGCCGTCTCCTTAAGGTCTTTCTTTGGAGAGCGTAAGAACGAAACCTGCTGCTTCCCGAAAAGTATTGCGGCAAAAAATGAGTCACTCGCGGTTTGAATTCACAAATCCAGTTCGTCCAACTCCTCCATCATGGCACGGCGGTTTCTGTAGCGGATGCGCCAATCCTCCACGATGATACGGACGACCTGTTCCCCTCCGCGGATGGACTGCATGTGCTTCAGCCGCTTCACCCAGCGGTGATATTCGCCTCTCGTCGCTGTGTTTTTGGCCTCCTCTTCGAGCGTTTCCCGATACTTTTCCAGCACCTGATCCGGATATCGGGGTTTCAACACATCTTCATGTGCCTGGAGCCGGTTGAGACTGACACTCGGATCCATCAGAAAATCGAGAAGCTGATCGTAGAGCTCCTCTTCGTGCAGAAGCTCGTCGAATCCGGGTCGTTTTGACACGACGGCGAACAGCTCTTCCCGCGCGATCGGCCACTCTTCCGGGCTGTAAAGCGTTTTCAGTTCCCGAAAGATTTCGAGATCGCAGGGCATGACATATAATGCGAGTGTCCACAATTCGTTCTGATAATCCTCATTGCGGTTCAGCGCACGGTAGATCTCCTTCAGACGGAGGTGGTAATCGGATATCAGTCCGGGATACTGTTTCGCGTCCAGCTTTATGGATCCTTTCAGCACCGTGACCGCTTCGTCATACAGACCGTTCCGACAGCACCGATCCGTATAGAATCGGCGTACATTCGGAAACTTCCAGTATGTCCGGCAAGTGTCCCGAATCTGCTCCGTTGGGACATCTGCCTCGTCCATGAGGGCAAGATGTTTGACAAGGAGGGATTCCGCCCGGCGGGAATCATGGTAGGAATTTACATTCCGAACCGCTTCCTCCGCCCGCCGTCCCGTCCATTCCAGGAGCGCAGGGTAGTATTCCCGCGTGTGATAGTTCTGTCTGAGGACTTCCTCACAGACTCCGCCGAAGCTCTCGATCTTCTCCACGGAGGTAAGTAGCCACCGGAACAGAGCGGGACGGGAGGATTCCGACTCGTCAAAGATCCTCTGCCACACAAGACCGCACCGTTCTTCCAGCTCCAGCGGATTGCCTTCTTCATCGGCGTAATCGATCCCGGAAACGGACTCAAACAGATAGGCGGACAGCGCGAGAGCGTCGTCATACTGTTTTTCGTCCATCATGGGCTGGATGACGTTGTCGAATACCGAAAAAATGTCCCGCGCAAAATCGTCGTAATCGTCGATCCAGGACTCATACCGGTTCCCGACGGTGTGGCTTCGGATGATCCGGTCGACGGTTTTCTTTTGCTGGCGGAGGTCGTTTTTCTTTGCCGGCTCGACACTCAGTCTGAACCGCTCTGCCAGCCGTCTGTCTTTTTCAAGAACATATACAAGGAAAGCCCGGACCGCCGCTTCGTCCGCGCGGGCAACGAGATCCTGTATGGACGTCTGCGCTTTCTTCGCGTTCTTCCCCGTTTTTGAGGTCCCGCTCTCTTCCCATGCGAACAGAACCGCCGCCATGTGCTTGCACGGAGTCCCGTCTTCCGCATAGGGGCAGGTGCAGCTCAGATCGCGGATCGAATCGTCGTCCAGTTCGATTTCAACTTCGTATTCTTCCGTTCCGTCAACAAGGGCCGTGATTCTTTCGCCGTCCGTCTCCAGATCGTGCACCGCGCCGTCTTTCCAGTAGTCGCGTCCCCGGGCAAGGATCCGGTCGTCGAAAATATTGTGCCACTTTATCATGATTCACTCCTGTTCAGATGTGCTCCGGCTTGTGAAACGAGAGTTCGCTGTCATTCGATATGATTTCCGTCACCGGCAGTGCGAATGTCTCGAGATTCGCTCCCTTATGGAACGATCCTTCGAGAAGCTCAGCAGCAACCTCTTTGTCGGCGATCCGGATGATGCTGTCTTCCGCGTCTTCTTTCGACAGCAGGTTCATGCTTCCGTACCAGACGATTTCCCGGTCGACGACGGCGTACCGCTGCTGCCATCCGTCGGTCAGTTCCACATGAAAACCGGTACGGCGCAGACGCTCCATCAACTCAAGTCTGGTTTCGTCCCTGCCGAATCGGTAGGCATCGGGGTGGAGCGTGACGATGACGACGCTCACTCCCGCCTCCTGCCGCTAACGGAGCAGGGCAAGCATCCCCTGCCGGACTATCCCACAGGCTAAAGCCTGCGAGTCGCGCCGCTCTGGCGGTGGAAAAGGCGGGTCGGTCATCGAGCGGGAAGCAGGACGGGTGACCGGTGCCGTCTCTTTGCAATCCTGTCTGTTCTTGGATGCTATTTCAGCAGTTTCCCATAGTCCCGAGCGGCATAAATCACACGGGCGATTGTGACAACTTTGTTTTCCTCTTCAACCCAGAAAAACATAAGATAGTTCTTAACCGATACCTTGCGATACTCATGCTTCAACGGTCGGATCGGGATATATGCTTTATGAACGTAGGGAAAAGCAGGCAGAGAATCGGCTGTCTTCACGAATTCTTCCGCAAGATTCTCCGCTGAAATGGGGTTGAATAACTCCTGACTGATATACCGCACGATCTCAACCATATCCTCCTGCGCGGAAGGGAGAAATTCAACCTGATACTGTTCAGCCATGGATCGCGTCCTTCATGGCTTTCAGCACATCTTTGGAAGAGAAGCGTTTGTCGGTCAGCTCCGCCTCGCGTTCCGCTTCTTTCAGTTTGAAGTAGACTTCGCTTTCAAATTGCAGCTTCTCAAAGGCTTCCATGCTCATAACCACCATATCGCCGTAACCGTTCTTGGTGAGGAACACCGGCTGCGCGGTTTCATGGACGGTCTTGGATATGTCGGCGAAATTGTTCCGAAGATCGGAAACGGGTCTGATGAAATCCATACGATCACCTCCGGGAATCATTTTAGCATAATTATGATAAAAAGTCAAGAAGGAGTGAGAATGATTCCTTTCGAAAGTGAGATGATCCAGTTCACGCCGTAGGGTCAGTGATCTCCTTGAAGGACATACAGTAGTCGCCCTGACAATTCATTTGGGCTCCAAAACTTAATAAGGAAAATGCATGACACGCCATCGTAGTTTTCGAAGTTGGATTTTGGACAGAAGAAAACGACAGGAGGAATAGTGTCGGCTGAACTGACGGAAAAAGCTGCCTGTCTCGCGCGTCCGGGCGATTTGGCGGGCTTGTTCGGTCAGGCGGGGCAATGGGTCCATCCAGTCATAAGAACGCCCGCAGCGGCGAAGTGAGCGGACGTGAAGCACAGGAGTCTCCGTCGTGGTTTGGTACTCCGTTTCAAAGCCAAAATAGACAGCGCTTTCCGCGGTCAGTGCAGATTTTTTACGGCAGAGTGGACTATTCACACTTACAGCCTTGACTTTCTGCCTGACTTGAACTACTATCTTATCTCAACCTTCCCACACTCCCCCTCAAGAACCGAATCCCCCAAAGCCCTGAGCAAAGAAAAAGTAGCATAAAACCCGAAAATCTGGTATAATGGAAGTGACCAAACAACCATACCAGAGAGAATGGTTCATGCCATGGCTAAACGCGCTCATCGACAGCGTCCGTGAAATCTTCACACGCGACGGACGAGCAGATCACCGCGCTCATGAACGACATGCTTTCCCGCCTGCCCGAGCACCTCAGAAACTGTATGACTGCCGTGCAAATGTTGCCCTGCTTCGGTTTGGAGGGGATGGCGGTGGGGGAGGTTTGAACGAATCAAACGTAATTTCTATCAAGATACTGATGATATGGAATCGGAAGGATCGGTTCATGAAAAACAGAATCATTCAGAGAACATTCGCCTTGATCATTCTCCTGTCAGCGGTAAGCTGCCTCCTGGCAGGATGCGGAAAGCCGACCGCTTTTGAAGGCTACAGAGTATCCGACGAAAAAGGTTTTTGGATGGAGTATGCCATTCTGGATCGGGAAGAAACCGTGGATATGTCCCTTGTGGAAGGGGAACAGCTTCAGGTGAGCATGACGCACGTCATCGGCGATGTGGATGTGCGGGTCGGACGTATGGGAAAGGAGCCGATCTACCAGGGCTCCGGTCAGACAAACGCGGATTTTGTCCTGATCATTCCCGAGACGGGGACATACCGGATTTCCATAACAGGACACCGGGCAAAAGGCGCGGTCTCCTTTGTCCGCACAGCGGCGGAAGAGGATCAATGAAATGCCGGGCGGAGCAGTATGGACAGAACGTCAGGCGGAAGGAGGAATCCGCGCGAACGAAACGGTGAGAGCCGCCGTAATCGGTGCGGGAGGCTGGGGGTATCAGCATGCCCGGGCGTTTTTCCCCCTCCTGCTTACGAGGGCAGGACCAGCCCCATCTCGCGAAGTTTCTTCTCGATTTCAGCGGCCGCCGTCCGATGCGCGTCCCTTCCCGGGTGAAAGCGGGATCCCGGAACGGAGGAGGGAGTCAGCGGTAGATACGCGGCGTTCTTTCCTCCCCCGGCTGTGAAGCTGTCTACGGCGCGTCTCAAAAGCGATTCCAGGGGATTCCCGCAGAGACCGTAGGCCCAGAGGATCACGGCGTCCGGATTGCGGGCCCGGACAGCGTTCATAAGCTCCGCGGCACGCTTGCAGAGCAGGTCTTCGGCTTCGGCGCGCGCTTCGCCTTCCATCCGCAGGATCGGCGATCCGTCGTTGGTACCGAGATTGATGACGACGGCGTCGGCCTTCCTCTCCGGAAAATCGGCGGGACGCGCTCCCCCCGGGATCGGAGAACAAAGCCGGTCGTAGATCCGTCCGATCCTGTTTTCGAGGTTGTTGTCCCAGCTTCGGGACACGCCCCATCCGCCCAGCGCGATGACCCGCATGTCCGCGTTCATTTTTTCCGATACCAGGGACGGAAAAGCCCCGAGGACGGAGATCCACGCCATGCGCCACTCACCGGCCGACCGGGGACCGAGACAGCCCTCCCCCACGGTCAGACTGTCGCCGAGAAACTCGATCAGATAAGGCCGTTCCGGGGGAAGAGCGGGATCCCCGTCCGTGCGGATCGCCTCGATCACGACAGGACCGGCGTCGCTGCCCTCGACCGGCTGGGTATCGCGGACAACGGAGATCTCGTGAACGGAATCGCCGTCCATTCCCGCGAGCAGCGTATAGCGGTGTGTTCCGGGGATCAGCGGGAAGCGGCAGAGGGGAGCTCCGTCCGCGGTGACGCCGATCCACGGGCTGTGAACGGACCCCTCCCAGGTGATGTCTGCCTGGAGCATCGTACAGCCGAGAACGGTCCGGACCCCGGAACCCGACCACCACAGAGAGACTTTTTCCTCCTGCGGATCATGCCGGCCGAGGACATAAAAACGGTTATCGGGAAGTGTGAAGGTTTTCATGGAGATTGATCCTTTCATGGTTCATATAATCCAGCCTCTCCGCATAGAAGCCGGCCAGGCGGGACATGGGATTTGTGATCGGCGCGGGATCCGTCCTTCCGGCATACGGACCGATTGTGAAGATATGCTTCCAGGCCGGGATCACCTCGGCGCAGAAACGCTTTTCATGGCCGCCGCAAAGTTTTCCTGAAACGCTTTCACCGCCCGTTTTGAGACATCCAGTTCGGGATGGAGCATATCGAACGCGTGGATATCGGTGTGATAGACGTCACAACGGGCCTCCACTCCCGCCTTTCGCAGGTTTTCAACATAGGCCAGGGTCTCCGCAAAAAAGGGTTCTCCGTCGCCGACAAATGTGTAGCATGGCGGAAGGCCCGCATAATCGGTCTGCCGTGCGGGCGAGGCATAAGGCGTGACCTCCTTCTTTGCGTCAGACCTTAAAAAGACGCGCCATCCGATGTGATTTTTGCGGGTATTCCAAACCCTGCCGTGATTGTCACGGGAGCTTTCGGTATCGAGATTGTCCAGCATCGGGTAAAGGGGGAGCTGAAATGCGATCCGTACACGCTTTTCGTCCCGCGCTCTCATGCAGACCGCCGCGGCAAGCCCGCCTCCCGCGCTTTCCCCTCCGACGATCAGCCGGTCCGGGCGGATCCCCAGGGAAACGCAGTTTTCGTTCATCCACAGGAGGGCGGCATAACAGTCGTCAAGCGCGGCGGGGAAGGGATGAAGCCATGCCAGACGGTAGCCCGGGGAGACCGCGACAGCGCCGAACTCTCTGACCAGATCTACCGCCCGGGACATATACGCCATTTCCTTCATTCCGGCGATGTATCCGCCGCCGTGGATCCACAGAACGCCCGGCGCGTCCTTTGCCCCGGTTTCGGGCGACAGGATCAGAAGCGGTACTTTGTGCCCGCCGCATACCGCATGAGATTTTGTGATTCTGACGCCCTTCGGCTTTCGGAGATTGATTTTCATATTCTGTATCCCGCGCTCTGACACAGGCTTTGCCGCCTGCGAATGTGAATAACGGTAAATGGAGTGTTCTGCGTGTGACGGACGATGGACCGGAATCTATCGACGTATCATAATGCCTTTCATATACTGCGTTTCATTATGCGTTCGATACACTTCCGTTTTCTCTTCTTCCGTGCATCCGATCAGGATTTTGATTTCCGAATCCCTTTTCATCAAATCGACAATACACATGACGGCATCAATCTGTTTATCGCCGCTTCCGACCCAAACATCGATTCCCGCACCATCCATAGAGGCGGTATCTTTCAGATAACCATAGTCAACGGGATAGATGAAATCGGGGAATTTTGGATGTGCGGAACCTTTTGGTCTGTCGATCACGATTTCCGATTCATTCACCAACTCGTCCAGCGCCTTCCAGAATCCTTCATTGCAGCCGGTCATATCATTGCCTCCGTGTCTGTCAAATCCTCTTAACCATATCCCCATGCTCCGGTCAGAAGAAAAGGATCTCTCTCCCGTTTCCTCTGTCTCCCCGCGCGGTGACATATTGCATCGTCCCGCCCGGCAGACGGCTTTCAAAACCAAAATGCAGATGTCCGGCCAAGACGGCTTTGATCCGTTTTTCGGCGTTCACGGTTTCGACAAAGCGTTTCGTCGCCTCCGTCGGACGCTGCTCGCAGGCCCGGAATTCCGGGTATGACAAAAGATGCTCCTCGTCGCAGCCCACGAGATACGCGCTGCCGTCCTTCCAGAAGGGGATGCTCTTTTCGTACAGGCTCTGCTCAAACAGCGGGGCGTGGAGGAAAAGGACCACGGGCAGCCCTTTTTCCGCCTCCCTTTTCAGGCGCTGTGTCTGCCAGTCTTCGACCTGATGATAGGCGTCGTCGATCCCCACAAAGTTCACGCCGCCCACGACGCGCGAAACGAAGAAGATGTCCGCTCCGAGGTCTCCCATCTTCATATAGCTGTTCATGCGGTAGGTCCTGTCTTCAAACTGTCCGTCGCACCGCCAGTATTCGTGATTCCCGGCGATGAACAGAAAACGGGGGTTTTTCAGCATTTCGCGCAGAAAAGCGACGCCCGACGGGGTGACAAAGTCGATCAGATCCCCGGTGTGAAGGATCAGATCGCAGTTCTCCTCACCGTACTCGATTTCCTCCCGGAGCGCGGCCAGCCCTGCCTCCCGGTCCCTCTTCATGCCGTGGGCCAGAATGCGCGGATCGTCCCCTTCTTCGCACAGCGGAAGATGGGAATCCGTGATGTGCAGGACTTTCAGCGGTTTTTCAAGCCCGATCCCGACGCGGGTCTTTTCAATGTTCAGCATCGTTTGATCTCCTTACCCCGGAGCGCGCAGGAGAAAATCCCGCGCCTCGGTGATATTGTTCATGTCCGTATCCAGAACCTTTGCCCATGCCTCAACTGACGGGACCCGGTCTGAATCGCCGCATAACTTGACACCCATAGCTGTCCCCGCAAACCGGAATCTGTCTATGGAGCCAGTTCTGGCTTTCGCTTGATATAGGATATCCAGTATAATTCCGCGTCAGTTTCAGCATCCATAATTTGGATAAAGCCGTCGTTATAAAAAACGCGATACCGCATATCGTCCTGTATTCTTTTGAATCGCTGAATATTGATTTTCGTACCGGCAGTCTGTTCGTGATACGGTCCGACCCTGCTGTATGCATCAGAAAGATATTCTTTTATTTCTTTGCCGGTCATATATCCTGCTTCATAACCATTATAAACAGATCTTTTGTCCGCCGGATCCAGCCCCCGGTCACCGAATGCCCACGTAATGCCAAGGTCATTCAACGGTGTGTCCTCCGTACAGGCAAGACAGGCGATATGCCATTCGCCTTCCGTGTCGGTGAAGATATCCGCCAGATTGCCGATGTTCGATTTAATGACCCAAAAGCTGTTGGCGCCGGTATAAGGAATCGGCCAGTCGTTGCCGTTCCCGCCGTGCAGAATCACACGCATCAGGTCTCCAAGGGTCGCAGTATCCGGCATTTCGATTGTGTATTCGCCATTGCCTGCGTCATCGCCCATGCAAACGCTTTTTCTTCGAAATGTAAGAGTTCCCATTCTCTTTATCCTTATAAATCCCGATGTGTCCGTCAAATCCTCTTGACTGTTTTTCCGCTCCGCCCCGAAGAAAAGGATCTCTCTTCCGTTTCCCTTATCTCCCCTCGCGGTGACGCCATGCACCGTCCCGCCCGGCAGACGGCTTTCCATTCAGCCGGTCATTCGGATTCCGCAACACGGTGAGCGTTCCGTTCTATCGTCACGAGTCACACACCCATGGACACAGTAAACAACTGAACCAGCATATAAACGCCAAAAGCGACGCCGGAGACAATAATTGCAATGATTTCGATCAGCCCGATCACGAAGAAGACCCGGGCCTGCGCGATCCCTTCCTTCTTTGCGTCCGACGCGCAGACGATCCCCGCAATGGCCATAATCAGACACGGGACGGGCAGGAAAAGGAAGCCCAATGTCAGGATCATCTGCAACACATTGCTCAGGCCCTCGGATGACGGAGGTATTGCCGAATCGATCAGATAGCACAGGGCAAGGAAGGCGAAAAGGATCAGCGGTATCAGCGTCAGTACTTTTGCTCTCGTATAGTTTTTGTTGTTCATAAGGTTCTCCCGGTTGATTTATTAAGGAGGGGTCAAAACGGCCCCTTCCCTGATATTTTAGGATCATTCCTGTCGGCAGCGCGTCTCTTCCAGGCACTTTCTGCCATGAAACGGAAAAGCGGTTTTCTATTCCTCCGGCTCCGTTTCGCCCTGCATCTTATCGAGGATCCCGTACAGACCCAGCTTTCTCTCCGATTCCTTTATCATACCCGTCCGATCTCCGAACTCCATGAGGTCCGCGGACGACAGGTTTTGTTCCCACGGGATCCCTGCGCCGCCGTTCGGATCTCCGCTTACGACGAAGTTTTTGAAGGCTGTGAACATCTCCCGGCTGAGCTCTCTGTCGCGGGCGTCGTAGAGTTTTGATCCTTCCGGTATGTTCCCGTAGAGATATACCTCCTCGCCGCTGTGCCAGCTCCCGAGACGGCCGTTTTCCTTCGAGAAACGGTACTCCCAGACGGGGATGCCGTTTTTTACAGCCAGCCTGTTGAGACAGTAATGCGGGTAATCAAAGAACACCGCTCCCCAGATCTCGCGCCATGCCGTATTCGCCTCTTCGTCGGACCGGACGGGATAGAGGGCAAAGACTTCGTCGGCGTAATCTCCGAAATATCCCCGGACATTGCCCGAGAATTCTTCCCGGGAAGTCTTCCCGAAGAGCAGAAAGGCCCCGCTCTCATGGAGGTTGTATCCGTGGAAGATCGCTTCTCCGTTGTGGATGCCCCGGCGGAGGGATTCGTAAGGGGATTCCGTGAGGACGTATCCGTCCGGCGTGATGTGGTGCTGCGTATCCGCCTCCCCGACGAGCTTGTCCGCAGGGAGAGCGCGCAGTTCTTCGACCGAGCTCACCCTGTATCGATCCATCAGCTCCCGTCCGCTTTCCAGCGCTTCCCCGAAGGCGCGGTAGGAGTGGGGCGGCTGAACGGAAGCGAGCGTCGAACTTTCGAGCACGACCCGCCGGAACAGACCGGCCGCCAGCGGGGAAACGGAGAGGGCGCTGACCGAGGCCGCACCGGCAGATTCACCGGCGAGCGTCACATTGGAGGGATCGCCGCCGAAAGCCGCTATGTTGTCCCTGACCCATTCCAGCGCTTTGATCTGGTCGAGCAGGCCGTAGTTTCCCGCCGTGCCGGATTCCCGGAGCAGTTCTTCCTCCGCAAGGAAGCCGAAGACTCCCAGACGGTACCCCATGTTGACCACGACGATCCCCTCCCGCGCCAGGGATTCCCCGCTGTAATCCGAATACCACGGCTGCCCTGTCTGGAGGGATCCGCCGTGGATGTATACGAGGACGGGGAGGTCGTCATGCTCTCCGGCAGGCTTCCAGACGTTTACGTAAAGGGAATCCTCGCTGACGGGAGGACGATAATTGTCCGTGAGGGAAATCCTGTAATCGTGAAATCCGATGATCTGGGCGAGAGAATCGTGGATCGGCAGGTGGACGGGCTGCATACTCATGGGAGCAAAATGATCCGCGTCGAGGATGCCGTCCCAGGGAAGGGGATCTTCGGGCGCCCTCCAGCGCAGATCGCCGACCGGTGGTTTTGCGTACGGAATGCCGGCGTAGATCTCGACCTTTCCGTCGGCTGTCAGCACACCCCGCACGTCTCCGTCGGCAAGAGAAATGACGCCGGTTCTGCCTCCGTTTTTGCCCTCTGCGGCGGGAACGGCTTTCACCGGAGGCCAGGTGAGGACAAGGACGGCGGCGAAGAGGAGGAGCCAGCCGAGCCAGATAAGACCCTTGATGCCGGCGGACCTGCTTCTGCGGATCAGAACGGCAGATCCGGCGGATGCGGCGAGGGTAAGAGCCCAGCCCGGCAGTGTGTTTTTGTTCAGTTCCAGAACGGTCAGCATCAGAAGGAGGGTCAGGATGAAGAGGACGGCAGATCCGAGGGTCTTGGCTTTCATGGAAAGGCCTCGTCACAAAACAGGTTTGCCTCATTATATCAGAGGAAAAGGGGTGTGTCAAGGGCGGAGAGGAGGATATTCCTCAGGACCCGCCATGACATTTGCCTTGTCCGGCTGGCCGCCGCCTTTGCAGGAAAAAGAGCAGGACTTGCCGTTTCCTCTTGACACATCGTAGGGAATCCTGTATAATTTGGTTATCAGGACGGGCTTTTCGATCCGCTGCCCGCCGATTTCAGAAAGCCGGGGGATATCACTGTGCATTTTCTCGAACTGGTGAACCGGGGATACGCCGGGGAAGCGGTGTCCAAGGACGACTGGGACATGGACCATATTGTCGTCCCCATGATGGACATCATTGAAGAATTTGAACTGGAACGGGGCGAGGGGGATGTTCTGCTGTTCGACGCGGACACGGCAAGGACCTATTTCGACGCAGCCGTGGAGTTTCTCGTTCGTTCCGGAGTCTACAACCAGTCCACGGGCCGGGTCATGTCCTTCACGAGAGAAGAGATCCTCGAAGCCGCGCGGAATATGCCGAAAGCCGTGACGGTGGGCCGCGGAGCCGATGCCTATACCTTCGTCCCCCGCGTGCCGGACGACAAAAGGCTGCCCGGCGTCGTGGCGGGAAATCCCGGGTGCCCGATGTCGGAGGAGATTTTCCGGCGGACCGTGACCTCCTGGGCGAAGGAGCCCGTCGTCGACATGGTCACCTGCGGGTCCATCGTGGAGGTGGACGGATTCGACGTTGTCCGCGCCTCCCCCTCCGAGGTGATCGCCCTCCGCCGTGAGATGAAGTATCTCAACGAGATCTGCGCCGAGGTAGGACGGCCCGGGATCGGACGTCTGGCGGCGGAAAGCAGCGTGTCGGAGATCGGCGACCTCGCGGCGATGGCTCCCGGCGGTTTCCAGCCCGGCGACGCCCACCTCATCGCGCTCAACAACGAGCTCATCATGACCAACGATAACCTGATCCGCGTCGCCAACGCAATGAACACGCCCGTCCTCAACGCCTCCCTCGCCTGCGTGATGGTCGGGGGACTGGCCGGAGGAGCCGAGGGAGCGGCGGTCTGCATGATCGCGTCGCTTCTGGCGGATTCCCTCGTGGGCCGGGCGGATTACCACCTCTGCCATCCCATCCACATCCGGCACATCGCCACCTCGACGCCGGAGTGCATGTGGCTTTCGAGCGTCGTGTGTCAGGCCTTCGCCGCCTCCGCGCCCGCCGTCATAATCTGCGACATCTACCCGAAGAGCGGGGCGGGCACCGTGGAGCTTCTGCGGGAAGTCGCCGCGAACGCGCTCGCCATCACCGTCTCGGGCGGCCACCTCGAAGGCGTGGGATCCTGCGACGGGCTCAAGCCGAACTGCTCCGGCCTCGAAGCGCGGCTCATGGGCGAAGTCGGAAAGGCCGCCGCCGCCCAGGGCATGACGAGGGCGGAAGCCGAACCGATCATCCGGGGACTGCTCGAAGGCTACCGTCACGTCTTCGAAACGGGCAACGAGGGACTGAGCTTCGCCGAGGTCTATGGAGAGGACGGCGAACCCCGCGCTTTCTGGCTCGAAATGTACAATCAGGTCCGGGAAGAACTGATCGGTCTCGGTCTGAAACTGTGATCCCGCGGAGATTCCGCAAAAAATATTCAACAACGGGGGAAAAACGCTTTGGAAACAAAGAAAAAAAGCCTGATCCCCTTCTTCACGAAGGGCGACGTAGGCGGGTTGACGTATATGATCACCAACAATATCGTCAACTACATCATCATCATCGCGACCCTGCAGGGGTTCGAATGGCCGGATGAGATCATCTTCGGCCGCGTGATCCCCGGTCTCTCCATCGGTCTGCTCTGCGGCGGCCTCTACTACGCGTTCATGGCGAACAAGCTCTCGGCGAAGCTCGGACGCCCCGACGTGACGGCGCTGCCCTCGGGCATTTCGACGCCCGCGATGTTCGTCATCCTCTTCGGCGTCATCAGCCCGATCCACTATTCCATCGGCGATCCCGAACTCGAATGGGGCGCGGCGATGGCTGCCTGTTTCATCGGCGGTTTCGTCGAATTCCTCGGCGGATTCATCGGTCCCTGGGTCAAGAAGCATCTTCCCCGGGCCGCTCTGCTCGGCACCGTTGCCGGGATCGGCTTCATCTGGATGGCCACGGAAGGCGTGTTCGACGTCTTCGGCGATCCGGTCGTGGGCCTGCCCATTCTTGCGGTCGCCATGCTGGGCCTGTTCGCGGGCTATCTCTTCCCGAAGAAGATCTCTCCCTTCATGGTCGCCATCGTGGGCGGCATCGTGTACGCGATCTGCCTCGGGCGCACCAGCTTCGACTTCACGCAGGTCGGCTTCTACTTCCCGAATCCGGTGAACACGGTCCAGTCCCTGATCAATGGATTCGCCTACGTCGCGCCGTATCTGACCGTCGTGATCCCCGTCGAGATCTACAACTTTATCGAGACGATGGACAACGTGGAATCCTCCAACGCCGCGGGCGACCCCTACAACGTGCGGGAAGCCCAGTTCGCGGACGGGATCTGCACGATGATCTCCTCCCTCTTCGGCGGCGTGGTCCCGAATACCGTGTGGCTCGGACACCCCGGCCTCAAGAAGACGAACGCGGGCGCGGCATACAGCTGGATCAGCGGCGTCGTGCTCGGACTGGCCGGTATCTTCGGACTCTTCACCGTCCTCAAGGACCTCGTTCCTCCGGCAGTCGTGGCCATCACCTTCCTCTGGTGCGCGGTCATCATGGTGGCGCAGGCGTTCAAGGAGTGCAAGCCGAAGCACTACGCCGCGATCGCGATCGCCATGGTCCCCTCCATCGCCGACTTCCTGTTCACGCAGGTGGAAGCCGCGCTCGCGACCGGTTCCATGGCCGAAGGCGGCTGGGGCATCTGGTCCGAAGCGCTGGAAGGAGCCAACGGTCTCGTCAAGGGCTTTTCCGCCGAGATCAACGAGATGCTTGCGATGAACGGCGCCATGTGGAACGGCGTTCCCGAGGTCAAAGCCGGCGCGATCATCATCGGCATCCTGCTCGGCTCGATGTGCGTCTTCATGATCGACCGGAAGCTGAAGAGCGCGTCCCTGATCGCTCTTGCCGGCGCGGTCCTCTCCTTCTTCGGATTCATCCATCACGCTGCCCTCGGCATCTACCTGACCTCCCCCTTCATGATCGGCTGGCTGATCGTGGCTGTGATCCTCTTCGTCCTCAGCTTCGGAGAGGGCAAGTGGTTCAAAGCGGAAGATGATTTTGAGTACGTCTGATGCGTTTTTCTGAGGATGGGCTCACAGCGTAAACCCATCTCTGATTCCGTATCTGCATCGAAACAGAAGGACAATAAAAGCCCGGGTGCGGCACGCGAAGTGCTTCCCCGGGTTTTCTTTTCATGACGGGCGGGCCGGGTCAGTCCGGATCCCCTGCTCCGTGTTCTCCGGCGGCATGCCGGGGCGAATTGAACGCTTCCGCCTTCCGAAAGCGGAGTTTTTTTACAGATTTTCTGCCCAGCTTTTCAGGGATTCGGCGCTGGCGTCCGCGGGGAAACGCATTCCGGCATCCACTTCGGCTCCGGTGATCTCCCGCATCCGGGCGGGGGCTTCCGGTCCGATCCCGCTGCCGCCGGAGGTCACGAACGGGACGATCTTCTTCCCGGAAAAATCATAGGCTTCGAGGAAGCTGTCGATGATCGAGGGCTCACGGTACCACCAGACGGGATAACCCACAAAAACGACTTCGGCGTCTGCCACGGGCGCGTCTTTGTCCGCCAGCGCGGGACGGCAGTTCTTGTCGCTCATTTCCAGCGTGGAACGGGAGTTTTGTCCCTCCAGTCCAGATCGGCCGCCGTATAGGGAGCCTCCGGCCGGATCTCATAGACCACAGCACCGATCGCATCCGCAAGACGCTTTGCCACGTTGGCGGTAACGCCGCCGGCGGAAAAATAGGCAACGAGTGCTTTCATGTTCTTCTCCTTTACACAGCCTTCCCGGCTATAATCTTTTCTACAAGCTCGCGCTTATCATAAAGGACGCAGCCGCCCTCATGATCGTCCCTCAGAACGCCCCCGTCGACGAGGTCTGTAAACAGCGGCGAATGAAGGGCTTCCCGGAGAGAAGCGTTTCTGACGTTGATATCCGAATACGGGGAGAAAGGACAGGGTTCCGCTCCGCCGTGGGAGTTGATGTGGAAGAAGCCGCGCCCTGCCGCCACACAGCCGCCGGATGCTTTCTCGTCCCCGGGGAAGGAGACATAGACCATTTCGGGACGCTCCCTCCGCAGCTTGTCGATCTCCCCCGCCAGATATTCCCGTTCTTCATCCCCCGGAGCCAGATCCCTGCTTTCCTCCGTGACGGGGACATATTCCACGAAGATCACGGCTTTGCACCCGCGGTCCGAAAGGGATTTCAGAAAGTCCCGGGACGCGGCCTCGCGGATATTCTCCCTCGTTGCCGTGACCGATGCGCCGAAGATCAGTCCCCGCCGGTCCATCTCCTCCATGTTGGCGATCAGGCGGTCGTAAATGCCCTTGCCGCGCCGGGCGTCCGTGATCTCGCGGTTCCCCTCGATGCTCATCACGGGGAGAAGATTCCGGCAGCGGTCGAAAAGCTCGAAATACCGTTCGTCCATGAACGTCCCGTTCGTAAAGATCGGGAACAGGATATTCCGCTTCTCCCCCGCCGCTTCGATGACGTCCCGCCGAAGCATCGGTTCGCCTCCCGCCAGAAGGATGAAACTGATCCCCAGCGCATCCGCCACACAAAATTCAATTTGTTTTGCATATTGTGATTGCCGTCTTTTAGCCAATTCTATCATTTTTTTGCTGTAATCAAAAGCGACAACCGA
>CACZNC010000061.1 GCA_902782445.1 uncultured Ruminococcus sp.
GGCAAGAACTTCAATTGGGGGGAGGACAAGGTTATACCAATTAAGTGCGGTTGAACCCTTGCACACCAATATAGCCATCCAACCTTATCAGAGTTATCGTTCGTGAGCTCAATGTTACGGCTGACGTAAGCGAGAATTCCTGAAAGGGATTCTCGGGGGTGGGATGGTTGACGTCATGTTTGTATATATGGCATTCCCACCCCGTCGTTCGCATTCTACGGGGAGCGATCAAAACCCATATAGTGAGCTTTTTGAGCGGGAATAGTACGGCAAAAAAAACGGATCCCCCGGAAAGTTCTGCCTCCCGGGGGATTTTCGTCGGGTCCCGCGCTCAGAGATACGGCCGGAGTTCCTTTGTCAGCCGATCCTCCATCGCGATGAGCTTTTTCGCGTAATCCTTCGATCTCTCGTCCGCGGCTTTGTACCGGTTCAGGTATTTGGAAAGGGACTTCACGCCCATGCCGCAGCCGTCCGTCATCAGGTCCGCGACGGTGCGGTCGCCGGGGTTCATCATCAGCTCCGCCTTCGTTTTCAGCCGCGACATGACCGAAACTGCCGCGGGCGGGTCCTTTCCCCGATCCTCAAACCGGTTCAGATGATCCCGGATGTCCCCGGCCAGCGCTTCGTGCTCGTCCTTCGAGCCGGTCAGCAGTTCGCGCAGTCCGCCGCTTTTCACGTCCTTCAAGACGCCGCAGATCGCTTCGATCCCCATTTTCGCCCCCGCGTCGCATTCCCGCAGGAGCCGCACCGTGTCCTGTTCAATCATCGCTTCCGCCTCCTTTCAGGCCTTTTCAGGATGCCCGGAATCCGCTCCGGTTATACCGTACCCGAAGGGAGGAGGAATTTAGATGCGGCGGACGCGCGTCCGGAGCCGGGGGAGAAGATCAGCCCTGGCTGTCCGCGATCATCTTGTCGACCATCTTCGCAATCGTCTTGTCGATAACCTTCTTCTGCTTCTGGATATCGGAGGCGATATCGGTGGTGTTGTTGGGGCCGTACCCCTGGAACTTGTCGCCGTAGCCGCCGAAATTGTAGATCGTCATGGGGTCGAAGATCCGGTTGTTGATGATGATGTCGAGCATTTCGCCGGATTCCTGGTCCCGGGCGTGCTTCGTCTTCAGAGAGGATTCGATGTACTCGGGGATCAGGGTGTAGTGGGATTCCGCCGCGAGGGCTTCGAGGACCATGCCGAGCTCGTCCAGCGCGTCGCCCGCCACGGTGATCGGGATGGACATGAGGCCCGTGGTGTGCTGGGAGACGAAGCTGTAATACTTTTCCTGGGACTCCTCGTATTTCGGCGTGGGCAGGATGCCGAAGTCGGTGTCGCCGTTGCGCATGTTGGTGACCTCGTCTAGGCGCATCCAGAAGAACATGCCGTGTCCGGTCTCGAAGAGCTGGGTGTAGTAGCCGTCGTCGGTGTTCGTGATCTTGTGGTGGTTCATGAACCAGGGCTGCTGCATCAGTTCCACGACCTTGACCGCCACGTCGATATCCCTTTCGGAGCCGAAGGTGAAGGCGAAGTTCCCTTCCTCGTCCTTCGAGCAGAGCAGGCCGCCGCCTCCGTGCCAGAAGGAGGTCATGACGTCGTTGGCCCCGAGGAATCCGAAGAAGTCGTCCTCGGTCACGGTGCCGTCGCCGTTCTCGTCGCGGACCACGGCCTCGGAGATCGCGGCGATCTTGTCGATGGTCCAGGTCCCCTCCCGCACTTCCGTGTAGAGGTCCGGGATCTGGTTGTTGATCGCCTCCTGCTTGCTGAAGGCCACGGCGACGGTCGCGTCCTTGTCGTTCACGTTGATGGAGGTCGCCGCGCAGAGCAGGATCCCGGCGCAGGAAAGGGAGTCCGCGCAGTTGGAGTCCCACCAGGGCATGGAGAAGTCGATGTGGGGGACGTTCAGAAGGTTCGTGAAGTAGTTCTTCTGATACATGGCGGCCGCTTCGTAGAGACGGGGGTAGATCACGTCGTAGGTCGTGTCGCCCGCGGAGACGGCTTTCGAAACCGCGCCGTCGATATTGCCGATGGGCATTCTCTCCTGGGTGATCTTCACGTTGTAGTTGGTCTCGATGAGGGCGTTGCGGTTGTACACGGCGTCATTGATGGCTTCGCCGGTGAGGCTCTCCGCGTAGATGTCGCGGAACTGGCGCACGGTGTCGGCCCAGCTGTCGAGCTCCCAGACGACGAAATAGATCTCGTCGCCGCCGAAGTCCGCGGACTCGGGGATATTGGGCTTGAGGCGCTCTTCTTCCGCCGCCGCTTCGCCTTCCCCGTCGGAGGAGGGATCGGCCGCGTCGGGAGAGGTGACTTCCGTGTTCGCCGCGGGGTCGTCCTTCGTGTTTTCCGCGCTCTCGGAGCATCCCGCGAGGGGCAGCACCGTCAGAACGAGCAGCAGGGCGAGCGCTTTCAGAAACAGTTTTTTCATGCTGATGGACCGTTTTCCTTTCTATTTTTGTGCGTCCAGTATAGCACCGGAAGGATATTTTGTCAAGTGGGAGGAGGAAATTAAGGAATGCGGTGTTGGGGGAGTGAGGAGGGGCTAGTGGTTAGTGGTTAGTAGAACCGTCCTTGCGGTCAGCGCATCGGGGGCGGGATGTGCGGGATTATTGTTTTTTTGAATGGGAACGCTTCGCTGGGATGGAAGGGACGCGCGGGCGTTCAGTCGGAGAATGGGGCGATCTTCGCGGGCTGTTGCGGATTCAGACATGACGAGCGGAACATGGCGTTTTCCTCGCGCGGTCTCTGTTCGTGCAGTCGAAACATGCTCGGAGCAAGCTCCTCGGCCTTGCGGCGGTGATTCAGGCGCGCATTGGAAGGGGACAAAGTGCGGGCGGTCGTGATGATGTTTCACGTGAAACAGTTTTTCATTCAGGACGGCTGACTCCCATCGTTCCGCTTCTCGTTGTCATTCTGAGGAGCCTGCGACGAAGAATCTCCGCACGTGGAGGATGGGTTGGCCTTGTAGTTGGGAGATTCTTCGCTGACAGCACGACTGCGTCGGTGCGTCAGAATGACATAGTAAAGGCGAAATGGGACGTGCGGCGGCCTGTCCGACGAAGAAGCAGGAGCGTTCCACGCGAATCATTGGCAGAAAAAGGAATCGTTTCACGTGAAACATTACCCCAAACCCCTTGTCTTTCTTGATCCGCGCGAGGACAGACGATCAGATCCGGAATCCCGAAACCGCGACAACGCCGAATGCGCGCCTGAATCTCCGGCGGAGCCCGCAGGACTTGTCCTGCGCACGGGTTCAGCTGCACGTCGGAGACCGCGCGAGGTTGGCTTCATGTTCAGTCCCGTCATGTCTGAATCCTTCAAAACGCGCGAGGAGAGTGAACCGGTTTTCGATACAAGTCCGCGCGTCTCCCGAATCCCAGCGAAGCGCTCCCATCTAAAAAACTAAAATCCCACACTGTACGTCACCCCGGAACAAACAGCACGTCACCCCGAACCAGACAGCGCATCCCCCAAAAGCGAAACGCAGACAAAAACCTTTCACCGGTCCTCGATGGAAAGCTGATACGCCCCCCGGGCCCAGAGGATCCATTTCGACCGGTCGAGGGGATTCACTCCCCTCCGCGGATTGACGTGCTCCAGCCCGTCGCGGCATTCCCGGTAGCCGTAAAACGACGGCGCGAGAGTCGCGCGGCCCGAGGACCAGGAGGCCAGCTTCACCGGGAAATCCATCGACGTCGCCACCGGCACCACCGCCTCGATCACCGCCGTGTCCCCGAAGAAGAGCGGCGCGTCGTATTCCCCCTGCATCCGCATGATCTCCCCCGTGATCTTCCCCGAGAGCGAGGAGTCCGCCGTGATCCGCATTTTGAGGAGCGGTTCCAGGATCGTGGATCCCAGATCCTTCAGGCCGTTCATGAACGCCATCGGGGTGCAGACGAAGAAATCCAGCGGGTGGGTGTGGATCGTGTGGTGCTGGCCGCCGACGAGGGTACAGCGGAAATCCGTCACCTCCCAGCCGTAGAGCCCCTGTTCGAGACAGGAATAAAACGACGTGCGGATGTGGGTCTGATACCGGTAGAAGCACTGATTCGAGGGCAGCTTCCCGTGATAGGACACGCCGTACCCCCGGGGCATGGGCTCGAATTTGAACTGCACCACCGCCCAGCAGGGTTTCGGCATGGTGTAGTCGGCATAGGCGAATCCGGCGCGGGAGGGGGTCTCCTTGTAGATCACCGTCGGCGGGGAGAAGGACGCCGCCATGCCGTACCGCTCCCGCAGCAGGGAGTCGAGGACTTCCAGCTGGATCCGCCCCGTCGTCGAGATCGTGATCTCCCGCTGGCCGTTCTCCCATTTCGCGTCGATGTAGGGCTCCTCCTCCGTCAGTTCCGCAAGGGCGGCGGCGAGGGGAGGGACCTTTTCGGCGTCCCCGTCCGCGGGGGTGACCCGGACCCGCAGAAAGGGCGTCGTCAGCCGGTAGGCCTCGGAGAGCTCGAGGGATCCGACGAACTGCCCGGCCTTGGCGGAGGGAAGACCGCAGAGCGCGGCGATGTCCCCGCCTTCCACCGATCCCGCGTCGGCGTAGCGGCCTCCCGTGAATTTGCGGATCTGCGTCACCTTTTCGGAGACCGGCGGAGCCTCTTCCAGCGCCACCGCGTCGTCCTCCTCGCCGTCCGGGTTCTGCCTTCTCGGATCCGCGGGCTTGACGAGGGTGACTTCGTCGCGGTTTTCGATCTTCCCGCCGAAGAGCCGGATGTGGGAGATCTTGCCCATCTGCCGGTCATGCTCGATCTTGAAGATGATCCCCGAAAGGCCCTCCGACGCCCTGCGCGCCGCGGTCGGAAGATAAGCCGTCATGAACCCGAGCAGTTCCTTCACCCCGGCCCCGAATTTCGCCGCCCCCATGAGCACGGGCGTGACGCGGCAGGAGGAGACGGCCTCCCGGAGCATCCCTTCGGCTTTTTCATGGGGAAGAGCTTCGTCCGAGAGAAAGAGATCCGCGGCTTCGTCGTCTATCTCCGCGAGGGCCTCCGTCACGGCGGAATCGAATTCCCGGCCTTCGAGGAGGGAGACGGAGGCCGCATCGAAGCCCAGGTTTTCCGCGCGGCAGAGGGGGAGGAGGATCTGATCCGTCACCCGTCCGAGGTCGGTCGTCACGCCCCGGGGATCCGCCCCCGCCCTGTCGATCTTGTTCAAAAAGATCAGCCGGGGAAGCCGGGCCCGGTCCAGCGCGCGGAGGATGTTTTCGGTGTGGGCCCGGACGCCTTCCACCGCGGAGACCACCAGCACGGCGAAATCCAGGGCGGCGAGGGAACGCTCCACCTCCCCGGCGAAATCCACGTGCCCGGGCGTGTCGATCAGGTTGACCGTCACCCCGTTCCAGGTCCCGGAGGCGGTGGAGGTACGGACGGAGATCCCCCGCTCCCGCTCCACGGAGAGGCTGTCGGTGGCGGCAGTCCCCTCGTCCACGGATCCGGGACGGCGCACCGCTCCCATGAGATAGAGCATCTGCTCCGTCAGGGTCGTCTTCCCCGCGTCCACGTGGGCGAGGATCCCGATGTTCTGAAACGTCTTCGGCATAAGCGCATCCTTTCAGGCCCGTTTTGATTGATTATACACCAGAGCGGGAAAAACGTCAAGTTTTAGTTGTTAGTGGGAAGGGGGTAGTGGTTAGTAGAGTTAGGAGTGAGGAGTGGACGAGGATGAGGAATTGTCTGTATCGGGGGATGTGCGGTGCGGGATTTTGGGTTGGATTTTTTGGAAAAGGAGTCGGCATTGGGCGCGCGGGATTGGATCGAAAACCGGTTCACTCTCTTCGCGCGTTTGAACAAATTCAGACATGACGAGCAGAACATGGCGTTTTCCTCGCGCGGTCTGTGTTCGTGCAACTGAAACATGCGCAGACAAGTCTGCGGGCTTCGCCGGAAATTCAGTCGCGCAATCGGCGTTGTCGCGTTTTTGTGTATCGGGATCTGAAGGTCTAACCCCGCGCAGGTGAAGAACAGCAAGGCTTTTGGGCCCATTGTTTCACGTGAAACAAAACCGTCAGGGAAGAACTGGGGAGTTCCGCTCCGACGGTTTTCGGTTTTTCCGGTTCGGTCTGCATGTCTGTCTGAATCTCAAACCGTGCGCGAGGACGGAGAAACAATTTCAGCTTCAAACCGCGCGTCCTGTGCCCAATGAGCGCCTGAAATGCCGGCGGAGCCCGCAGAACTTGTTCTGCGCACGGGTTCAGCTGCACGCCGAAGACCGCGCGGGGTTGGCTCCATGTTCCGGCTCGTCCGATTTGCAATCTGCAAAAGCGCGCGAAGAGGGGAAAGCGGTTTTTGATTTATACCCGCGCGTCTCCCGAATCCCAGCGAAGCGCTCCCATATAAAAACCCGATAATCCCGTGCCGCACGTCATCCGGAAACGCAGGCACGTGATTCAGAGACCCGCCGCACGTCATCCGGAAACACGCGCACCTTACCCCACAAACTGGGCGCTGTGGAGGCTGTAATAAAATCCCTTCTCCTCCATCAGACTGTCGTGGGTGCCGTGCTCGATCACGCGTCCGTCTTTCAGAACGAAGATCACGTCGGCGGAGCGCACGGTCGACAGGCGGTGGGCGATCACGAAGGACGTGCGGTGCGCCATCAGGTCCCCCATCGCCTTCTGGATCCGCATCTCCGTCATGCTGTCCACGTTCGAGGTCGCCTCGTCGAGGATCAGCACCGGCGCGTCGGAGATCATGGCCCGGGCGATCGTCAAAAGCTGCTTCTGCCCCTTCGAAATGTTCACGCCCTCGTCGGTGAGCCGGGTGTCGTATCCCTCCGGCAGGCCGCGGATGAAGGAGTCGATCCCCGCCGCCTTCGCCGCTTCCTCGATTTCCTCCCGGGTGACCTCGTGCCGCGCTCCGTAGGCGATGTTCTCGGCGATGGTCCCGGAGAAGAGCCACGTGTCCTGGAGCACCATCGTGTAGCTCTGCCGGACCGAGGCCCGCGCCGCTTCCCGGATGTCCCGCCCTTCGAGCTTCACTTCCCCGCTGTCCGGGTCGTTGAAGCGCATGAGGAGATTGATGATCGTGGTCTTCCCCGCTCCCGTGGGTCCGACGATGGCCGCCGTCATGCCGGGCTTCACGCAGAGGGAGAGATCGTGCAGGACCTCCCGCTCCGGGGTGTAGCCGAAATTCACATGGCAGACGTCCTCCTGTCCGAGGACTTCCGCGTCCTTCCCGTAGACGAGGGCCCCCGGGACGTCCGGGATCTCCTCCTCCTCGTCCAGCAGGCGGAAGACCCGCTCGGCCGCCGCAGCCGCGGACTGGAGCTCGTTGATGATGTTCGCCGCCTCGTTGATCGGGCCGCTGAACTTGCGGGAATAGAGCACGAAGGAGGAGACGTCCCCGATGGAGATCCCCCCCGCCAGATAGAGCAGGGAGCCGAAGACCGACACCAGGGTCAGGCTGATGTTGTTGATGAAATTGACGGTGGGACCCACCATCGTGCCGTAGTAGTCCGCGTTGAAATAGGCGTCCGCCGCGCTCTTGTTCTTCCCGGCGAAGCGGGCGGTCATGGCGGGCTCCGCGGAATAGGCGCGCACGGTCTTCTGTCCCGAGAGGCATTCCTCCGCGTAGCCGTTCAGCTCGCCGAGCTTTCCCGAACGCGCCCGGAACAGGGGCCGGAACCGGTTCGCCATCATGGTGGTCGTCACCATCGAGAGCGGGACCGTCACGGCGAAGATCAGGCAGAGCCGCGGGGAGATCGAGAGCATCATGACGAGAGCCCCGGACACCGTCACGACGGAGGACGCGATCTGCACGAGGTCCGTCGACAGGGTGGCGTTGATGGTGTCGATGTCGTAGGAGATCCGGGAGATGATGTCCCCGGTCTGGACCCGGTGGAAATAGTCCACCTTCATCCGCATGAGCTTTGCGAAGATGTCCTCCCGCATCTTCTTCACGATGCCGCGGGAGAGGTTCACCATCACGAGCTGGAGCAGGTAGCCGAGGACGGAGGAGGCCGCGTAGCAGACGAGCATCAGGACGGAACAGCGGATCACGGCGGAGAAATCCGTCCCCCCTACCCGGATGCCGATGGCGTCGATGGCCTGCCCGGAGAGCTTCGGCCCCACCAGAGCGAGCAGATTCGAGAGAACGGACAGGGCGAGGGCGCAGAGATACCCCCACCGGAAGCGGAACATGTATTTCCCGAGGCGCAGGAGCACCTTGAGCCGCTTTTTCGGCATGTTGCCGACGACGGTATCCTCGGGCCGCGTGGCTTTCGGACCTCTATTCAAGGAGCGCACCTCCCATCTGCGATTCGCTGATTTCCCGGTACAGGGGGCAGGTTTCGAGCAGTTCTTCGTGGGTCCCCCGCCCCGTCACGCGCCCGTCCTCCATCACGAGGATCAGATCGCAGTGCCGGATGGAGGAGATCCGCTGGGCGACGATCACGCCGGTGGTGGGACGGAATCCGGGGTCGGGATCGGAGAAGCGTTTCCGGAGGGCCGTGCGCAGTCTCGCGTCCGTGGCGTAGTCCAGAGCGGAGGAGCTGTCGTCCAAAACGAGGATCTCCGGATGTCCGGCGAGGGCCCGGGAGAGCAGGATCCGCTGCTTCTGCCCGCCGGAGAGGTTCGCGCCTTTGATGGCCAGTTCGAAGTCGAGGCCACCCGGCTTTTCTTCCAGCACGGAGGATGCCTGGGCGTCCTCGGCGGCCCGGAGCAGATCGGCGTCCTCCAGTCCCCGGCCGAAGTCCACGTTGGTGCGGATGCTGTCGGCAAAGAGGAAGTCGTTCTGGAAGGCCGCGCCGAACTTTTTGGAAATCTCCGCCCTGCTCATGGACCGCACGTCAACCCCGTCGATCTTCACCGAGCCCCGGTCCGCGTCGTACTGGCGCATGAGGAGGGCGACGAGGGTGGTCTTCCCCGCGCCGGTGGGACCGATGATGCCAAGGGTCTGCCCCTCTTCCAGCGCGAAGGACACGTCCTCCACGTCGGGCTTGATCCCGTTGTAGGAGAAGCTGACCCGGTCGAATTCGATCTTCGGGGGCTTCCCCTCCCCGGGCGTGTCGGCGGCGGGAGCGTATGCCGGATCCGGCTCCATGTCGGCGGGGGCGTCGAGGACCTCCCCGATGCGGTTGGCGGAGGCGATGCCCCGGGAGGACATGATGAAGATCCGGGTGACGCTCATGAGGGCGTTCAGGATGATCGTGAAATACGAGGTGAAAGCGATGATCTTGCCTGTCTCGGACAGCCCCGCGTTGACCCGGACCGCCCCCACGACGATCACGGCGACGAGGCCGAAGTTCAGAAAGAGGTTCATGAGGGGGCTGGTGAGGGCCATGTTGAGGGCGGCGCGCTTTTCGGCCCGGTTGAGTCCGGCGTTGGATGTGTCAAACCGGTCCCGCTCGGCCTCCTCCTTGCCGAGGGCCTTGATGATGCGGATGCCCTGGGCGTTTTCCCGCACGACCCGGGTCATGTCGTCCGTGGCGAGCTGCTGGGCGTTGTAGAGCGGGATCCCGCGCTTTGTGATGAGCCAGACGGACACGGCGATGAAGGGCATGACGGCGAGGAGCACGAGGGTGAGCACCGGCTCCATCGAGAAGGCGATCACGACCCCGCCGACGAGGAGGCACGGGGCCCGGACGCCCATCCGCTGGATCATGCCGACCATCTGGTGGATGTTGTAGGTGTCGGAGGTCAGCCGCGATTCGAGGGAGGGGACGGTGAAGGCGTCGAGCTGGCGGGCGGAGAGGTAGGAGATCTTCTCGAAGAGGTCGTTGCGGATCTTCTCGGTGGTGTCCCGGGCGACCCTTGCCGCGAGACGGTTGGCCGTCACGTTGCCGAGGATGGCGAGGACGGAGCAGACGAGCATGAGTCCGCCGGCCGCGAGGATCATTTTCCGGCTGCCGGTGGGGACGATGTCGTCGATGATGGCGGAGAGGAGCATGGGGAGGAAGAGATCCATGACCGTCCCGCCGAATTTGACGGCGAAGCCCAGCATCATCTTCGGAAAGAATGGCCGGACGTAGGAGAGGATATGCTTCAATGCGGCGTTCTTCTTTCTGGCATTTTTCTCATTATAGCACAGATTTTTAGGAATGGCAAGGACGGCCTGAAAAAAGACCTCTGAGAAAATGTGTATCGGGGTGGAGTGCGGTGCGGGATTTTGGGTTGTATTTTGTGGGAAAAGGAGTCGGCGTTGGGACGCGCGTTTCTGTATCGAAAACCGCTTTTCCATCTTCGCGCACCTTGACAGATTCAGAAATCACGAGCCGGGACATGGAGCCAACCTCGCGCGGTCTCCGGTCGTGCAGCTGAACCCGTGCACGGGACAAGCCCGTGGCCTTGCGGCGGTGATTCGGGCGCGCATTGGAAAGGGGACAATATATGGAGGGTCGGAATGATGTTTCACGTGAAACAATTCTTAATTCATAATTCTGAATTCTGAATTTCACTCCTCATTCCTAATTCCTCATTTTGTCCACTCCTCACTCCTCAAAAAACGCGGTTCCCCTTTATCGGAGAGCCGCGTGATTTTTCTTTTGGGATCGGATTTCCCGGGGGTGTTCAGTTCTTCCTTTTCACGAGAAGGGCACACCCGAGGATCAGGGCCATCACGACCGTTCCGCCGCCGATGGTCGATCCGCAGCCGGATTTTTCCGCGATGGCAGCTTCGGGCTCGGCCGCGGGATCCGGAGCGATTTCGGCCGCTTCTGCCGCCGCTTTTTCCGCTTCCTCCTGTGCCGCCTGCTTTTCGGCCTCTTCCGCTGCGATGCGGGCGGCTTCTTCCTCCGCTGCGATCCTTGCGGCTTCTTCTTCCTCGGCCTTCTTCGCGGCTTCTTCGGCGGCAATGCGTTCGGCTTCGGCTTTCGCGGCCTCCTCTTCGGCCTTCTTCGCCGCCTGCTCCTCCGCCCTGATCCGCTGGGCCTCTTCCCGGGCCGCCTTTTCCTCCGGGGTCAGTTCGGGGGCGTCCTCGGAGACCACCAGATAGGCGGGCAGGTCATAGCCGAAATCGTCGCCCTCGTACCCGAATCCGATGTAGTCGAGATTCAGCTTCAGCGTCCCCTCCGTGAACATGTACATCCGGAAATAGTTCACCTTCTCGTACAGGAAGTCGGAGGACTGATTGTCCGGGGCGTAGAGGTCCAGCTTGAATTCGTTCCAGCCGTCCTCCAGATCGATCCCCGCCACGAGCCAGTTCATTTCCTTCTGGTCGGCGCTCAGGGAGGAGGTCAGTTCGAACTGTCCGTCCCCGGTGAAATTGTCGATCCCGTCGACCTTGAGGCGGACGAAGGCGTAGTCGTAATCCTCGATGTTGAGGGGCTCGGTCTCGATCACCGCCTGAACGCTGACGGAGCCGGAGGAGCCCTTGCCCACCCGGTTCACCCGGTCTTCGGGGACGTGGACGGTGCGCTTGACCTCCCCGAGTTCGGTGGCGACGGAGGAAAAGTCCTCGTTCTCCCCGCCGAAGCCCAGGTAGTCCACGGCGATCAGGTTGTCGCCCTCGGTGAAGAAGTAGATGCGGAAGTAGTTGATCTTTTCGAGATCGGGGGTCCCGCCGGCCGTCTGAGCGCCGAACAGGTCGATCTGCCATTCGTTCCAGCCCGGCTGCATATCGAAGGACCCCACGTCCCAGTTGTATTCCTCGGCGTCGCACCGGCCGGAGGAGGTGATTTCGATCTGTCCGTTGTTGGCGTAGCGTTCGGGATCCTCGATGTAGACCCGGAGATAGAGGTAGTCGGCGTCCGAGACATTGAAGGGCTCCTTGAAGTGGAGCTCCACGTTGATGGCGCCGGTGTACCCGGTCCGGTACATCCCGTTCTCCCCGCCGCCCTGATACATGATCTCCCCCGCCGAGGCTGAGACCGCCAGAAGGACGAAGATCCCCGCCAGCAGAAGGAGGAACGCAAGTTTTTTCATGGTGAATTCCTTTCAAAACGAAAGATTTTTGAAGTAATACCATTATACAGCGGGGAAGGGGGATTGTCAAGAGGAATGAGGAGATAGAAGCGGCTAGTGGTTAGTGGCTAGTAGAACCGTTCTCCGTGGGGGCGTTTGTCTGCATCGGGGGGGGGGGCGGTGCGGGATTTTCAGCTTTTTATTTGGGAGCGCTTCGCTGGGATTCGAGGGACGCGCGGACTTGAAGCCGGGGAATGGGGCGATCTTCGCGGGCTTGTACAGATTCAAGCCGGACGAGCCGGAACATGGAGACAACCTCGCGCGGTCTGTGTTCATGAAGCTGAAACATGCGCAGGACAAGTCCTGCGGGCTCCGCCGGTGATTCAGGCGCGCATTCGGCGTTGTCGCGTTCTCGGGATTGCGGATCCGATTGTCTTTCCGCGCGCGGATCAAGAAAGACACGGAGTCTGATGGTAATGTTTCACGTGAAACAATTCCTTTTTCTGCCAGTGTTTCATGTGGAACAAACCTGATTTTCCATCAGACAGGCCGCCGCATGTCCCGTTTTGCCCTCACTTTGTCATTCTGAACGAAGTGAAGAATCTCCCAACTACAAGGCCAACCCATCCTCCACGTGCGGAGATTCTTCGTCGCAGGCTCCTCAGAATGACAACGAGAAGCGGAACGATGGGGGTCAGCCGCCCGAATGAATAATCGTTTCAGGAAAAACAGAACGAAATCACGATTGTTTCACGTGAAACATCATTCCGATCCCCTGTACATTGCCCCCCTTTCCATGCGCGCCTGAATCGCCGCCGCAAGGCCGCAGAACTTGTTCTGCGCACGGGTTCAACTGCACGACCAGAGACCGCGCGGGGTTGGCTCCATGTTCCGGCCCGTCATGTCTGAATCTGTCAAAGCGCGCGAGGATTGCTCTATTCCCTAGCTACAAGACCGCGCGTCCCCCGAATCCCAGCGAAGCGCTCCCATATAAAAAACGAAAATCCCGCACATCCCGCCCCCCGATGCGTCCTACTAGCCACTAACCACTAACCGCCAGCCGCTTCTCGCTCCCCTTGACATTCTCCGTCCCATGTGCTATGATATAGGTAATTCGACCGAACGGAATCAAAAAGGAGGATACGAAACCATGAAAAAAGCCCGGATCTCCGCCCTGCTTCTCGTCCTCGCGCTCCTGCTTCCGCTGCTCGTCTCCTGCGGCGAATCCGCTGCGAATCCGGGGGACGAAGCCGGTTCCCCGACTGCCGATCCCTCCGCCGGGGTCAATCCCGAAGAGGCAGCCCCCGAAGAGGAGGAGGACCCGAACGCCCATCTCTACGCCGATCTCCCCGCCGGGAACTACGAGGGCCGCACCTTCACCATCCTCGCCCCCCGGCATACGGAATACGACTTCGTCGGCGAAGTGGACGGGGACATCATCTCCGAGGCCGTCTACAAACGCAACCTCGCCGTGGAGACCGCCCTCAACGTCTCCCTCACCCCCGTCACCGAACCGGGACTCTGGGACGACCGCGACGGCTTCACCGGCAAGGTCAAGAACTCCGTGATCGCGGCCGACGACGCCTATCAGCTCGTCTCCGGCTACGGCGCGTACATCACGGCGGTCGCGGCGGACGGCGTCTTCGCCAACTGGAACCACGTGAACGGCGTCAACTTCGAAAAACCCTGGTGGAACAGCGATATCGTCCGCGAAATGAACGTGGCGGACCGGCTGTACTACATCACCGGTGACCTCACCATGACCTCCGTGGAGTACCTCTTCTCCATCTTCTTCAACAAGCTCCTGATGGCGGACACCGGTCTCGCAAGCCCTTACGACGTCGTCCGGGAGGGCAAGTGGACCTTCGACGCCCTGAAATCCTATTCCTCCGTCTTCGCCATCGACGCGGACGGCGACGGGAAAATGACCATCGACGACATCTACGGCTATTCCACCGACTCCACCAACTTCGTCTCCGGGTATATGGCCGCCTTCGACGCCGACGTCACCGTGCCCGGCGAGGACGGTCTTCCCGTGCTGGCCATCAGCGAGGAGAGCTTCATCGACAAATTCCTCGCCCTCTACGCCTTCCTCTGCGAATCCGAATGCGTCTTCCTCTCCACCGACGAGGGAAGCTATGTCGGAGATACCCGCGACGCCTCGAAGGTCTTCTCGGAGGGACGGGCCCTCTTCCTCGCGGACCTGTTGGGCAACGCCGCCATGATGCGGGACGTGGATTTCGATTTCGGCATCATCCCCTACCCGAAGTACACCGAGGATCAGGAGAACTACCACACCACCGCCTGGGACGCCTACAACCTCTTCTCCGTCCCGCGGACCGCGGAGCTCGATTTCGTGGGCGTCGTCACCGAGAACATGGCCGCCCGCTCCTTCGAGACCGTCCTGCCCGCGTTCTACGACAAGGCCCTGCTCTCGAAGTACGCGAGGGACGAGGACAGCGCGGAAATGATCACCGTCATCCGGGCCGGCGCGACCTACAATTTCGGCGTGGTCAACTCCCCCCACATCGGAAGCCCCGGACACATCTGGCGGGATCTGATCGGCTCGAAGAGCAACAACATCGGATCGAAGACCGGCAAGAACGAGAAGGCGATGGTGAAGTCCCTGGAAAAGTTCCTGCAAAAGACGTACATCGACGCCGACTGACGGTCCGTCCCTTCCGGCTCACGCAGAACGGTCTGCGGGGGATCCGTATGCGGACGGCAATTCTCCCCCCATCAAAAATCAGCCTGAACCCCCACCGGTCCGGGCTGACTTTTCTTTACTCCTTAGAATCTGTGAGGATCTTCACCCGCTTCCCCTCTTCCCGGAGGACCGCCGCTTCCAGCCTCCGCCTCAGTTCCGCCCGGAGATTTGCGTATTCCGGGAGCTCCGCGAGGTTCCGCCGCTGGTACGGATCGGCAAGATTGTCGTAGACATACGCCTCCCTCAGATCCCCGCCGTCGAACATCGCGCAGTATGTGTGTCCCTCCGTCCGGATCGCGCGGCCGTCCCCCGCTTCGCTGATCTGCACGTAGACCTCCTCCCGCACGGGCACCTCCGGATCCTTCGCCAGCGATTGCAGGGGGAACCCCGGGAACGCGTCGGGAATGGAGATCCCCGCGGCCCGGAGCAGGGTGGGCGGCAGATCGATCAGGGAGGTCAGCCGGTTCACAGCCTTTCCCCCTTCGAATCCGGGACCCCGGATCACCAGAGGGACGTGCAGGCTGGCGTCGTGGGGCGAGCGCTTGTACTCCCCGTTCCGGGTGCGGAAATGACAGCCGTGGTCCGAGGTGTAGACGATCAGGGTGTTTTCGTACAGCCCCGCCTCCTTCAGCGTGGAGACGATCCGGCCCACGTTGACGTCGAGGCTTCTGCAGCAGGCGAGATAATCGGGCATCTCCTCCCGCCAGTCCCCGCCGGTGCCTTCGAGATCCCCCGGGACCGCGAAATCCTCGTAGTTCTCCCGCCAGCCCTCCGGCGCCTCGCAGTGTTCCCGGTCGTTCTGATAATGGGGTTCGAGCCAGGAGACAAAGAGACAGAAGGGCCCCCGCTTCTCCCGCCGGATATAACCGATCGCGCAGTCCGCGAGGAAATCCGCCCGGTAACCGTCAAAGTCCACCCGCCGCCCATCCCCGTCGTACACGAATCCGCCGTACCCGTGGGAGGTGAATTCCAGAACGTCCGCCGCCATCCAATAGTCCCGCCATCCGCCCCGGCGTTCGGGAGGGACCGGCTTCGTCCTGCAGTCGAAGGAATCGGGGCCGCCGCCGAAGGATCTGTGGGACGCGAGGTGCCATTTCCCCACGTAGGCCGTTTCGTACCCCGCCCCGTTCAGATAATCCGCGATGGTCGGGATCCCCCGGGGCAAGGCGCGGTCGTTCACCGGACACCCGATCCCCTCCGGGTAGAGTCCCGTTTGGAGACATGCCCGGGCCGGACCACATACGGGCTGACAGGTCATCGCCAGATCGAACCGCACCCCCTCCGCCGCCAGCAGGTCGATGTTCGGCGTCAGGGCGAATCCCGCCCCCGGGGACGCGCCGTAACAGCTCACCGTGTCGTACCGCTGCTGGTCGGAAAAGAGAAAGACGATGTTCGGCCTCCCCTGATTTTTCAAAGCCATGCCGCGCTCTCCTTTCATTGCCGGTTCTGCTCTGATAATGATTTCACGCTAAACCGTGTTAAAGTTTTCGTCCACCTTTTTCAAAATGGTGGCCGGGGATGCGCAGCTCCCCAGTCAAGGGGCAGCGCCCTTGCCGACGTCCGCAGACGTCGGAACACCCTAGTATGAATCATGATCTGGAATGGAAAACATATCACAAAGATGTGCTTCGCCTCCATTATACAGGACCGGAGTCCAAAAAGCAAGCCCCCCGCCGGGGAAACAAACCGTCTTGACTTTGTTCCGGTTTTCATGTATACTGAATACATACAGAATCCCTCCCCATCCCGCGAAAAAGGAGATCTCCCGCATGAAGACAATCAAAAGCGTTTACAAAATCGGCCACGGACCCTCCAGCTCCCATACCGTCGGACCCTTCCGGGCGGCGCAGATCTTCGGGGAACGCTGGCCCGGCGCGGACGAATACCGGGTCACGCTCTACGGCTCCCTGGCCTTCACGGGCGAGGGCCACGGGACGGAAAAGGCCGTGCGGTCGGGACTTCCCGGAATCAAGGTAGTCTTCGACCGGGAGGCGAAGGACCTGCCCCACCCGAACACCATGCTCTTCGAAGCCTTCAAAAACGGGGAACTCTGGGGAAGGGACCGCATGTTCAGCGTCGGGGGAGGCTCCGTCCGCATCGAGAACGAGGAATCGGACGACGAGGCGGAGGTCTATCCCCAGAAGAATTTCTCCGATATCCTGAAAATCTGCCGGGACCGGAGTCTCAACCTCGCCCAGTTCATCTACCGCCTTGAGGACCCGAGCCTGAGGGACTACCTCAAAACCGTGTGGGAAGCCATGAAGGCCTCCATCAAAAGAGGGCTCGCGGCGGAAGGGATCCTGCCCGGGGGTCTCGGCGTGGCGAGAAAGGCGAAGACCCTCTACGAGACCCGGTGCTACAACGAGAGCGCGGACGTCACCATGAACCGCATCATCGCCGCCTACGCCTACGCCGTCAGCGAGGAGAACGCGGACGAAAACATCGTCGTCACCGCCCCCACCTGCGGAAGCTGCGGCGTTTTGCCCGCCGTCATGTACTATATGCACAGCGAGCGGGGATTCCCGGAGGAGGAGATCCTCGACGCCCTGGCCGTAGCCGCCCTCATCGGCAATGTGATCCGCACCAACGCCAGCATTTCCGGCGCGGAATGCGGATGCCAGGCGGAGATCGGGAGCGCGTGTTCCATGACCGCCGCCGCCCTCGCCTCCCTCTACGGGCTGAACATCGACCAGATCGAATACGCCGCGGAGATCGCGATGGAGCATAACCTGGGCCTCACCTGCGACCCGGTGAAAGGGCTTGTGCAGATCCCCTGCATCGAGCGCAACGCCGTCGCCGCCATGAGGGCCATCAGTTCCGTCAATCTGTCCCGCTTCCTGTTCTCCACCCGCAAGATCTCCTTCGACGAGGTGGTCGCCACCATGTACCGCACCGGAAAGGACATGGACGAGAAGTACCGCGAGACCTCCCACGGCGGCCTGGCGCAGATCTATTACGCAAATTAAGAATCGTTCCGCCTTTCGGGATCTGTGTCGGGGTGGAGTGCGGCGCGGGATTTTCGGGTTTTTATATGGGAGCGCTCCGCCCGCTGCGCTGGAATGGAAGGGACGCGCTGCCGTTCAGCCTGTGAATGGAGCGATCTTCGCGTGTTCCTTCCGATTCAGACATGACGAGCCGGAACATGGAGGCAACCCGGCTTGATCGCCGAAATGCAGTTGAACCCGTGCACAGGACAATGTCCGACGCACCGACGCAGTCGTGCTGGCCTCCGGCAGAGATTCAGGCGCGCATTGGGCACAGACGCGCCGTCGGGAAGCGAAACTGTTTTTTCTCCCTCGCGCACATGAGCAGATTCAGACAGACACCCCCGCCATGTAAACCAAAACCGTCAGAGTTGAACTTGAAGTCCTTCTCTGACGGCTTTCTGTTTCACGTGAAACAATGCTTAATTCTTAATTCTTAATTCTGAATTTCATTCCTCATTCCTAACTCGCGCCTCTACTAGCCACTAGCCGCTTCCAACTAATCACTCATTCCTAAGCGCTTCTACCGGGTCTTTCTTGGCCGCGAGTCCGGAGGGGATGAGGCCGGCGAGCATCGTGAGGATCATTGAAATGAGGACCAGCGCGATTCCGCCCGAGGCAGGCAGACGGGCCAGGCGGGAAATGTCCGTCAGGTGCTTGATGATGAGGTTTGCAGGGATGCAGAGCAGGAGCGTCACCCCGATGCCGATAGCCCCCGCCGCGAATCCCACGATCAGGGTCTCCGCGTTGAACACCCGGGAAATGTCCCGCTTCGACGCGCCGACCGCCCGCAGGATGCCGATCTCCTTCGTCCGCTCCAGCACCGAGATATAGGTGATGATCCCGATCATGATGGAGGACACCACGAGGGAGATCGACACGAACGCGATCAGCACGTAGGAGATCACATTGATGATCGTCGACACCGAGGACATCATCAGGGCGACGTAATCGGTGTAGCGGATCACGTCCTCCTCCCGGCCCGCGTCCGTCTGTTCGGCGTTGTACGAGCGGATCATCTTCGCGATCTCGTCCTTTCCGGCGAAGGTCCCGCTGTAAATGCGCAGGCTGTCCGGGCTGCTCCTGTCCACCGCGCCGAGTTCCTTCATGGCCTCGTCGAGGGTCCGCGTCGACACCACCGGGGGCATGTAGTCCGCAAAGAGTTCCGCCGTGGTCTCGTCGTCTGCCGCGGCAAGAGCTTCGTCCAGAGCCCGGGCAAGATCTTCCTGCGTCATCGACCCGAGACGGGCTGCCGCTTCCGCCGCGTAGTTCTCCCGGATCTGGGCGGCCGTCGACTGGGAGGCAAGGGCCCGGAGCTCCTCGTCCGTCATGTCCGCGAGATAGCCGTTCACCGTCCCGCTGTCCATGCCGCTGTCCCGCACGAGGGATTCGGCCAGCATCGGGCGGAGGGCCTCGTCGGGGATCGCCGCAAGCTGTTTCTCCGCCATCGCCAGCGCGTCCTCCTCCGAAAGCCCCGTCATGGAGTTGACGTAGGCGGCGGCCTTGTCCGCGTCGCTCATGTCCGAAAAGGCCCTGCGGATCGCTTCGGCCCGGTCGGCGGCGGGGAGGGCGTCTTCATCGTAATCTTCCCCCGCGAAGGGCAGGCCCAGGGCGATATCCGTGTCGGGATCCGCCTTCTGGGCGAGGACGACGGGGGTCTCGTCCGTTTTGTCCATGATGTGCCGGGTCAGGGCCGGGAGATAGCCCACCGCGCCGTTCAGGGAGGTGGCGACGGCCTCGGGGGACGGGCGGATGATCCCGACGATCTTCAGCCGTTCGGCGTTTTTCACCGCCATCTTCATGAAGGACTCGTTCTCCCCCATGTATTCCCAGCCGTCTTCCTTCTCCTGCCAGAGCTCCGCCGGGAGGACCAGGGCGAATTCCAGCCCGATCAGGTCGTCCGGGGAATAGGTCTCCGAGACGATCTCGACCTCCTCCCCCGAGAAGACCGCCTTCATGATCTCCCGGAACTCCGCCTGATCCCGGATCCCGAGGGCATAAAGGAAGATGTCGTTGATCCGGTTGTGCTCGTCCACTGTGAGGACCAGCTCGTTCCATTCCTCGGGCCATTTCCCGGCGGCGAGCTCATACTGCTCCGCCATCAGCGCCGGGTTGTCGATCATCTCCTCCCAGATATTGAGCGCGTACATCCCGCCGCCCGTCATTCCGCCGCCGTTTCCGCCTCTGCCCCGCATCCCGGCGAAGAGGGGGGAGGGGTTGATTTGCACGGGGAGGTTGTCCTCGCCGACGTCGGTGGGCGAATAAAGGGTCAGGGGAGCCGAATAGCCGTAGGACACCGCTGAGGCGTGACCGTCGAAGTCCCCGCCGTGCTCCTTCACATAGTCCATGAAGCGGGCGAGATTGTTCTCCTGCACTTCGATGTTCGACATGGTTTCGAGCAGGTCCAGGGTCACGGTGTTCGAGCGGATCAGGCCGTCGTCCTCCCACTCCTCCCCGTCCTCCGTCTCCTTCCGCGCCTCCGTCATGACCGAGAGGACCGAGGTCAGATCCACCGTCTGCGCCTCGATGCGGATGGGATAGGCCGAGAGCGTGTCCTCCTGCACCTTTGCGATATACAGGTTGATCCCGTGGGACAGGGAGAGGATCAGGGCGATCCCGATGATCCCGATGGACCCGCCGAAGGCCGTCAGAAGGGCCCGGGCCTTTTTCGTCAGAAGATTGTTCAGGGACAGGGAGAGGGCGGTGAAGAAGGACATGGAGGTCCGCGCCTTCTTCTCCTTCTTTTTCCCGCCGGAGCGCGCCGGAACGGATCCATCTTCGCCCTCCGCAGCGGATCCCTCCCCGTAGACCTCCGCCGCCTCTTCCTCCGGGGAGTAGGGATCGCTGTCCGACAGCACCTCCCCGTCCAAAAGGCGGATGATCCGGGTCGAATAGCGTTCCGCCAGTTCCGGGTTGTGGGTCACCATCACGATCAGCTTTTTTTCGGCGACCTTTTTGAGGATCTCCATCACCTGCACCGAGGTCTCGGAGTCGAGGGCCCCCGTCGGCTCGTCGGCGAGGAGGATGTCCGGGTCGTTCACGAGAGCCCGGGCGATGGCCACCCGCTGCATCTGCCCGCCGGACATCTGGGAGGGCCGCTTTTTCAGCTGGTCCCCCAGACCCACCGCGATGAGCGCGTCCTTCGCCCGCTGTCTGCGCTCCGCCTTCGAGACGCCCGAGAGGGTCAGGGCAAGCTCCACGTTCTGGAGGACGGACTGGTGGGGGATCAGGTTGTAGGACTGAAAGACGAAGCCGATGGAGTGGTTGCGGTAGCTGTCCCAGTCCCGGTCGGAGAAGCGGGCGGTGGGGACGTGGCGGACGGAGAGCTCCCCGGAGGTATAGCGGTCCAGCCCTCCGATGATGTTCAGAAGGGTGGTTTTCCCGCAGCCCGAAGGCCCGAGGACGGAGACGAATTCGGAGCGGCGGAAGGAGAGGGAGACCTCCCGGAGAGCCGTCACGTTCCCAGAGGGATAGATTTTCGTGATTTTTTCAAGCTGAAGCACAATAAACCTCGTTATACGAAATCCCTTCTCGAAGGGATATAAGGAATGAAACGCTCCGCGTTTCGGATTTTATGTCCCTACGCCGCGTCGACGCAGTCACGCAGACAGGCGCCGAGCACGACTGCGTCGGTGCGAGGGACACATCTCATGGCCGACGAGTGTTGCTTCGCAAACTCTGCCCCTCCCGAGGGTCCAATTTGCGGAGCAAATAGTTGGCCGTATGGCATAACTGTACAGCTCGTCTCAGATTCGTAAATCGACAGTTTATCCCACGTCCTCGCGCGGTCTTTGTTCGTGCAACCGAAACATGCGCAGACAATGTCTGACGCACCGACGCAGTCGTGCTGGCCTCCGGCGGCGTTTCAGGCGCGCATTGGGCACAGGGACGCGCATGGCTGAATCGAAAACTGTTTTTCTGTCTTCGCGCACGGTTATAGATTCAGACGGACGTGCAGACAGAACGGCGCGATCGAAAATCTGTCAGGACGAAACATGGAGTTCAGGCAGTCGGGATCCAAACAAAGCCCCATTCTGATGCTTTACGCCTGAGAGTATAGCGCAAACTCCGGCGGGATTGGAGGGGGATAATGTTAATAAATCATTGCGTAAAACGAAACGTCCGCGCGAAAAAAGCCGGATCGGGCCGACCGCCTTGACAGAACCCGCCCGGACGTGTATAATCGGAGCGGGAGCAGATTTCCGCCCCACGCAGAGATCATTCCATTCCAATTCAAAGGGGAAACCGATATGTCCGTGAAACTTGCCTTTCCCACGATGGTCACGCCCTTCAACAAAGACGGAAGCGTCGACACCGGCGCGGCGCGGGCCATGACCGACTGGTATTATGAGAACGGCTGCGGGGGGATCTTCGCCTCCTGCCAGTCCAGCGAGATCTTCTGCCTCACCGTCGAGGAGAGAGCCCTTCTGACGAAAACCGTCTCCGACCGGGCGGCGGAACTGGCACAGGAGCACCCCGGGAAGCCCCGCATGACGGTCGTCGCCTCGGGACACGTGTCCGACTCCTTCGCCGATCAGGTCCGGGAGCTTTCGGCCGTGGCGGAATCCAGGGCGGACACCCTCATCCTCATCTCCAACCGCATGGATATCGGAAACACCGGGGATGAGAACTGGATCCGGGAGACCGAAGCCCTCATGGAAGCCCTGCCCGATATCCCCCTCGGCGTCTACGAATGCCCTTATCCGTACAAGAGGCTCATGTCCCCCCGGATGCTCTCCTTCTGCGCGGAAAGCGGGCGGTTCCTCTACATGAAGGACACCTGCTGCGACGCCGCCCTCATCGCCGAGCGGTGCCGGATCCTCGCCGGGAGCCCCATGAAGCTCTACAACGCCAACGCCCAGACCCTCCTCGAATCCCTGAGAAGCGGAGCGGCGGGCTACTGCGGCGTGATGTGCAATTTTCACCCCGATCTCTACGCCTGGCTCTGCGCCAATTACGAGCGTGACCCCGAAGGCGCCGAGATCGTTCAGGCCTTCCTCGGGACCGCCGCGTTCACCGAAGGGCTCGCCTATCCCGTCACCGCGAAATACCACCTCAAGGAGATCGCCGGGCTGCCCCTTTCCTCCCTCGAGACCCGGAAACGTCCGGCGTCGGATCTCGGCCCCTACGATATCTCCTGCGTCAGACAGACGGAGACCCTCGCCGCCCTGATCCGGGAGTACGTCAAAACCCGGACGGCGGAGAAAGGAGGAGAATCATGAAGCCCGCCCTGACATGGAGTTACCGCCCCTATTCTCCCCCGCTGAGGGACGCCGGGGATCCCGTGATCTGCCGCCTCGCCCCCGGGAAAAGCAGGATCCGGGTCGAGTGGATCCGCCCGGAGAACGCCGCTGAAGCCTCCCCTTCCTCCCCCGATCTCTTCCGGGTCTGCTGGCGGGAGCGGGGGGAGGGGGAATTCCGCTCCTTCGCCGACACGGAGGATTTCGGATTCACCGTCGAAGATCTGGAAGAGGGGCGCGACTATGAGATCGCCGTCTTCCGGATCGGCGGGGAGGGGGAGCCCCTCAGCCGGAGCCGCGTGCGCCTTGCGAGGACCGGGGAGGCCGTCGGGACCGTCGTCAACTACCTCCACCCGGAGGACGACGCCTACGCCTTTTCCGGCCGCTGTCTCTGCTCCCCCTGCGTGATCCGCCACCCGGACGGCTTTCTGCTGGCCTCGATGGACGTCTATGTCGGCGGAGGGCCCCAGAATCTTTCGATGATCTTCCGCTCGGACGACGACGGGGATTCGTGGCGCTACCTCTGCGACCTCTTCCCCTGCTTCTGGGGGCGGATGTTCGTTTTGGGCCGGGACGTCTACATGCTGGCCTGCTCCACCGAATACGGGGATCTTCTGATCGGGAAATCGGCGGACGGGGGACGCACCTTCTCCGCCCCGACGGTCCTGCTCCGCGGCTCATGTGCCCGGGACTGCGCCGGAGTCCACAAGAATCCCCAGCCCCCGGTGATCTGCGGCGGACGGATCTGGACCACCCTCGAATGGGGATCCTGGGCGGTGGGGGGACACGCGGCGATGGTGGGCTCCGCGCCGGAAGACGCCGATCTCACGGACGCCGCGCAATGGCTGTTCTCCGAGCCCCTGCCCTACGATCCCTCCTGGCCCGGGACGGCGGACGGCCCCAGCGAAGGCTGCATCGAAGGGACCCTCGCGGTGTTCCCGGACGGGCATCTTTACAACGTCATGCGCTACGAGATCGGGCGGTGCTCCCCGAATTATGGCCTGGCCCTCGTCTACCGCGTGCGGACCGACGACCCGGAAGCTCCGCTCGTATACGAAAAGGCGGTCCCCTTCCCCGGCAACCACGCGAAATTCATGATCCGAAAAGACCCCGCGACCGGAATGTACTATTCGATCGTCGACCGCATCCTCGGCCCGGAGCACGCGGGGGACCGGAATCTGCTCTCCCTGATCCGCTCCAGGGACTGCGAGCGCTGGGAGACGGTGTGCGACCTGATCGACCGCCGGAAGGAAGACCCCCGCAAAGTCGGGTTCCAGTACGTGGATTTCTTCATCGAGGGGGAGGATATTCTCTTCCTCTGCCGCACGGCCCTGAACGGAGCGCGGAATTTCCACGACGCGAATTATTCGACGTTCCACAGAGTGAGGAAGTTTCGGGAACTGTGAGGGCGGTTTGCCGGACTTTGCGTCTGGCTGTTTCGGGATGGGGTGCTGTGCGGGATTATCGGGTTTTTATATGGGAGCGCTCCGCCCGCTACGCAGGATTCGGGGGACGCGCGTACTTGAAGCCGAGACAGGGAGCGATCCCCGCGGGGCCGGACAGATTCAGACATGACGAGCGAAACAGGGTGTTCTCCTCGCGCGGTCTTTGCACGTGCAGCTGAAACATGCGCAGAACAAGTTCTGCGGGCTTCGCCGGAGATTCAGGCGCGCATTGGGCACAGGACGCGCATAGCTGAATCGAAACCTGTTCCCGCATCCTCGCGCGGATTTACAGATTCATACCCGTATGCAGCGTCAGGGCCGAACCAGAAAGTCCACTCTGACGGCTGTTTGTTTCACGTGAAACAATCGACAGGAAACCTGCACATTGTCCCCCTTCCATGCGCGCCTGAATCTCTGCCGCAAGGCCACGGGCTTGTCCCGTGCACGGGTTCAACTGCACATCGGAGACCGCGCGGGGTTGACACCATGTTCCGGCTCGTCCGGGTTGAATCCGTACAAGTGCGCGGGGATTGAAAAGAGATTTTCGATACGAAGCCGCGCGTCCCTTCCATTCCAGCGGAGCGCTCCCATCCAAAAAACTCTCCTCCCGCACCGCACGTCGATCCGCTTCGGATTCACCCACAGAGGAGCACAGTTTGTTCCGCTTACCTTGCTTCTTTCTCCCGATTCAGCCGGAAAGCAACGGACCGCTTGAGGTATTCGAGATACTCCGCGTCGCGGCACATGGCTTTTCCGGGGCTGTCGGAGAGCTTCGCCACCGCGCGGCCGTTCACCGTCTGGAGCTTGATGACGATGTTCAGCGCCTTCTCGTCCGTGTCGTTCGAGCAGAAGGTCCCGATGCCGAAGGAGACCTTCGCCCGGTCCCGGAAATGCTCGTACAGGGCCTGAGCGCGGTCGAAGTCGAGGCTGTCGGAGAAGAGCAGGAGTTTGGTTTTCGGGTCCGCGCCGTATTTCTCGTAGTGCGCGATCATCTTCTCGCCCCATTCGTAGGGATCCCCGCTGTCGTGCCGGACGCCGGTGAAGTTGTTCACCATCGAGCGGTTGAAGTCAAGCAGGAAAAGATCCGTCGTGACGGTGTCGGTGAGGGCCGTCCCGTTGTCGCCCCGGTACTCGTCGTACCAGTCCTCGAGGGCGTAGTGGTTGGTGTAGGCGAGGGGGATGGAGTCGATGCCCTGATACATCTGCACGAACTCGTGGGCGTAGGTCCCGATGGGGGTCAGGCCGTGCTTCATGGCCAGCCAGACGTTGGAGGTCCCGACGCATCTGCCGGTTTCCGACGCCAGCCGCCGCACGACCTCGTCCTCCCATTCCCGGGAGAGCCGCCGCCTTGCCCCGAATTCGGCGAAGGAGAAGGTGTACTTCCCCTCCCGGAACGCGGCGATCTTTTCGTCCAGCCGTCTCTTCGCGGAGGCGAGCAGGACTTCATAGTCGTATTTCATGCGGAAATAGACCTCGTTCACGATCTCGAGGAGGTAGATCTCGAACTGCATCGCGGAGAAGAGGGGGCCGCTGACGACGACTTCCAGCTCCCCGTCCTCCGAGAGGGAGGTCTTCACGTAGTCCCGGATGGGATGCCAGAGCCGCAGAAATTCCACGTAGTCGCTCTTGATGAAGCGGATGGAGCGCAGATAGGCGAGCTCTTCGTCCGTGAACCGAAGGGTGCAGAGGTGGTCGATCTGGGCGTTGATCTCCCGGAACATCGCTTCGGTGAAGGTCACGCCGGGGTTGCGGCAGAGGAAATAGTATTCTCCGTTGAGATCCGTGTGCTTGTGGAAGATCACCTGATCCATGTTGAATTTGTACAGATCGGTGTCAAGCAGGGATTCGACGATCGGCGCGAGGGTCATTCCGTTCTCCATTGTGTTTCTCCTGATGTGTGGCGGTTTTTTCTCCGGTCAAACCGTACTCCGGCGGACCGGGGCGGCTCAAATGATCTCGATCTGACAGCTTGCCATGGTCTCCAGCGCGGCGGCATGCTTTTCGGGGGTGACGCCGGCGCAGCAGTCCCCGCGGACGGAGATCTCCGCCTCCGGGAAACGGGCTTTCAGCAGCATGGCGTTGGAGACGACGCAGATATCGGTGCAGAGGCCGCAGAGTTCGACGGAAAAAGGCTCGTCCCCGCTCAGTTCTTCGACGATCCCGGGGAGGCGGGTGCTTCCGAAGGTGGGCTTTTCCACGAAGACCGCGCCGCCGAGCAGGCTCATGATCTCCGGCCGGATCCGCCATCCTTCGGTGCCGCGGATGCAGTGGGGGACGGGGAGCTTTCTGCCCTCCCGGGTCTTCATATAGTCCTCCCCGTGGGTGTCGAGGGTGGCGATGACACACTCGCCGTCTTCGAGGGCTTTTCTGACGCGGTTCACGACGTTCGGGACGATGGAAACCGCTTCGGGCGTGCCGAGGGCGCCGTCGATGAAGTCGTTCTGCATGTCGACGAGGATGAGGAATTTCTTTTCTTTCTTCGGTTCCATAGCGAATCGCCTCGTTTGATTTTATGACTGGATGGGCGGGAAGAACAGCGTCACGGCGGTCCCGACGCCCACTTCGCTCTCCAGCTCGATCTCGGCTCCGTGGAGCTGCGCGCCGTGCTTGACGATGGACAGCCCCAGTCCCGTGCCTCCGATCTCCTGGGAATGGCTCTTGTCGACCCGGTAGAACCGCTCGAAAACGCGGCTCCTGTGGGCCTTCGGGATCCCGATCCCGGTGTCGCGGACGGTCAGTCTGACGCCGTCGCGGCCTTCGCCCTCCTCCTCCGCGTTGTCCGTTCCGCGGCCGATCTCGACGGTGACGGATCCGCCGTCCCTGTTGTACTTCACGGCGTTGTCGCAGAGGTTGTACACGGTCTCGTAGAGGATGGGCCAGACGCCGCGGACCTTCGAATCGGGCTCGGCTTTGAGCTCGAGTCTGATCTCTCTCTTGTCGGCGGAGGATTTGAGGCTGTCGAGCACGTCCGCCGCGAGATCCCCGAGGTCCACGTCCTCCCACACGGGGGCGTCGCTTTCCTCTCCCTCCGGAGCCGCGCCGTCTTCGGTTCCCGCGCCGGTTTTTGCGGGGACGGGGGATTCGCCGGGTCTCGGCTGGCTTTCGAGCATTTCGTCGAGGCGGGAGAGGCGGATGATGTCGTCGACGAGGGAGAGCATCCGTCTCGATTCCCTCCAGATATCGGCGGAGAACTCCCGGACCTTGTCCCCGGTGGCGAGGCCGTTCATCATGAGCTCGGCGAAACCGGAGATCGAGGTGAGCGGGGTCTTGAGCTCGTGGGAGACGTTGGCGGAGAACTCCCGTCTGAGCCGCTCCCGCTGTTCCCGCTCGGTGACGTCCATGAGGAGCAGGACCGCGCCGGAGGGCTTGCCGCGGACCGAAACGGGGTTGGCGATGATCCGCCAGGTCTCGCCGTCCGCCGAATGGGAGACTTCCCTTCTCGCGCCCCGCAGAGCGTCCTTCACAGCCGGAGCTGCCGCCGCCGCCGCGGGATTGGAGGGCGCGCTCTCGGGCAGGGGGAAGGTCTCTCCCTCGGCGCATTCGGGCAGGAGGCTCAGGGCGCTGCGGTTGGCGACGAGGACCTTGCCGGATTTATCGAGCAGGACGAGTCCCTCGCTCATGGAGTCGGTGAGAACGGTGAATTCCTTCTGCCGCCGGACCAGCTCGTCCTCCCGCTCGCCGATGGTGAGGTTCTGCTCGTCGATGCGGTTGAGCAGGGGTTTCAGCTCCGCGTAGGTCTTCGAGGGATCGGGGCGGTCCAGGTCGATGGAATTGACGGGCTCGAGGATCTGCTTCGCCGCCCGGAACGCCAGCACGCCCGAGAAGAGCAGGACCAGCACGATCATCCAGAGCACGGGGGAGACGGTGACGAAGGCGTAGCGCAGGATGTCGACGCCGCACCGGATGCGGAGCAGGGAGCCGTCCCGGCATTTCAGAGCGTAGGAGACGAAGCTGTTCCCGCCTTCCCGTCCCGCGGAGGATCCCTCCCCCTTTTCCGCGGCCTCCTTCATTTCCTTCGCCGAGAGCTCGTCCGAGGCATTCGCGCCGGGTTCGCTGTCGTAGAGGAGCGCGCCGTCCGCGGAGATCCAGGTGAACCGGCGTCCGGTGTCGAGGCTGCCGAGAAACTCCGCTCCCCCGGCTGCGGCGCCGCTTTCCGCGTAGACCGCTTCGATTTTGAGGTTGTCGAGGATCTCCGACTGGGTCTGGGTGACCTGAAGGCCGAAGAACACCGCCGCGCAGAGCAGCAGGACGGCCAGTCCCGTGAGAAACGTAGCGAGAAAGATCTTTCTTGTCATTGGATCACACATCCTCTCCCGTAAATCGGTATCCGATGCCGCGGACGGTCTCGATCATGCCCCCCGCCTCGCCGAGCTTCTGTCTCAGCGTGCGGACATGGACGTCCAGCGTGCGGTTTTCCCTCTCCGCCTCGAATCCCCAGACCCGGTCCATCAGGACGGATCGGGTGAGGACCTTGCCCCGGTTTTCGAGCAGGAGGCAGAGCAGGTTGTATTCCTTGTAGGTCAGGGCTACGTCCGCTCCGTTCACGCGGATCTCGTGGCGGTCGGGGCAGACGAAGAGGGGGCCGGCGCGGTATTCCCGGGCTCCCTGTTCCGCGTCGGTCCGGCGGCGTCTCAGAAGGGCGCGGATCCGGGCGGCGAGCTCCATCATGCCGAAGGGTTTGGAGACATAGTCGTCGGCTCCGGCGTCCAGTCCCTCCACCCGGTCGTATTCGCTGTTCTTGGCGGTCAGCATGATGACGGGCAGGGCCGACGTGGCGGGTGAGCGGCGGAGCTGTTTCAGAACGGAGATGCCGTCCTCCTCCGGGAGCATCACGTCGAGCAGGACGAGTTCGGGCATCCGTTTCCGTACCGCCGCGCGGAATTCCTCCGCCGTCCCGAAGCCCTCGGCCTCCCATCCCTGACTGCACAGGGCGTAGACCACCAGCTTCCGGATGCTTTCGTCGTCTTCGAGAAGGTAGATCAAGCGGCAGAACCCCCTTTTCCCCCAGAATGAGCGGACTCCACGGGGGCGCTGCGGATCCCGGCCGGACTTCGGGCGCAAAAGCCGCCTTCCCCCTTTTTATGATACCACAACCCGGCCCGGTTGTAAAGCGATAAACAGCGATTTTGCGCCGAATTTTACATGGATTTTACCTGAACCGGGCGGCGGATTTAACGCGGAGGGGGTAGAATGCGGGTGTGGAAACAGAATCAAGGGATAAAGAAGTACCCTCGGAAGAAAAAGAAAGAAAAAGAAAGGGAAACACATGGGATTTTCCGAAATCGTCACGCTTCTCAGCGGCGTCGCGCTCTTCCTCTTCGGCATGAGCCTCATGGGGGACGGGCTGAAAAAGATCGCGGGAAGCAAGCTCGAACTGATCCTCTACCGGCTCTCGGGCACGCCTCTCAGAGGAGTCCTGCTCGGGACCGCCGTCACCGCCGTGATCCAGTCCTCCTGCGCCACCTCCGTCATGACCGTCGGATTCGTCAACTCCGGCATGATGAAGGTGCGGCAGGCGGTGAGCGTCGTGCTGGGCGCCATCCTCGGCACCTCCATCACCGGCTGGATCATCTGCCTCAGCTATATGGGCAACGGCGGCATCGGGAGCATCTTCTCCACGGCCACCCTCACGGGAGCGGTCGCCGTCTCGGGGATCATCATCCGCATGTTCGTGAAGAAGCCCTGGGCCCGCCACATCGGCGACATCATGATGGGATTCGCGGTGCTGATGTTCGGCATGAGCACCATGAGCAAGTCCGTCGGATCCCTCGGCAGCGATCCCGGATTCCGCGGCATGCTCACCTCGATGGAGAGCCCGGTGATCGGCATTCTGGCCGGCGCGGTCTTCACGGCGGTGCTCCAGTCCGCGTCCGCCGCCGTCGGTATCGTGCAGGCTCTCTCCGCGACGGGAGCCATGAGCTTTTCGACCGCCCTGCCCCTCCTCATGGGCGTCGCCATCGGTGCGTCCGCGCCCGTGCTGCTCTCCGCCATCGGCGCGAACACGGAGGGCAAGAGAGCGGCTCTGATCTATCCCGTGGCGGGAGCGGTATCCACCCTCGCCTGCGCCGCGATCTTCTATATCGCCGACGCGATCTTCGGCTTCCCGATCATGAACGACACCGTGGATCCCGTGCGGGTCGCGATGGTGAACACTGTTCTGCGCTTCGGGATGGTGCTGATCGCCATGCCCTTCTCCGACGTCATCGAGGCCCTCGTCACCCTGATCGTCCCCGTGGGAAAGGCGGCGGCCGAGGATCCCTCCCTGCGCCTCGAGGACCGCTTCATCGCCCATCCCGCCATCGCCGTGGAGCAGAGCCGCCTGACGGTCAACGCCATGGCCGACACCGCCCGCGAAGCGCTGGAGGATTCGCTCAAGCTGCTCTCCGGCTTCAGCGAGGAGGGATTCAAGAAGGTCCAGGAAAAGGAAGAGGCGGGGGACCGCTACGAGGACGCGCTGGGCTCCTATCTGGTCAAGCTGACGGGCCACGAGCTGACGGAGCGGCAGAACAAGGACGTCTCGGCCTATCTGCACACCCTCTCCGACTTCGAGCGGATCTCCGACCACGCCCTGAACATCGCGGAGAGCGCGCAGGAGATCAAGGACAAGGGGATCACCTTCTCCGGGGACGCCATGCGGGAACTGAGCGTCACCGAGGACGCGATCCGGGAGATCGTCGGGCTGGCTTTCGGCGCGTTCATCGACCGGGATCTGGACGCCGCGACCCGGGTGGAGCCCCTCGAAGAGCTGATCGACGAGCTCTGCGACACGATGAAGCTGCATCACGTGGAGCGTCTCCAGCGCGGGGAATGCACGATCCATCAGGGATATGTGTGGGCGGACCTTCTCACGAATTTCGAGCGGGTTTCCGACCACTGCTCGAACATCGCCGTAGCCATGATCGAGCTGGAAGCGGACGAATTCGACACCCACGAATATATCAACCGTCTGCGGGAGAAGCGGACGCCCGATTTTGAGCGGCAGTTCGAGGAGTACCGGGCGAAGTACGCGATCTGAGAATTATCTGTGGTTCTGAATGGTGTGCCTGCGTCTCTGAATGACGTGCGGTGCGGAATTTGAGGTTGTATTTTGTGGGTAAAGGAGTCGGCGTTGGACGCGCGTCTCCGTATCGAAAACCTCTTTCCCATCCTCGCGCGCTTCTGCTGATTCAGACATAACGAGCGGAACATAGAGCCAACCCCGCGCGGTCTCCGGTGTGCGGCTGAACCCGTGCGCAGAACAATGTTCTACGCACCGACGCAGTCGTGCTGGCTCCGGCGGTGTTTCAGGCGCGCATTGAACAGGACGCGTGTTCGGGAAGCCGGGATTGTTATCCTGTCCTCGCGCACTTGAGCGGATTCAGACCGGGGGCGAACAGAATCGAAAAAGCGAAAACCGTCAGAGTTGAACTTGAAGTTCTCCCTGACGGTGTTTTGTTTCACGTGGAACATTACCCAGAAGCCCTTGTTTTTCTTCCCCCGCGCGAGGACAGACAATCAGATCCGGAATCCAAAATACGCGACAACGCCGATTGCGCGACTGAATTTCTGCCGCAAGGCCGCAGGATTTATCCTGCGCATGTTTCAGCTGCACGTGCAGAGACCGCGCGAGGTTGTCCCCGTGTTTCGCTCGTCATGTCTGAATCTATCGGGACCCGCGGGGATCGCTCCCTGTTTCAGCTTCAAAACCGCGCGTCCCGACGCCGACTCCTTACCCATAAAATACACCCTCAAATCCCGCAGAGCACGTCAATCCGGAACAGACAGCACATCATCCGACAATTCCTAATTCCTCATTCCCAATTTCACGTTCTACTAGCCTCTAACCGCTAGCCACTCCTAACTCATTCACCCGAACAGCCTGAAACTCGAGATCTTGTCCAGCGCGGTGCTGAGCTTGTCGAGGAGGTTCATCACGTCGTCGAGACGGGTGAGGAGATTGTTGATGGCCTCGGGATCCAGCCGCGAAACCTTGTCGAGAGCCCCCGAAAGACCGTCCAGTTCCCCGTCCAGCTTTCGGAGCAGTCCGTTCACCGCTTCCGGATCCAGCGCGGCGGCGTTCTTCGCGGCTTCGGACACCCCGGCCAGCGCGTCTTTCAGGCTCGCGACCACCTCTTTCAGCTCCTCGGGATCGGAGGCGGCCAGCAGCTTCGACGCCGCGGAATTCAGCTGGGTGCTCTGCTCGGCGGCCCGGTGCACGTCCGTCCGGATCGTGTCGAGGGTCTCGAATCCCTCCGAAAGCTCCGCCCGCAGTTCGGCAGTCAGCCGGGCGTTCTCCCGCGCGGTACGCGTCCCGATGAAGAGGAGCGCGAGGGTCGGCACCGCGAAAAGGACCAGAAGGACCGTCCGGATCCGCGCGTGGATCAGCGCCTTCTTCTGCAGTCCGACAAGTTCCTCCATCGTTCCGGTTTTCTCTTCCATCCGTTTCCGTCCTCCTGTTTATTGATTCTTTATCCCTTCTAAGGGGAGACGCGGCTTCTTGAAAGAAGCCTGGCAAGAACTTCAATTGGGGGTAGGACATGGTTATACCAATTAAGTGCGTTTGAACCTTGGCACACCAATATAGCTATCCAACCTTATCAGAGTTATCGCACGCGAGCTCACAATCATAGATTGTTCGCATTCTACGGGAAGCGATCGAAACCCATGAAGTCAGTTTCAATAGAAGGGAAACAGTATGATTTATTGTATCACGCTCCACGCGAAAGGACAAGAGTCGGATTCTGTCGCGTGTGCAAACAAATTGTAAAAACCCCTGCTCCGCCGCCCCGGAAATGCAAAAACGGGCCTCCCGGGAGCCGGGATTTGGTTATTCCTACGATTTCGCGGGCAGAGGTGCGGGAATCCGGGTATGCGGGCTTGACAAGAGGGCGGGTTTATGCTAAAATCGTACTGTATATTCGGGAGATAGAGGCGCGCTCTGTCAAGAGTACCGCACATCACGGCTGCCGGATCCGCGATTTCACGATTTCGGATCATCGCCGTGCGGGAAAGGGGCGGGCGCCGAAGCGGGACTTCCTGCGGCGGGAGGTTTCGCTGGCCGCGGGGAGAAGATCCTCCCGGCTGTCGCAGAAATGCGGAGCGCTATCGTCCTTTGATCCGGCTCCCCGGCATTTTTATGCGGCGGGGGGATCCGGCATTCAGAGAACGGTCTTGGCGGCTTCGCTTCCGTTCTCCTTTTGTTTTGAGAGGAATTGTTATGAAGAACACCGTTTTTCTGGGAGCCGCAACCGCTCTCGTCACCCCCCTGACCGCCGACGGCGTGGACTACGACGCCTTCGCCGACCTCATCGAATGGCAGATCGCCGAGGGGATCGACGCCCTCGTGATCGCCGGGACCACGGGCGAGGGATCCACGCTGTCCGACGAGGAGCACCGGGCCGTGCTCAAATTCTCGGCGGAGCAGATCCGGAGCCGGGTCCCCGTCATCGCCGGAACGGGATCCAACGACACCGCCTACGCCATCGACCTCACGAAATACGCCTGCGAGGCGGGATGCGACGCCATGCTGCTGGTCACGCCCTACTACAACAAGGCCACCCAGAAGGGACTTCTCGCCTCCTTCAAGGCCGTCGCCGACGCCTCGACCAAACCCTGCATCCTCTACAACGTCCCGAGCCGCACCGGATGCAACCTCCTCCCCGCCACCACCGCCGCCCTCGCCGGACATCCGAACATCGTCGGCATCAAGGAGGCCAGCGGCAATATCTCCCAGATCGCGGAGGAAGCGGCTCTCTGCGGCGATCAGATCGACATCTACTCCGGCAACGACGACCAGATCGTCCCCATCCTCTCCCTGGGCGGCGGCGGCGTGATCTCCGTGCTCTCGAATCTGCTGCCGAAGGAGACCTCCCTCCTCTGCCGCAAATGGCGCGAAGGGGACGCGAAGGCCGCCCTCGACATGCAGCTGAAATACCTGCCCCTGGTGAACGCCCTCTTCTCCGAGGTCAACCCGATCCCCGTCAAGGCCGCGATGGCAAGAATGGGCTTCGGCAAGAACGTCCTCCGCCTGCCCCTCACCCCGATGGAGGAGGAACACGAGGAAAAGCTCCTCGCCGAAATGAGAAAGGTCGGGATCAAAGTATGATCCTCTCTCCCTTCAAAGGAGTTACGCGGCTTCTTTGAAAAGAAGCCTGGCAAGAAACTTCAATTGGGGCAGGACAGGGCTGCCGCCATTTCGTTCAGTCTATGTCCGCACACCAATATAGTCATCCAACCTTATCAGAGTTATCGTTCGTGAGCTCACAATCATAGATTGTTCGCACTCTACGGAGAGCGATCGAAACCCATGAAGACAGCTTCAAAAAAGGAAAACAGTATGAAAATCATTGTCTCCGGCATTCTCGGGCACATGGGCGGCGAAGTCCTCGCGCTGGCGGAAAAGGGAGTCCGCGGAGCTTCGGCCGTCGGAGGCGTGGATCCCATGATTTCCGGGACCCCTTCCCTCCCCGTGCCCGCAGTCCCCTCCTTCGCCGCCGCGGATGCGGACCCTGAACTTGCGGGGATCTTCCGCTCCGCCGACTGCATCGTCGATTTCAGCCGCCACGACGGGACCCCCGCCCTGCTGGACTACGCCCTGAAATACGGCATCCCCGCCGTCATCGCCACCACCGGCCACACGGAAGAGGAGACCGGGGCGATCCGGGAAGCCGCGAAGGAGATCCCCGTCTTCTTCTCCGCCAATATGTCCCTCGGCATCGCCCTCCTCGTGGAGCTGGCCAAGCAGGCCGCCGCCGCCATGCCCGAAGCCGAGATCGAGATCGTCGAGAAGCACCACGACCGCAAGCTCGACGCCCCCAGCGGCACCGCCCTCATGCTGGCCGAGGCCATCCGGGAAGTCCGCCCCGCCGCCTATCCCGTCACCGGAAGAAGCGGACACGCCAGGCGCACCGCGGACGAGATCGGCATCCACGCCATCCGCATGGGGAACATCGTCGGCGAACACGAGGTCATCATCGGCACGCCGAATCAGACGATCACACTGAAGCACGAGGCCCACAGCAGAGCCCTGTTCGCCGAAGGAGCCCTCGCCGCCGCCGGGTTCCTCATCGGAAAGGGCCCGGGACTCTATACGATGAAGGACCTGGTGGGCTGAGCGAAACAAACGCTTCCGTATTTCAGGAAATCAGAATTTCGGTTTCGCCCAAACAGATTTTTGATCGCGCGGTTCTGTCTGCACGTCTGTCTGAATCTGAACATGTGCGCGAAGAAGCAGTTACATTTTCTGTTTTCCGTCGGCGCGTCCCGTGTAATGCGCGCCTGAATCTCCGCCGCAAGGCCAGCACGTCTGCGTGACTGCGTCGACGCGGCGCAGGGACATAAATCCGAAAGGCGCAGCCTTTCATTCCTCTTCCCGTGGAACGGGATCAATTCACAAACGGTTCACGTTTGTTATCTCGGAGAGATAATCTATGAAACTGGCGATTTACGGTTACGGCAATCTTGGGAGAGGCGTGGAGTGCGCAACCGCGAAGGCACCGGACGCGGAACTCATCGGGATCTTCACCCGCAGGGACCCCGCCTCCGTCAAGCCCCACTGCGATATCCCCGTCTACCCCGCGAAGGACATTCTGAGCTATCGGGACAGCATCGACGTTCTCATCATCTGCGGGGGGTCCGCGACGGATCTGCCCGGCATGACCCCCGCGCTGGCGAAGGACTTCAACGTCCTCGACAGCTTCGACACCCACGCCTCCATCCCCGAGCACTTCGCCCGGGTGGATCAGGCGGCGGAGGAGAGCGGACACATCGCCCTGATCTCGGCGGGCTGGGACCCCGGGATGTTCTCCCTGAACCGCCTCTATGCCAACGCCATCCTCCCCGACGGCGCGGACTATACCTTCTGGGGCCGCGGAGTCAGCCAGGGCCATTCCGACGCCATCCGCCGCATCCCCGGGGTGAAGGACGCGAGACAGTACACCGTTCCCGTCCCGGAAGCCCTCGCAAGGGTGCGGGCAGGTGAAAATCCCACCCTCTCCGTCCGGGAAAAGCACACCCGCGAATGCTACGTGGTCCTCGAAGAAGGGGCCGATCCCGCAAAGATCGAGCGGGAGATCAAAACCATGCCCCACTACTTCGACGAGTACGACACCACCGTCAATTTCATCAGCGAGGAAGAACTCCTGCGGGATCACCGGGGCATCCCCCACGGCGGCGAAGTCATCCGCACCGGCAAAACCGGCTGGAACGGCGAAAACAGCCACGTGATCGAATACTCCCTGAAGCTCGACTCCAACCCCGAGTTCACCGCCTCCGTCCTCGTCGCCTTCGCCCGCGCGATTTACAAGATGCGCGCCCGCGGCGTCACCGGATGCAAGACCGTCTTCGACGTGGCCCCCGCGGATCTGTCCCCCCTCTCCCCCGAAGAGCTTCGGAAGAAACTGCTGTAAGGGGATCCGCGTTTTTCCGGGGCGGAGGTTTGTGCGGTGCGGGATTTTCGGTTTTTGTTGGGGAGCGCTGCGCTGGAATGGAAGGGACGCGCAGTCGTTCAGTCTGTAAACGGAGCGATCCCCGCGGGCTTCTTCCGATTCAAGCCGGACGAGCCGAAACACGGAGCCAACCCGGCTTGATCGCCGAAGTGCTGCCAAACCCGTGCTCGGAGCAAGCTCCTCGGCCTCCGGCGGAGATTCAGGCGCGCATGGAAAGGGGACAGCGTGCAGGCGGACGGGATGATGTTTCACGTGAAACAATTCATAATTCTTCATTCTGAATTCTGAATTTCATTCCTCATTCCTCATTCACTCCTTGTCCGGGTTCAGCGCATCGGTAAGTTGAAAGGTTCAGCGCATCGGTAAGTAAAAGGTTCAGCGCATCGGTAAGCCATTGTGGTAAAATAACACCGAA
>CACZNC010000062.1 GCA_902782445.1 uncultured Ruminococcus sp.
GAGTTATCGCTCGTGAGCTCACAATCATAGATTGTTCGCATCCTACGGAGAGCGATCAAAACCCATATAGTTAGCTATTTAGAAAGAGAATAGTATGAAACTGTCGGTAAAATCTTTATGCGCTGAACAGCATTCCGTCGTCCATCCGGTACATCCTGTCCGCCCGGGCGGCGAGGGAGGGGTCGTGGGTCACCATGATGAGGGTCTGCCCTTCTCTGTGGAGCGTCATGAACAGATCGAAAATCTCCCCGGCGGTCTCCTTGTCGAGGTTGCCGGTTGGCTCGTCGGCGATCAGGATGGACGGGCGGTTGATAAGCGCGCGGGCGATGGCGGTACGCTGCATCTGGCCTCCCGACATCTGCGACGGAAGATGATCGAGCCGCTCCCGGATGCCCAGTTTGTCGGCAAGTTCGGAAAACCACGCCGCGTCCGGCTGACGTCCGTCGAGCAGCGAGGGGAGTACGATGTTTTCCTTCGCTGTCAGCCCTCCCACCAGATTGAACCGCTGATAGACGAATCCGATCTTCTGTCTGCGCATCTCCGCCCGTTTTTCTTCGGAGGCGGAAGTCATCTCCACATCGTCGATCACGATCCGCCCGTTGTCCGGCGCGAGATTCCCAACAAGCAGCTGGAGCAGCGTGGATTTGCCGCACCCGGACGCCCCGACGATCGAGCAGAACTCTCCTTTCTCCACGGAAAGGAACAGATCGCGTACGGCGTGGACCCGTTTGTTTCCCTGTAAATACGTCTTATTCAGCGCGGATACTTTCACGGTCATGACTCACGTCCTCCTTTTTGAAACTGTTCAGAATGCGGTTCAGCGAAGCCTGCGGCAGAAGCGTGAACGCCCCGAGCAAAAGCAGCGCCATGCAGAAGTCGATCAAAAGATCCAGCCACGAGAAGCCGGGCGAACCGTTCGCGGCTTTCCAGAGCGTGAGGGCCATGTCTGGCAGGACGGTCACCGAGACGCACAGGGCAAACCGCAGAAGCATTTCGATGTGCAGGACGTTCCGCATCTGCCGTCCGGTCCCGCCGATCTCCGTCATGATCGAATAGTCCTCCTCCCGCTCGCCGACCTCCATCATCAGGATCGCGCTGAGGGAAACGAGAGTTGCCAGGATCGCGGCGGATGAGCGGATCACGCCGACCTTCTTCATGCGCTCTGCCATAATGACACTTTCGGACACGAGCTGTCTTTCGTCGCTGAAGGAAGAGAAGGTATCGGCGATCCAGACGCGGAAATCCTCGTATTCCGCCTCCGACGCATCTTCAGAGAGATAGATGCGGATGGAGCGGGGCGGGGTCTCGATTCCGGTGATGCTCCGGAAATGGTCCATTGTGCACCAAAGGGTCAGATATGCCGAATCATCCGGGGAATCGTAGAATCCGGCGATCTTCACGCTGCATTCCCTGCCCGTGGACGTACTCTTTATGCGGATCGTATCGCCGACGGAATACTCCCCTTTGAACTTGCTGTCCGCGTATACGGTGTCAGCGGCGCATTCCGGAAGCGTTTCGGAGTCATAGAGAACGCTGAACGCGACTCTTCCCTGAAACGGATCAAGAGTTTCCGCCTGTTCTGCTCCGGATTCTCTGAAATTATTATTGTAATACGAGGGGACGACGCGGGAGACGAACGAAAACGATTCGATCCGTTCGAGATCCTCCACATTGAGGCCGGACACGTCTTCGATCCCCGGATCGGACACGATGAAGTCGCACCCGTACCGCTTTTCGGCAGGTTCGAAGAGCTGATTCAACTCGATCAGCGCGAGCAGTCCTACCGGCGCGACGAGAAGCAGGGCAATCAGGTTCAGCTTCCGGACGCGGCGGAACTTGATAACGGGCAGGGTCGTATAGACCGATTTTCTCCTGAAAACGAAGTCCGTCCGCGGGAAGATCAGCTTTTCTCCCCTCACCCGACGGGAGGCAAAATACCGCCGCAGAACAGATATATAGGCGACGAGCGAGGAAAAAACCGTCAGCGCGGCGATCAGAAGGATATTCGAAGTCCGGAACCGGAACACGAGGACCCCGAGAGCATTGTAGTGAATGATATCCCGGAAGAACAGCGCGATCACCAGCTTCATGAGCCCGGCCGCCGCGGGGATCGCCAGAAGCAGGGCAGCGGGCAGAACGATGAGGAATTCGAACCCCACGAGGCGGTAAAAGCTCTTCCTCTTCATCCCGAGCATCCGGTAGACCGAGAAGTCGTCCTTCTGCCTCTCGATCAGGACCGTGAAGATATAGTAGATCGAAATGGCGGAGACGGCGCAGAGAAGCGCTTTCAGGCCGATCACAAAATCCTGATCGAAGAGCCCTTCGTACACGGACGGAGCGAAGGAGCTCACGCGCAGGCCGTTTCCCGCTCCGTTGTTGATCGCGGCGATCTGAATTTTGATCCTGTCCGCTTCTGCCTGTTTATGGCATTTGATGCAGATCGTGCCGTCCTCGAACCACATTTCGGCGATATCCAGCGAGGAATACAAGGCCATATCGCTTTCCGCCGCCGGGTAAACGGTGATATTCGCTCCATGGGTGACAGTTTCGACAGTGTCGAGGACTTCCCCGTTCGCCGCCGAATCCGTGAACGCGCTGAAAAAGGACAGGGAGAACACGCTGAAAAACAGCACGAGGAAGGCCAGAAGATAAGCCGATTTGTACCGCGTCAGACTGTTGCGGAGCAGTAGTTTTGTTTCCATCTTTTTCCTCGATTCATGAGAAGGATATTCCGGGGGCCGGGAATCCGACATTCGCCGCAACCTCCGAGAGACCCCGGAGAACGGTTCCCGCCGGTATGAGACCGCTTTATCCCCTTGCCTGCTTTTCTCCCGACAGCACCCCGCCGTCCATCGTCAGGACCCGGTCGGCTCTTGCGGCGATCTCCGGGTCATGGGTGACGAGCAGGATCGTCTGATTCAGCTTCTTCCGGGTCTCCATCAGAAGATCCATCAGTTCCTTCGCGGACTGCTTGTCCAAATTGCCGGTCGGTTCGTCGGCGAGCAGGATCTTCGGCTGATTCACAAGCGCCCTCGCCACCGCCGCCCGCTGCTGCTGTCCGCCCGACGCCTCCGAGGGGAGATGGTCCAGCCGGTCGCGGAGTCCGAGAAGATCGAACAGCTCTTCCATGTACGTCTTTGATCCGCCCCCGGCGATCAGCTGCGGGATGAGGATGTTTTCGCGGAGGGTCAGGACCGGGAGAAGGGCGTAATTCTGGAAGACGAATCCGATCTGCCGGTTCCGGATCTCCGAAAGACGGTTGTCCGATGCGGCGTACAGGTTTTCCCCGTCGAGCAGGACTTCCCCCGAGGTCGGTTTTTCGAGCCCGCCCAGCATGGAGAGCAGGGTCGATTTCCCGCTCCCGGAGGTGCCGACGATGGCGACGAACTCCCCTTCCTCAACGGAAAACGTGGCGTTCTGCACCGCGCGGATCCGTTTTTCGCCCTGTTCGTATTCTTTGGTCAGCTTTTCGGCACGCAGGATCATAAAGCTCCTCCCTTCGCGGTGTCCGCGATCTCCTCGTCCATCATCGTTTCCGCTTCTCTTCTTGTGTACAGTATACCGAGACCGATCGCCGCTCCGAGCATGAGGAGGGAAACGAACAAGCCGAGCAGAGCTTCGAGCTCCACGCCCGCGCCCGACGTGACGAGCAGGAATCCGCCCACGCCCATGAGCACCGACAGCCCGGATCCGACGGCGAAATTGGCGGCAGTCTCAGGCGCGAGGATCCGGTGGATCTGTTCCCGCTTCGAACCCAGCGCGCGCAGGATGGCGATCTCCCGCTTCCGCACTCGCAGATTGGCCCGCACCGATGCGAACGTCAAAGCAAGCGCGGCGCAGAAGAGCATCCCGCCGACGAGATAGAGGAACAGGCGGTACATGGCGGTGATGGCGTTCGTCTGCTTCCGCTGGATGACAAGGTCGATGAATTCGAGATCGTACACTTTCCCCAGTTCTTTGAGCGGTTCGATCAGCGCTTTGTGAGCCTCGGGACCTTCCGCCCAGACGCTGAGCTTCCACCATCCGTCCTTTTCATAGCGCAGCCCGCTCTTCTCTGCCGACTTCACGCCCGGCAGGCTCTCTACCTGCGCCGCCAGTTCCTCCGTCACGATTCCATCGGTTCGGAGTCCGTTCTCGAGGCTGAAATCCATCGTCCTGTTGTCCGTCATGAGCGTCGCGCCGCCGAGGATGAAGAACATCGGAAGGATCAGCCCGAGGGCGGAGGCGAGGTTGTTTTTGAAAATCATGCGCTTTGCCCGCCGCACGTACAGCGTCCCGTATGCCGCGATCTCCTCCGAACTGCCGAGGGAGCCCGTCAGGTCCTTCCCCGGATCCCGTACCGACATCGACGAACCGCGCCGGATCATTTCCCGGACATCGGAATACTTTCTGTGGGCAAGCTGCACACCGAGAAGCACCGCCCCGGCGTAAAGAAGCGTCCAGACAAGGACATATCCCGCGGGGAAGGTGAATCTCAGGGGAATGAAAACCGTACCTTCGGCATGGGAGAGGACGTAGACGGAATAGCCCTTCATCACAAGCGTTCCGAGAACCGTCCCGGCGGCGGATCCCGCGGCGAAGCAGGACATGGCTTCGATCTGCCGGATGCGCAAAAGATCCCTCCGCTTCATGCCGATGGTCCTCAGCGTCCCGAGCTCCGCCGCGTCCTCCTCGTTCCGGATGGCGAAGAGCACCGCCGACGCCATGCCGAACACGAACAGCAGCACCGCGTTGACACCGAAGTACATCGGCGTCATAAGGGAATTCTCGTCCAGCGCGTCTCCGTTGTGCTTGTAATCGAAGATCCCTTCTTCGATTTTTGCAAGCGTTTTTTCCCGATACCCCCGATCCAGACTCGCGCCGAGGATCAGGATGCTGACGCAGGTGAACGCAAGCGCGGCACAGATCAGAAGGAAGGGGAGGAACCCCGCTTTCTTGCGGATCAGTTCCCGTTTGGCGTAAAAGAGGACTTTTTTCATGATTCGTTCCCTTTCATTATAGCTGCTCCGGTTTATATCCCCACCAGATTATCAAACGTGACGCCCATCTTCTCGGCGATCTTGAATCCGTCGCTTGCGTTGTCGTCCGCAGTGCGGTGGATCCGATAGGTCCGGCCGCCTTCCGAATCCATCCCGGCGGTCAGATAGTCCACACCCTCCAGCGTTTCTTCGCTCAGGCGAGTTTTCAGCGCGTGATAGTGCGTTCCGAAAATGCTTCTGACCTGTCTAGCGGAAAGCGCGCGGACAAGATGCGCGGAGAGTTCTATCGCGTCGTCGGGATCGGTAGAGGAATAGGTTTCGTCGAATACAGCCAGGGCGTATTCCGGCATTTTCTCAAAAATCTGTTTGATCCTCTCGCATTCGTCCATCAGCCGCCCCTTTGCATTCAGCCCTTCATAAGAGGGCATGTGGACGAAGATCCCTTCGACCGGACTGATCCGCAGCTTTTTCGCGGGTACTTCCATCCCAAGTTGCGCGAGAATCTGCGCGATGCAGACGGAGGACATGAAGACGGATTTACCGCCGTTGTTCGGTCCCGTGAGGATATAGACCGTCCCCTGCTCGTCAAAGGTGAAATCGTTTGCGACGCAGGTCCCCTTACCTTTCTCCGCGAGGTTCATGGCAAGGATGGGATTGTACAGCCCGTCCGACTCGAAGACCCGCTCCGATTTTTCGCAGTAGACCGGTTCGGTGAGCTTCAGCCCGGCCTGCTTCATCCTCGCGGTGATCTGATTGATTTTCAGGATGAATTCGAACGAAGGAAGGGCTTCGATCAGAAACGAGAGCTTGTCCGCGATATACGCGTTGATCTCCGGCTCCCACTGGCGGATCGCGCGTTTGAATACCTGCCCGAGAGCGCGGTAAATGGACTGCTCCATCGCGTCGAAGTCCTCCGCCCGGGTGTTTTTCTTCGCCGACACCAGCGGAGCCATCGACACGTTTTTGTTGTCAAAATCGAGGCGGAGAAGCCGATCGACCAGAGTTCCCGATTCGATGTAATAGGGATTGACGCTGATAACGCCCGCTTCATAAGGTGCCAGGGAAGCGTCAAAATTGAAGCCGACGGAGATGCTTTTCACGTTTGTGACGTCTTCGATGAGCCGGGCCGTCCCCTTTTTCAGGGCGCGGTATTCCTCGCTTTCGGCGATCTCACATATCCGGGTAAAGAGCGCGCGGTAATCGTCGGACTCGAACTCCTTCCCGCGCAGGACCCAGAACGCCGCGGTTTTGTCCACGATCTCCATATAGAGCTCTGTCTGCCGGATGGAATACAGGGAGCGTTCCTCCACGTCGGACACGCTCTTTTTCTTGGTGATCTCGGAGATATAGGTGAGCTGCTTCACCAGATATTCCACGATCTCCGCGCAGCCCGGAATGCGGGAAGTGTCCGAAACGACTCTTCTTCTCCGTTCCAGTACTCCGATATCCGTTGTCAGATAGTCGAGGATGTTCCCGTTGCGGATGAAAAGCAGATCGTCCAGTTTCAGGAATTTCAGAATCCCTTCCGAAACAGTCACGTCGTTTGTTCGGTCAAAGAATTTCATGAGTCCCCCTTTGCTCCGTCAGAAGACGTTCCCGGTCATGATGTATGTTCTGAGAAGGAAACACAGCCCTCCCGTCAGGCAACCCGAAAGAATCAACTGAATCCAGAACGTGACGGGCGAATAGTACCGCTTCCAGAACTTGTAGAAGAATCGGATAAAGAAGAATGTCAGAATCGCAATCGGCACGACGATCAAAATCCATATCCCGTGAAAAAACAGCTCGCAGATTTCGAGGAGAAGAAATTGAATCAAAAAGAGCGAAAACAGAACATCCCGCGGGATCGTGATGCGGTTGACGGAATCCTGCGCGAGAAGATCCCGGATCTTGTTCAGGATATTCATATCGCCTCCCTGATTCGTTCAAGTGTTTGGGTTTCCCTTATTTCCCCCCGTGCATCGACGCGCGGTCGCTTTCGCGCTTCTTCTTCCCGCTGACGAAGCCGAGGAAGGCGAAGGGGAGCGTGACGACGTTCATGCAGACGATCATGAGGGCGACGAGACCGGGGTAGTTGTCCCGGATCGCTTCGTTCGTCGCGCCGTTTTCTCCGAGGACTGCCATGCAGGCATAGAGCACGTTGACCGTCGAGAAGGTCCTCCCGCCCGTCAGGATCATGACGAGGATGTAGATCCCCTCCGCGGCGGCGAAAGCGAGAAAATCATGGATGGGGCGGTAGTCCTGCTCTTTCGCGTGCGCTTCCCCCCGGATGCGGCAGAGGACGAACGCGGCGGCGAGACAGGCGATCACCGTCGAGATGGCGCAGGCGGCGTATCTGCCGGTTTCGGGCCGGATGAACAGGGGGAAGAAGCTGTATCCTGCAAAGCTGAGGAGGAATCCGACAAACTGTCCGACGTAGATCGGGATGAAGGACCAGAGGACGTTCATGAGGAAGGTTTTATGTTTCATGATACTTCTCCTATACGTTTTTCAAGTTCTTTCTGTTCGTCAAAGAGCACCTTCGGAACTATTTTATCATAAGGTTCTGCCTCTGTCAAGACTTTTCTTCCGCTCCGCTCTCGAACTTTTCCCGGTTGTCCCGGAAGAGGCGGTAGTAAGTCTGCATGTTTTCGAGTTCCCACCACGCCCTGGTCTCCACGGGGTTCGAATCCAGATCGTAAAGAAGCGCGCCTTTCATCGAGAGGAAGAAGGGGCTGTGGGTCGAGATCACGAACTGACAGCCGAAGAAGCGGGCGAACTGTTCGATCAGCGCGGCGACTTCCAGCTGATATTTCGGGCTGAGGCTGTTCTCCGGCTCGTCGAGGAGGAACAGGCAGTCGTCCCTGAAATGCTCCCGGAAGAAGTTCAGGGCGTACTGACCGTTGGAATCCGGCGTCGTGAGGTTTCCGGCGTGGGCGGTGACGTACTTCGACATGGTCTTGTGCCGCACCTCCAGACGCTTCACGAGCTTGTCGTAGTCGTCGAGGGAACGGAAGGTGAAAGCCGCTCCCTGCATCATCTTTGCTTTCTCATCCCGATAAAACGCCGCCGCCTCCGCTCTCCGGTCCTCCGTCTCGAAATTCTCCACCCGACGGTCGATCAGGCCGTAGAACACGTCGTCGCTGGTGTAGATCGCGCTGCCCGGGGCGATCCCGCGCTTTTCGGGGACGTCCCATCTGCACATGTACCGGATGTATTCGTGGAAGAATTCGCTGGTGTTGAAGGGGGTGATGCGGGGCAGGTTCAGGGATTCGGCGATCAGGTTGAGCAGGGTCGATTTCCCGCTCCCGTTCCCGCCGCAGAAGACCGTCACCTCGGAGAATTCGATCCGGCGCAGTCCCTTGAACGGGAAGATGCCGTAGGGGTACGCGCCGGGATGGGGATTGCCGTGACCCCAGTACCGCTCCGCGTGGTCCTCTTCCTCCTCGAGGGTCGGGAGGGTGTAGGATTTTAGATAGATCATGCTTCGGCCTCCGTTTTCTTTCCGCCGTCCATCTTCGTCAGATCCGTGGGCGGCTTCATTCATGGCGGTCTTCCGTGTAAAATTTCCCGTCCTTGTCCCAGGCGTAGGGTCCGGGCTCGTACAGCGTGACCTCTTCTCCGATCTGCGCCGTGATGGCAGCGTAGGACAGGTACTTGTCGGTCCTGCCGATGGGAGCGAAGCCGTTCTCATACGGAATGATCGTATAGAGCCGGACGTCCTCCCGGTCCAGCAGCTTGACGTGCAGTTTTCCGTCCTTCGGGATGCGGTGCCGGTTCTCGGTGAAATACTCGTAGACGACGAATTCCTCCCCTTCCAGTCCGGGGACGTCGGAGGGGGAGAGGAAGCCTTCGATGGGTCCGTCCTCCTCGCCGATGTGGAAGGCCGCCACGACGCCCGCTTTGCCGATCCGGTTCCAGATCTTGAAGGGCTTTCCCGATTTCCGGGGATCGTCGACGAGACAGTCCGCCGTCGGCATTCCGCTCCGGTCGCAACGAAGGATCCGGCCGTCGTCGAAGCAGAGGGGTTTCAGGATCTCCGGCCGCGAACGCCCGATCTCGTCGCTCACGTAGATCGGACCGCCCGAAATGGCCCGCAGGACGCTGTTGCGCTCCGCCTGGGTGTCGTCGGTCCACCACATGTCGTAGTCGTTCCAGAAGAACTGCCCCTGCAGGATCGAATTGTAGGAACACTGCAAAATGTGCTTCGTGAACCACGCGCGGTTTTCCGGCTGGAAGTCGTCGGAACAGCGGGAGACGGCGGAATAGGAGCGGTTCCACATATCCTCGGAGGCCATGCCCATGCAGTTGATCACGGCGGAATCGAAATTCAGCCCGGCGGAGGCTTCGAGACCCCGGTGCCATTCCCGGGTGACGCGGCCCACGGTGTCGAGACCCTTATAAAACCGGCGGGTCATGCTCTGGTTGTCGACCTTGAGAAAATCCGCCCCGCAGGACTTGAAAAACCGGTGCATCGTGTCGAACCAGCTAAAGGCATTTGCCGTATGCCAATCCCCGATGATCCGTCCGTCGTCGCATCGAATGGTATAGGGAGCGAGCTTCCGGTACGCCTCGCCCCCGGAATCGACGCCGAACCAGTAGCCGGTAGACGGATGCCATATCCCCACGCGGATGCCGTAGGAGTGGACCGTGTCGATCGCGTGGGCAAGCCCATCCGGGAAGCGGTCGTATGCGGCCTCGAAATCGGTGAGCGGAGAGGAGTGCATGAGGCGGAACATCTCCTCCCGGGTCTCGTATTTCCTGCCGCGGAAGTTCGCCACCTCGGCCCACATGTCGTCGAAGATCGCCCATTTCACGGGGATCCCCTTCTCGCGGAATTCCTCGCACTTCTCTTTCAGCCCTGCTTCCGACACCCGGATCTGGAGCGCGTCCCAGGAGCACCAGCCCAGATATTCGAAGACCTCCGGGAACCTCCTGTCCTCCCGGAGCACGGTGCCGAGGACGGACGCCGCCGCCCGGACCGCCCGGGACACCAGCTCGAAGGGATCCTCCCCCTCGGCGAAGGCGAACGCCAGATCCCGGCATACGGCCAGACCCTTCTTCCAGGAGAACTGGGAGGCGGTGAGCTTTCCTTCGCACCCTTCGAGGACGCATTTATAATCCGCCGCGGTGACGGGAACGATCACGCCCCATGTCCCGCCGGATTTTCGATAAATCAAAAGCTGGGTGTCGCGTGGGACCTCGCCGGGATCCGTCCCGAACTGAGGCGCGCACCAGAATTCCGAATACCGCCAGTCCGCCATCCACCGGATCTCCTCCCCCGGATCGAGGGTATACCGGATCCCGGCGTTCTCGTCGAGGATCTCTTCCCCCCGCACATCGGCGAAAACAAGGGTGACGCCGTCCTTCGTTTCGGTCCTGAACTCGGCGGGCAGTCTTCTGCCGTCTTCCGCGAGCAGTTCGGCTTTCCATGTCATGATCTTATCCTCCGTTTTTCATGATTCTCAATGAAAGTATAGCATACCTGCGGCAATTTTTCAACCGAAGAACGCGAAAAAACCGGAACTCGCGCAAGTCCCGGTCCGATGCCGCTGTTTCTGTTGTTTTATCGTGTTCCGATCAACCTTCTTCTTCGGCGAGGACGAACTTCATCCCGTCCTTCCAGTCCTCCGGTCTGAGCGGGATGCTGGATTTCGCGGCTGAAAACCGCAGGGTGTTGTCGTCCGTCAGGATGAACGTCCATTTATACGGTTCATTTGCATAAATCGTTTCCATGACAATCTTGTTTCCGTCTTTTGTGACCGTTCCCGAGGGCTGATAGGATACGGCTATTTTTTGAATCACGGCGAGTCTGCCGTCTTGGAGCAGCAGATAGGGGACCGCGATCCCATCCGCCCCGGTTTCTTCGGGGACGTATCGCCCGTCTTCGAGGGAAAAGGTGGCTTCCCGGCGACATCCGGGCAGAAGAAGAAGCGACAGGAAAAGCGCAAAGAGAATGAATCTCTTCACAGCGTTCGCCTCCCTATTGATGGATGATGGCATGGTTTACCAGTTCCCCTTTCCGTCGTCGGTGACGGATCCGCTTCCGGTCAGGTCGATGGGCTCGCCGGAAATGGCCGGGCCGGGCTCGAACAGGCCGAACAGGAAGTCCTTGCACCGGGCGGCGATCTCCCTGGTCTCCCGCACGCTCTGGCCGATGTAGGTCCTGAGATCCGCAGGGACGCCGACGGCTTCGATCCCCAGCGCGTCCGCCAGCCAGAGAGCGCGGTACAGGTGGTATTCCTGGGTCACGATGACGATCCGCTTCGCGCCGAAGACATCCCGCGCCCGGATCAGGGAGTCGTAGGTGGAGAATCCGGCGTGGTCCATGAAGACGTCTTCCGCTGGGGCGCCCGCATCCACGGCGAAGCCCTTCATCACGTTGACCTCGTCGTATTCCTCCTGACCGTGATCCCCGCTCATGAGCAGTTTCGGTGCGGCCCCGTTTTCATAGAGGTCCACGGCGACGGTCAGCCGGTCGGCGAGCATGTGGCTGGGGGTCTTGTCCGCCCGCACGCCCGCCCCGAGGACGAGGATGCAGTCGGCGTCCGGGAAGGAAAGGGCGTCGGGGGAAACGATCTTTTTCTTCCCTTCCCGGATCATGATGACGTTGAGGGTCAGCGCGGCGAGGGCGAGGAGCAGGATGAGGACGAGGAGGAATTTAAGAAACGGTATCAGTCTTTTTTTCTTCGGTTTCATGGGGCTGTGAATTCAGATAGGCTTCGAGCAGTTTTTGGTCGCGTTTTCTGCGGTGCCGCTTCACGACGGCGCGGATGATCAGCACGATCAGCACGATCACCGCGGCCCAGATCAGGAGGTAGGGCAGGCCGGTGACGAACCACACGGCGAAATCGGCGGCTCCTTCCCCGATATCCGCGAAATTCTCTCTGAGGCCGACGACGATCCGCTCGCCGAAGGTCAGGGTCTTTTCGTCCGGGGTGGATTCGCGCCAGACCTCGTTCACGGTGAGGCGGACGGTGCAGTAGGAGATCAGATCGTCGTACTTGCGGAGCTGGGACTGATAGGAATCCTTCTCGTAGTTGATTTCGGAGATCCTCTGCTGGAGAAGGATGACGTCTTCGAGGGATTCCGCCTTCGAGAGGATCTCGATCAGGGCTTCATATTCGGTCTCCAGCGCGCGGACGTGGCTCTCGATATCGACGTAGCTCATGGTCACGTCCTGCTGGTTCTCGGTGCGGTAGGTCACGGCTCCCAGTCCGCAGACGGAGGAAATGAATCCGTCGTAGCGGTCCGCGGGGATCCGGGCGGTGACGGACGCGCTGCGGGAGGAGTACCGGGAGGAATACACGCCCCCGCCGTAGGTCTCGGAGGACTCCACGTAGCCGCCCCAGGACGCGATGACCTCGTTCAGGGATTCGAGGAAGCGGTCGTAGGTCGTGGTCTCGAATTCGATCCGCGCGTTCTTGATGATCTTGCGGGAGGCGAGGTCGTTCTCCGAGGATTTCGAAGAGGAGGACTGCGCGGGAGCGGATCCCGGAGCGGCCGCGGGAGCTTCTTCCGGTTCGGCCATCATGCCGGCGTCCCAGGAGGCGTCATAATCCGCATACTCGTCCGCCGCGTAATAGGCTCCGTTCGCCGAATCGGCTTTCGCCGCATACTGGGAACCCGACCCTCCGCAGGAATTCAGGGACAGAAGGAGAACGGCAAGAGCCGCCGCGAGAGAGAAAAATCTTTTCTTCATGTTGACCTCCGGTTCTGTTGATTTTGGTTTCTGTGAATTAGACGCGGGACGGAGGGAAAAAGTTCCCGGAAATCGAAAAAAAGATATTATTTTTGCCCTGCGCGGTTGCAATCCGCCCGGCCGCCGGGTATAATGTTGGAAAAGTCCCCCGCGCGCCGACGCGGGTATTTCGGAGGACAGCATGACATACCGGAAATACTTCACCCTGAGCTACGACGACGGACCGAAGCACGACAGACGTTTCGTCGGGATGCTGAACGAACGCGGGCTGAAATGCACGTTCAACCTCAATTCGGGCTCCATGCCGGAAACAAGCCGTGAGGAATGGCGGATCTCAAAGGAAGAAGCGGCGGAACTTTACCGCGGCCACGAGATCGCCACCCACGCGCTGACCCACCCCCACCTGGAACAGCTCTCCCCGGAGGAAACCGACCGCGAAATCAAAGAAGATATCGGAAATCTCTCGGCCATCGCCGGGTATCCGGTCCTCGGGCACGCCTACCCCTACGGGACCTGGAACGAGGATGTGGTCCGGGTCCTCGAAAAGAACGGGATCCGCTACGCCCGCACCACCCTTTCGACGGGCGGATTCTCCGTTCCCGAACGTCCCCTGACCCTCAACCCGACCTGCCACCACCGGGATCCGCGGGTGTTCTCCCTGATCGACGAATTTCTCCATGCGGAACCGACGGACGGGGATCTGCTGTTCTATCTCTGGGGCCATTCTTTTGAGTTCGACAAAAGCGAAGAATTCAACAGCTGGGAGCACATCGGGAAGGTCCTCGACGCCGTCGCGGGCAAAAAAGACGTGGAATACGTCACAAATATGCAGTTTTTCGACCGGAACGCGGACTGAGAGAGGAAGATCCCTCCCGGCTTTTGGCCTTATTCCATGAATGAGGTTTCACCGAATGATGAAATTTCATGCAATCCACCGGGAGGGATTGCCTTGACATTGGGCCGGGCCGGTTGTATAATTATCAATAATAATCGAATGTGGATGCCCATACCGTCCGGATTCGATTCACACGGCGGAGAATCGCCGGTCTGACAACGGAGGCACAAATCATGAACCGAGTATACAATTTCTCAGCGGGTCCTTCCATGCTCCCCCTTCCCGTTCTCGAAAAGGCGGCGGCGGAGCTTGTTTGTTACGGAGACAGCGGCATGAGCGTGATGGAAATGTCCCACCGCTCTCCCGATTACGAGGCGATCATCCAGAAGGCCGAAGCGGATCTCCGCGTCCTGATGAATATCCCCGATAATTATAAGGTGCTCTTCCTCCAGGGCGGCGCGTCCACACAGTTTGCGGCCGTCCCGCTGAATCTGATGAAGACCGGAAAAGCGGATTATGTCCTCTCCGGCCAGTTCTCCACGAAGGCGTACAAAGAAGGACAGAAATACGGGGACTGCGCCGTCGCGGCCTCCTCGAAGGACGTGAATTTCGTCCGGATCCCCGATCTCGACCGCTCCTCCTTCCGCCCGGACGCGGATTACGTGCATATCTGCTACAACAACACGATCTACGGCACGCGCTTCCCCGCCCCTCCGGACACGGGCGATATTCCGCTGGTCGCCGACCTCTCCTCCTGCATCCTCTCCGAGCCCGTCGACGTGACGAAATTCGGCGTGATCTACGCGGGCGCCCAGAAGAACATGGCTCCCGCCGGTCTCACGGTGGTGATCGTGCGCGAGGACCTGCTTGGATGGACCAATCCCGCAACGCCTTCCATGCTCGACTGGAAGCTGATGGCCGACAACGGATCCATGTACAACACCCCGCCCTGCTACGCGATCTACATGGCCGGGCTCGTGTACGTATGGCTGCTCTCCATCGGCGGCCTCGGGGAAATGAAGAAGCGCAATCAGAAGAAAGCCGCGCTCCTCTACGACTATCTCGATTCTCAGGACTATTATATCGCTCCGGTCGAAAAGGCGAGCCGCTCCATGATGAACGTCACCTTCGTCACCGGAAACGCGGATCTCGACAAGAAGTTCGCCTCCGAAGCTGCGGCCGCCGGGCTCAAGAACCTGAAGGGCCACCGCTCTGTGGGAGGTATGCGCGCGTCGATCTACAACGCGATGCCCTACGAAGGTGTCGAAGCCCTCGTCGCCTTCATGAAGAAATTCGCCGCCGAGAATCCGAAGGGAGAATGACCGATGAAGAACATCAAGCTGCTCAATAAAATCGCCAAGGCGGGCATCAGCCGTTTCGATCCCACAGAGTACGCCGTATCCGCCGAAACCGAAGCCCCGGACGGGATCCTCGTGCGGTCCGCCGTGATGCACGACACCGTGTTCAATCCCGAACTCAAGGCCATCGCGCGCTGCGGAGCCGGCGTGAACAACATCCCCCTCGACCGGTGCGCGGAAGCTGGGATCGTGGTCTTCAACACCCCCGGCGCAAACGCGAACGGCGTGAAGGAACTGGCGATCGCCTCCCTGCTCCTCGCTTCCCGGAACATCATCGGGGGCGTGGAATGGGCGAACACCCTGAACGGAGCTCCCGAAGGCGTCGCCAAAGCCGTGGAAGCCGGCAAGAGCAAATTCGGCGGGGTCGAACTCAAGGGCAAGACCCTCGGCGTCATCGGACTCGGCGCCATCGGCGGACTCGTGGCCAACACCGCGAAGAACCTCGGCATGACCGTCGTGGGCTGCGACCCCTATCTGACGGTGGATGCGGCATGGGGGCTTTCCAGCTCCGTGAAGCACGCGGCGACCTATGACGAAATCTACGCGGAAAGCGATTACATCACCCTGCACGTCCCAGCAACTGCCGAGACGAAGGGCATGATCTGCGCCGAAAACATCGCGAAGATGAAGGACGGCGTCCGCATCGTCAATCTCTCCCGGGCGGATCTCGTCGTGGCGGCGGATCTGAAAGCGGCTCTCGCTTCCGGCAAGGTTGCGGCCTATGTGACCGACTTCCCCACCGAGGATACCGTGAACGTCCCCGGCATCGTGACGATCCCCCACCTCGGCGCGTCCACGGAGGAATCCGAGGAGAACTGCGCGGCGATGGCGGCCGACGAACTGAAGGATTATCTGGAAAACGGCACGATCCGCAACAGCGTGAACTATCCCGCCGTGGATATGCCCCGCACCGACGCCGGACGCCTCGTGATCCTGCACAAGAACATCCCGAACATGATCTCCCATATTTCCAGCACCCTCGCCGAGAGAAGCATCAACATCGAAAACCTCGCGGATCGTTCGCGCGGTGAATACGCCGTGGGCCTCGTGGACACCTACGCGGAAATCACCCCCGAAATCGTCGCCGGGATCGAGTCGATGGAGGGCATCATCCGGGTGATCGTACTGTAATACTAAATCCCTTCTAAGGGGTTACGCGGCTTCTTGAAAGAAGCCTGGCAAGAACTTCTGAAATGGATAGGGACAGGCTACATCAATAATGTGA
>CACZNC010000063.1 GCA_902782445.1 uncultured Ruminococcus sp.
CCTGCGCGGACGGCGGCAGGGGACCCAACTCAGGCCGTAGGTTCCCCTGCGGGGTCCTTGGCCGTATGGCATAACTGTACAGCTCGTCCCGGAAGCGAAGATCGACAGTTCATCCCACGTCCTCGCGCGGTCTTTGCTTGTGCAGCTGAAACATGCGCAGACAAGTCTGCGGGCTCCGCCAGCGTTTCAGGCGCGCATTGGGCACAGGACGCGCGATTGTGAAGCAGAAACTGTTCTTTCTTCCTCGCGCACGGTTTGAGATTCAGACAAACATGCAGGCTGAACCAAGCGAACGAAAAACTGTTCGGGTGAAACATGGAGTTCCGGCGGGTCGGATGTTTCACGTGGAACTTGGGAACGAAACCGTCTCACACCACCTGCATGAGGACAAATTTCAGGTAATCCGTCTCCGGCACGGTGCGCAGATGCGGGTGGTCGGGGGCGGCGGCGCGGGATTCGATCTGCCTCAGCGTCACGCCGGCGTCGGCTGCGGCTTCGTCGAGCATCTTCTCGAACAGTTCCCTTGTCATGAAGTGGGAGCAGGAGGCCGAGGCGAGATACCCTCCCCGGGGAAGCGCTCTCATGGCCCGGTAGTTGATGTCCTTATACCCCCGGAACGCCTCCTTCACCGTCGAGGAGGACTTCGTGAAGGCCGGGGGATCGAGGATGATATAGTCGTACTCTCTCCGGCTCCGGTCGTTCACAAGGTCCGTGAGCACCTCGAAGACGTCCGCCCGGCAGAAGGAGATCTCCCCCTTCCCCTCCCCTTCCGGGAAACCGTTCAGGGCGGCGTTTTTCCTTGCCTGCTCCACGGCGGAGGCGGAGATATCGACGGCCGTCACGTGCTCCGCTCCCCCCGCGAGGCAGTTCAGCGCGAAGGCCCCGGTGTGGGTGAAGCAGTCGAGGACCCTCCGTCCTTTCGCGATCCCCGCGGCGGCGAGGCGGTTGTACTTCTGGTCGAGGAAGAAGCCGGTCTTCTGGCCGCTCATGAAATCGACGTCATAGCGGATGCCGTTTTCCGCGATTTCCGTGTGCCCGTCGGCGTGTTCCGCGAGGGAGAGCCGGAAGCCGGTCCGCTTTTCCATGCCCTCCCGGATCCGCAGTTCCCCCTCGTCCCGCTCGAAGACGGTCCCGACCCGCACGCCGTAATCCGGGAGGAATTCCACGAGGGCGGCGAGGATCTCGTCGAGGATCCGGTCCGTGCCGAGGGAGAGGCATTCCACGACGAGAGTATCGGAAAAGAGATCCACCGTCAGCCCGGGGAAGCGGTCGGCCTCCCCGTGGATCAGGCGGCAGGTGGGAAAGTCCTTCCCCATGACGGTCTTCCGGTAGTCGAGAGCCCAGCGGACCCGGCGTCTCCAGAACTGAGTGTCGCAGGTGTCGTTGGCGTTGTCCGACACGAGCCGGACCCGGATCTTGGAGTTCTCGTTGTAAAACCCGGTCCCGAGGAAGCGCTCTTTCGGCGAGAGGACGGTGCAGAGGCCCCCGTTCTCCGGCTCCCCCGCGAGGCGCGCGATATCGGATTCAAAGACCCACGGGTGTCCGGCCTTTGCCCTTCGCGCGCCTTTTTCGGTGACGAATACGGTGGGAAGATCCTGCATGGCTCGTCAGTTCAGCCGGGCGAGGGCCGCGAGGATGCCTTCCCGCTTTTCGGTGTTCTTCTTGACCTTTTCCCGTTCGGCGTCGACGACCTTCGCGGGGGCCCGGGAGACGAAGCTCTCGTTAGCCAGCTTGCCCTCAGCTCTCTTGATCTCGTTCTCGCAGTTTTCGAGCTCCGCGGCGAGACGCTTCTTTTCGGCCTCGAGGTCGATCATGTCGGCAAGCGGGATGTGGGCGGTGGCGGAATCCGTCACGATCCGGACAGCCCCGCCCGCGCTCTCGTCCTCCCGGTAGTCCTCCGTCAACTCGAGGGAGGAGGCGGAAGCGAGACGGGCGAAGAACATTTCGGAGCCCCGGAAGGCCTCGGGGAACTTCGTTTCGAGGATCACCTTCGCCTTGCGGGACGGCGGGACGTTCATTTCGTTGCGGCGGGTGCGGATGGCGCGGATGACGTCGATCACCCGGGCGACGTCGGCGCTCTCGGCGGGGAAGATCCAGTCTTCGCGGACCTCGGGGAAATCCTTCACCATGATGCTGCCCTCTTCGCCCGGCAGACCCTGGTAGATCTCCTCGGTGATGAAGGGCATGAAGGGATGCAGGAGCTTCAAAATCTCGCGCAGGACGTAGGCGAGGACGTTCTGGGCGACTTCCCCTCTCTCGCCGCCCGCGGAAACGGAGGGTTTCGAGAGTTCGATATACCAGTCGCAGTAGACGTCCCAGACGAAATCGTAGATGGAGGACAGGGCGACGCCGATCTCATACCGGTCGAGGTTCGAGGTGACGGACTTCACGCACTCCTCGAGGTTCGTGAGGATCCACTTGTCCTCGGGGGCGAGCTTTGCCGGGTCGGGCTCCGCGATGCCGTCGATCGTGAGGTTCATCATGACGAAGCGGGCGGCGTTCCAGAGCTTGTTGGCGAAGTTGCGGGCGGCCTCGATCTTCTCGTCGGAGAAGCGCATGTCGTTTCCGGGGCTGTTGCCGGTGGCGAGGGCGAATCTCAGGGCGTCGGCGCCGTATTTGTCGATGATCTCCAGCGGGTCGATGCCGTTGCCGAGGGATTTCGACATCTTTCTCCCCTGGGCGTCCCGGACAAGGCCGTGGATGAGGACGGTGTCGAAGGGGATATTGTCGGTGTAGTGCAGGGCTGAGAAGATCATCCGGGAGACCCAGAAGGTGATGATATCGTAGCCCGTGACCAGCGTATTGGTGGGGTAGAAATAGTCGAGATCTTCGGTCTTCTCCGGCCAGCCGAGGGTGGAGAAGGGCCAGAGGGCGGAGGAGAACCAGGTGTCGAGGGTGTCGGGATCCTGGGTCATGTGCCCTCCGCAGTCCGGGCAGGTCCCGCATCCGTCGGCGGAGACCACGGTTTTGCCGCACTGATCGCAGTAGTAGGCCGGGATCCGGTGGCCCCACCAGAGCTGACGGGAGATGCACCAGTCCTGGGTGTTCTCCATCCAGTGGAAATAGTTCTTGTCGAAGCGTTCCGGGACGAAGCGGATCCGACCGTCGCGCACGGCTTCGATGGCGGGGCCGGCGAGGGGTTCCATGCGGACGAACCACTGGAGGCTCACCATCGGCTCGATCGTGGTCCCGCAGCGGTAGCAGGTGCCGACCTCGTGGGTGAGGGGTTCGACCTCGGCGAGGAATCCGCCCGCTTTCAGGTCCTCCACGATGGCTTTTCGGGCCTCGTAGCGGTCCATGCCGGCGTATTTCGGGTAGTTCGGGGTGATCTTGGCGTCCTCGGTGAGCACGACCTCCATCGGGAGACGGCAGCGGCGGCCCACTTCGAAGTCGTTCGGGTCGTGGGCGGGGGTGATCTTCACGCAGCCCGTCCCCTTGTCGAGCTGGGCGTGTTCGTCCGCGACGACCGGGATGCGGCGGCCCACAAGTGGCAGTTCGAGGTACTGTCCGATGAGGTGCTTGTAGCGTTCGTCCGCAGGGTTGACGGCCACGGCGGTGTCGCCGAGCATGGTTTCCGGCCGGGTGGTGGCGACTTCGAGATATCCGCCTCCTCCGACGAAGGGATAGCGGATGTGCCAGAAGTGGCCGTTCTGCTCCTCGTAGTTGACCTCGGCGTTGGAGATGGAGGTCTTGCAGTGGGGGCACCAGTTGATGATGCGCTCGCCCCGGTAGATCAGGCCCTCGTCGTAAAGCTGCTGGAAGACCTTGCGGACGGCCCGGGAGCATCCCTCGTCGAGGGTGAAGCGTTCGCGGGTCCAGTCGCAGGAGGAGCCGAGCTTTTTCAGCTGTTCGATGATGCGTCCGCCGTATTTCTCGCGCCAGGCCCACGCCCGTTCGAGGAATTTCTCGCGGCCGAGGTCTTCCTTTGTGAGCCCTTCCTTGCGCATGGCCTCCACGATCTTCGCTTCGGTGGCGATGGAGGCGTGGTCGGTGCCGGGGACCCAGAGCGTGCAGAAGCCCTTCATGCGCTTGTAGCGGATCAGGATATCCTGCAGGGTGTTGTCGAGGGCGTGACCCATGTGAAGCTGGCCCGTGATGTTCGGCGGGGGGATGACGATGGAATAGTGCTGCTTCTTTTTGTCGATCTTCGGCGTGAAGAGTCCTTTCTCGCACCATTCCTGATAGATCCTGCCTTCAAAGGACGAAGGCGAATAGGTTTTGGGGAGGTCTTTTTTCATGATGAAATCCTTTCGGAGAAATATTCGGTATCCCTTCACGAAGGGAGATAAGGTATGAAACGCTACGCGTTTCGGATTTATGTCCCTGCGCGGGACAGGCGCCGGGAGGGACCATCTCAGGCCGAAGGCCCCTCCCGAGGGTCCCTTGGCCGGAGAGCATAACTTGTCCTCTCACTGTGTTCGTGCAGCTTGAATGGTGCGCAGGACAAGTCCTGCGGCCTTACGGCAGAGATTCAGGCGCGCATTACACGGGACGCGCGTTTGGGAAATCAAAACTGTTTCTTTGTCTTCGCGCACATCCTCTGATTCAGACAGACGTGCAAACCAAACGGCGCGATCGAAAACCTGTCCGGGCGGAAAGTGAGGTTCCGGCTCTATTTATTCCCGGTTCTTTTCCGTGAGAGCTTTGATTTTATCGTACACCGCCGCGGCGTCGATCGTGGTCCCGTAGTCGTTCCCGACGGTGAAATCGGCGTAAACGCGGGAGGGGACGCTGTACTGACGTTCCCGGCAGCGGGCGCAGCGGAGGTAGTAGTCCGCGATGAATTCGACGGTCTGGCCCTTCGACACCACGTTCCGGGCGATCCGGCGGGCGATGCGCGTCTCGATGGAGGCGTCCACCCAGATCTTCACGTCGGCGAAATCCCGCAGGGCCGGGTGGCAGAACACCGTCACGCCCTCGAAGATCACCGCGCCGTATTCCCCGCCGTCCCGCGCTTTTTCAAGGTCCGCGAGCATGGCGGCGGCGTCGAAGGAATCAGGGTGGTTCCAGTCCGGGTATTCCTTCCCGTCCGTCGGAGAGATCATCCGGGGGAGCTCTTTCCTGAAATAGCGGTCCGCTCCGAAAACGGCGGTCTTTCTCCCGTCCTTTTCGAAGAGCGGGACAAGGGCGTCCGTCAGAGTGGACTTCCCCGACCCGGACGCGCCGGAGATCCCGATTACAAAAGGTTTCATCTCGCGCTCCTTTCGCAGTCCTGCAATACAAAAAGCGTCCCGATCCGGCGTCGGTCCACCGGGTTCAGGACGCAGTTCTTGCGCGTTACCACCTGAATTCGCCGCGCAGGGACAAAAACCCCAGGATCGCGGCGCGCTCGAATCCCCTTAACGCGGGGGGACGCCGGGGACTACTGCGGGAGAGATGCCGTTTCCGCCTCTTCTCCTCCGTTCGCCTCCGGGACTCCGGGATGACTTCTTCCGCACCGTACAGCGGCGATTCCACCCTCCGCCGCTCTCTCTGTGCCGTTCTGCGGAATACTGGTTCCCTTCACGGTCGTTCGCGTATACAAGGATTATTATAGCACAGGGGGGCGGGGATTGTCAAGCCGTTTTTCATCTTCCGTCGAGATAATCGCAGGCGGCGAGGGCGGCGGATGCTCCGTCTGCGGCGGCGGTCGTCACCTGCCTCACGGTCTTGGCACGGCAGTCCCCTGCTGCGAAGAGGCCCGGGGACGCGGTTTTGCAGTCCTCCCCGGCGTCGGCGTATCCCCGGGGGTCCAGATCGACGAAGGCGGAGAAGGGCTCGTTCTGGGGGATCAGTCCCACGGCGAGGAACACGGCGTCTGCGGCGATCCGTTCGGTCAGGCCGTTTTCATGCCGGACGAGGACAGCCCGCAGTCCCTCAGAGGCATCCCCTTCGTAGCCGGAGACGAGGGAGGAGCATAGGATCTCGACGTTCTCCTTTTCGGCGAGGGCGTCGGAGAGCTTCTTTTCCCCGGTGAGGAAGGGGAGGTTCTGCACCACCGTCACGCGTTCGCAGAGTTCGGAGAGCAAGAGGGCCTCCTGAAGGGCGGAATTCCCTCCCCCCACGACAACGACGGCCCGGTCCCGGTAAAAGGCTCCGTCGCACACGGCGCAGAAGGAGATCCCGTTTCCGATGAGCTCCTCCTCCCCGGGCAGGCCGAGGGTGCGGTGCTTCGCTCCGACGGCGAGGATCACGGCGCGTCCCCGGTATTCCCCCCCGTCGGAACCCAGGGCAAGGTAGCCTCCGTCCTCTTCCCGCTCGAGGGAGACGATCTCGGCGGATTCCAGTTCCGCTCCCTGACCGAGGGCCTGTTCGGTGAGCTTTTCGGCGAATTCGTTCCCGGAGATCGTCCCGAATCCGGGGATGTTCTCGACCTCGGGGGAGAAGGTGATCTGTCCGCCGAAAGCGTCTTTTTCCAGCACGAGGGTACTTTTCCCCGCCCGGCGCGCGTAGACGGCTGCGGTGAGGCCCGCGGGACCTCCGCCGATGATGAGGATATCGTAAGTCATTTTCTGCTCCGGAATATATGAAAGACCGAGTCTTTCGAAATCAGCCATGACGGTTCGATGACTGCGTCGACCGATCCGTCGGCGGAGAAAAGCATACCTTCATCGAAGGTATATAAGGAATGAAACGCTGCGCGTTTCGAATTTATGTCCCTACGCGGGACAGGCGCCGGGAGGGACCATCTCAGGCCGAAGGCCCCTCCCGAGGGTCCCTTGGCCGTATGGCATAAACTTACTGCTCGTCCCGTCAGTTGGAATCGACAGTTTATCCCACGTCCTCGCGCGGTCTTTGTTCGTGCAGCTGAAACATGCGCAGGACAAGTCCTGCGGCCTTACGGCGGAGATTCAGGCGCGCATTGGGCACAGGGACGCGCACGGCTGAATCGTAAACTGTTTCTGTATCTTCGCGCACAGTTTGAGATTCAGACAGACATGCAGACCGAACGGCGCGATCGAAAACCTGTTCGAGCTTGACTTTCCTGTTCACAACGCTGTCCCCCTGAAAGATCCGGGAACGGCATTCAGGGGGGCGGGAATCGTTATGGGGGGATCACAGTCCGAGCTTGCGCTTGATGGCGGAGACGCCGACGAAACGCTCGAAGGTATCGCCTTCGCGGACCACGAGGGTCGGGGCCTGACGGATGCCGTAGGTCTCGGCGGAAGCGGGATCCTCGTCGGCGTAGATCTTCTCGTAGGCGATCCCGGCCTTATCCATCGCGGCGCAGGCGACCTTGCAGTTCGGGCAGGTGCGGGTCGCGAAGAGCGTCAGACCGTTCTGCTTTGCCGGGAAGATCGGCTCGGCGTCGATGGGATCGGCGTCGGGAACCGGATCGGCGGGGATCTCTCTGACCGGCGCGGGCTTCGGAGCGGGAGTTTCGGCGGGGACCGCTTCCCGGGCCGTCCCGTCGGCGTTCAGGGGTCCGCGGTGGGTGAGGTGGGACGCGCCGACGTCGTAGGTCACGCGGTCTTTGAATTCCTGGGCCTTGCCGTCGTTCCAGTTCTGCACGGGACGGTAGTACCCGGTGATGCGGCTGTTGACCTCGGTCTTCTCGCCGCAGATCGGGCAGACGGGCTGTTCGCCGGCGAGGTAGCCGTGGTTGCGGCAGATGGAATAGGTCGGAGAGAGGGTGTAATAGGGCAGTTTGTAGTTCTCGGCGATCTTGCGCACCAGGTTGGCGGCGGACTTCCAGTCGGGGAGCTTTTCTCCGAGGAAGGCGTGGAAGACGGTGCCGGAGGTGTAGAGGGTCTGGAGCTCGTCCTGGATGTCGAGGGCCGAGAAGACGTCCTCGGTGTAGCCGACGGGCAGGTGGGAGGAGTTGGTATAATACGGGGTGTCGTCGCAGGACTTGGCGGCGGTGATGATATCGGGATAGCGCTCCTTGTCGTGCTTGGCGAAACGGTAGGCGGTGGATTCCGCGGGGGTCGCCTCGAGGTTGTAGAGGTCGCCGTACTTCTCCTGATAGTCGGAGAGGCGTTCCCGCATGTGGTTGAGGACCTCGATGGTGAATTCCTGGGTCTCCTTGTGGGTCATGTCCTTGCGGAGCCACTTCGCGTTGAGGCCGGCTTCGTTCATGCCGACGAGGCCGATGGTGGAGAAGTGGTTCTCGAAGGTGCCGAGATACCGTTTGGTGTAGGGGTAGAGCCCGTTTTCCATGAGCTCGGTGATGACGGTGCGCTTGATCTTCAGGGAGCGGGCCGCGATATCCATCAGCTTGTCGAGCCGCTTGAAGAAGTCCGCCTTGTCCTCAGCGAGGTAGGCGATCCGAGGCATGTTGATGGTGACGACGCCGATGGAGCCGGTCGATTCGCCGGAGCCGAAGAATCCGCCGGTCTTCTTACGCAGTTCCCGGAGGTCAAGGCGCAGGCGGCAGCACATGGACCGGACATCCGAGGGCTCCATATCGCTGTTGACGTAGTTGGAGAAATAGGGCGTACCGTATTTCGAGGCCATTTCGAATAAGAGCTTGTTGTTTTCGGTCTCGCTCCAGTCGAAGTCCTTCGTGATGGAGTAGGTGGGGATCGGGTACTGGAAGCCGCGTCCGTTGGCGTCGCCCTCGATCATGATCTCGATGAACGCCTTGTTCACCATGTCCATCTCGCGCTGGCAGTCCTTGTACTTATAGGGCATCTCCTGGCCGCCGATGATGCAGTTGAGCTCGGCCAGGTCCGCGGGGACCACCCAGTCGAGGGTGACGTTCGAGAAGGGAGCCTGCGTGCCCCAGCGGGAGGGGGTGTTCACGCCGTAGATGAAGGACTCGATGCACTTCTTCGTGGCGTCGTAGGAGAGGTTGTCGTACTTGACGAAGGGGGCGAGGTAGGTGTCGAAGGAGGAGAAGGCCTGGGCGCCCGCCCATTCGTTCTGCATGATGCCGAGGAAGTTGACCATCTGGTTGCAGAGGGTGGCGAGGTGCTTGGCGGGGGCGGAGGAGATCTTGCCGGGGACGCCGCCGAGCCCTTCCTGAATGAGCTGTTTGAGGGACCAGCCCGCGCAGTAGCCCGTCAGCATCGAAAGGTCGTGGAGATGGAGGGCGCAGTTGCGGTGGGCTTCGGCGATCTCCTTGTCATAGACCTCGGAGAGCCAGTAGTTGGCGGTGATCGCGCCGGAGTTGGAGAGGATCAGGCCGCCGACGGAATAGGTGACGGTGGAGTTTTCCTTGACGCGCCAGTCGTTGATCTTGAGGTATTTGTCGACGGTGTCCTTGTAGTCGAGGAAGGTGTTCGAGACCTGTCTCAGCATGGCGTGCTGGCGGCGGTACAGGATGTAGGCCTTCGCCACGTCGTCGTAGTCCGCCCGGATGAGCACGCTTTCGACGCTGTCCTGAATGTCCTCCACGCCGACGAGCCCGCCCTCGATCTTCGGCTCGAAATCGGCCGTGACCTTGAGCGCGAGGAAGTCGATGGTGTCCGGCGTGTACTGCCTCTCGCACGCCTCGAAGGCGGAGGTGATGGCTTTGGTGATCTTTCCGATATCGAAGGAGACGATCTTGCCGTCCCGTTTTTCTACCTTATACATGAGTAAACCTCTCGCTGATACAAATGATGATTGGGGGTTTCCCCGTGTCCGTCCGCCGGAAACAGTTCCAATCCCGGAAGGATTTCCGAGGACAGCGCGTACAGTATAACACAAAATATGGGAACTGTCAAGGGCAAAAACACAAAATATAGGGTTTTTTGGCCGGGACTCAGTCTACCCCGCGCAGTTCCGTTCCGGGGAGGAATTTCCGGGCGGCGTCCCGCATGGCGAAAAGCCCGTCCCGGGAAACGGGGTGGAGGTCCTTTCCGATCAGTCCGCCGCTGTCCTTGAAGCACTGGACGAAGTAACGCTCCGCTCCCAGTCCCGAGAGGATCCGGGCGATCTCCTCGATGTCCCGGACCGTGTGGAATTCCCTCACGGCGGTGGTGCGGAATTCGCAGGGGACGCCGGAGGAGACGAGGATCCGCGCGCTTTCGAGGACGGGGGCGGGGTCGAATCCCGGGATCCCGACGGTCTCGGGGTATTTCGCGGGGGCGTTCTTGAAGTCCATCGCGGCGTAGTCGATCAGCCCGGCGTCGATGAGGGCCGAAAGACGGTCGGGGAAACAGCCGTTGGTGTCGAGCTTGACGGCGTATCCGAGGGAGCGGACCCGGAGGAGGAAATCGCCGAGATCCGGCTGCAGAAGGGGTTCTCCCCCCGTGACCGCGACGCCGTCGAGCAGTCCCTTCCGCTTTTCGAGGAAGGAGAAAAACTCATCGAGGGGGATCTCGTCCTCCGCCCGCAGGTCCGTCACCAAGAGAGCGTTGTGACAGAAGGGACAGCGGAGATTGCACCCCGGCGTGAAGACCGTACAGGCCACGTGTCCCGGGAAGTCCAGCAGGGTCAGCTTCTGCAATCCGTGGAGTTTCATGAGCGCACCTCTTTGAATCCGCCGATTTTGGGCCGTTTTCAACACGGCGAATGATATTATAGCAGATTTCCCCCGGGAAAGCAATGTCCTTTTTACACAGGAAATCTCCGAAAATTTCGGTAAACTTGCTTGAACTTTTTTCGGCGGAATTCCGCGGCGGGGCGGGGAAAGTGCGGGATTAGAGTTTTTTGGGATGGGAGCGCTCCCATACAAAAAAAACCAAAATCCCGCACCGCACTCCACCCCGAAACAGCCACCCCGATCTGCTAACCGCTATCTGCTAACCACTAGCCATTATCATTTCCTCATTCCTCATTGACATTCTCCCATCCTTCATGTACAATACACTCAGAACCACTTCCGAAAGCGAGGCTCTTCCCATGCCGGAATCCAGATTCAAACTTAATCCGGAGGACTACACCGATCCCGCCTGCCCCTTCTGCACGGAGCAATACGAAAAAGAGCCCCCCGTCCGGCGGATCCCCGAAGACCGGATCCTCGCCCGGCTGGACGGATTTCTCGACCGGGGGGACACGGCCTCGGCGGAGCGGCTCCTCGCCTACTGGCTGGACGAAGCGCTGGCCGGACGGGACCTGAAAGGGGAATTCCTGATCCGGAACGAACGGGTCGGGCTCTTCCGCAAGCTCGGGAAACGGGACGACGCCCTCGAAGAAGCGGAGAAGACCCTCGCGCTGGTCGATCGGATGGGGATCGGCTCCTCGGCAGGGGCGGCGACGGCTTACGTGAACGCGGCGACGGCGATGAAGGCCTTCGGACTGGCGGTGGACGGGCTCCCCCTCTTCGAAAAGGCCCGGGCGATCCTCGAATCGGCGCGGCAGGCCGGTGAACCGCTGGCGATCGAACAGAAACGGGCGGACAAATTCCGGCTCGGGTCCCTCTACAACAACTATGCCCTCGCGCTCTCGGACTGCGGACGCTTCTCCGAGGCGGGGGATCTCTTCCGGCTCGCGCTCGCGGTGATGGAGACCCTCGAAGGGAGCGAACCCGAACGGGCGGTGACTTGGCTCAATCTGGCGGATCTGCTCGCAGCGGAAAAACGGCACAAGAACGGATCCGAACTCCCGGAATTCACGGAGGACGAGGAGCGGACCGTCTCGGAATACCTCGAAACGGCGCGGGATCTGCTCGACTCGGTGCCGGATGCGGACCGCGGGGGGAACTACGCCTTCGTCTGCGAAAAATGCGCTCCGGTGTTCGACTGGTACGGCTGGTTCCTCTACGCGAAGGATCTGCGTCGGCGGGCGGAGGAGATCCGGAAAAGCTGACGGCCCTGCGCGAAAGAAAAGACGGGAAGAAAGGAGGCGGATCCGATGGCGGAGGACGAAAAGAAAAAGACCGGCTACGGCCTCGCGCTGTCCTGGCGGTATTTCGAGGAATTCGGGATCCCGATGCTCGAGAGCTTCCCCGGGATCCGGGACTTTCTTGCGGTCGGTCTCGCGGGAAGCGGATCGGAGTGCTTCGGCTACGACGACGAGGTGAGCCGGGACCACGATTTCGAGCCGGGCTTCGTGCTCTTTCTGCCCTCGGAGAAATCGGGGCTCGTCAGCCGGAGGGACGCCTTTCTGCTGGAACGGGCTTACGACGCGCTCCCCCGGGAATTCGAGGGTCTCAGCCGGTCCCGGATGAATCCGGTGGGCGGGAGACGGCGGGGCCCTTTGCGGACGGAGGAGTTTTTCGCCTCGAAATGCGGCTCTCCCGACGGCAGGCTCACGGCGCGGGACTGGCTGACCCTCCCGGAACACGCCCTGGCCGAAGCGGTGAACGGGGAGATCTTCGCGGATCCCTTCGGGGAGGTCACAGAGATCCGCCGCCGCCTCGCCTTCTACCCCGAGGACATCCGCCTGAAAAAGCTGGCAGGCGCGCTCCTTCTGATGAAGCAGGCGGGGATCTATAACTATCCGCGGATCCTGTCCCACGGGGAGGAGGCCGGGGCCCAGCTCGCCGTCTTCGGATTCGTCCGGGCTGCTATGGGGGCGGTGTTCCTCTTGAACCGGAGATACCGGCCCTATTACAAATGGCAGTTCCGCGCCATGCGGGAGCTCGGACGGCTGGGGGATCTGGCGGACTCCCTCGAATTCCTCATGACGACGGGGAACGGCCCGGAGGACGCGAAGACCAAAAATGCGGTGATCGCCGACGCGTCAGCCCTGATCCTCTCGGCGGTCCGGGAAGACGGGCTCGCCGGGGACTGGGCGGGGGACGATCCCGAAGAGGCCGCCTACGCCGTGAACGCGGAGATCCGGGACGCGGAGATCCGGAATCTGCATGTGCTGGCGGGAGCGGAGGGAGAGTGAGGAGGGAGGAGTGGCTAGTCGTTAGTGGCTAGTAGAGCCGTCAGCGTTCATGAGGAATTCGGAATGGTTTTGCTTCACGATCTACGCCGTATGATGGAACTATAAGTTCACGCGGAACGGGAATTATTCTCCCGAAACAGGATGTAGACAGCCGGGCAGAAGTATGGTAGGATAAAACCGTAAGCTGCGCGGCTGAACTATTTCAAAACAGGGAGAATTAAACAGGATGAAACTTTATATCGGCAACACCATCCGGCGTCTGCGCCTTGAAAAGGACATGACGCAGGAACAGCTTGCGGACGCGCTCGGCGTTTCGTTTCAGTCCGTCAGCCGTTGGGAAAGCGGCACGAACTACCCGGATATCGAACTGATCCCGGATATCGCCGTCTTCTTCGGCATCTCCGCGGACGACCTCATGGGACTGACCGGGGCGGTTCGGGACGAAAAACTCAGCGAAGCATGGCGCACCGTGAACGAGGCTGAAAAGGCAGGAAAGGCCCGCGAGCGTCTGGACCTTCTGCGCGGGATGCGGCGGGATTTCCCGAAGGATCCCGACGTGCTCTGGACGCTTGCCTATGCGATGTCGGATTTCCCGGAGTTTTACGAGGAACAGAAAGCCCTGACGGAACAGTTTCTCGCCCTCCCCAATACAAATCGCGGGTTCTCGGCAAAACGAAACGATGAAAACGTTCTCGTATACGCGCTTTTCAGATCCGCGCCTGACGAAGACCTGCCCGGCCTTCTCGATCGGTATTCTTCCGAAAATATCGACATGACGAGGAACGCTCTTCTCAATGAACGGTACCTTGTACGGGAAGAGTGGGAAGGCTATGAATCAACCCGGCAGGTCATGCTGCATGATGACCTTCTTGAGATTTTCTTTGAGAGGCTTCGGAAAAACTATCATGCTTCCGCATCCGACAGCGCGTGGGCTCAGAGGAAGTCGCTCGAAATTTTGAACCTTCTGACGGATTACAGCGGCGGATCGCTTTTGAACCCCGTGCCGGATCTGTGGTTCGAGCAGAAATACCTTCTCGGATACCGTCTGTCCTGCGCGCTTGCGTCCAGCGGCAGAAAGGAAGAAGCCCTTTCCGTTCTGGAAGACACCGTCACTCTGATCGAGAACTTCGCCGCGCTTCCCGTCGGTACGGAGCTCACCTATGAATGTCCTTCTCTGGACAGTTTCAGCTGTTCGATCCTTCCGCAGGACGACGGCGGAGAAAAGCTCGATATCGGGTATCAAATTCCGTTGAAGCGGGTTGTGTATCGGCGCGGCGACTGTTCCACGGAAGACTGGGTAGTGGTGAAGCTGACCCCGCTCCTTGAAAGAGACGGCTGGGAATGGTTCGATCCGATCCGTGAAGAACCGCGGTTTCTCTCTTGCGTCGAGCGTATCAGAAAACTTGCTCCGGCGGATTGAACCGACAGAGTGTAATATGCAAAAATGTCCCGGACCTTTTGAGATCCGGGACTGTTGTATTGTGCGGGGGATTATTTCAGGAAGCCGAGGTTCTTGATGATCGGGGGCTCCTTCGCCTGGCCCTTGCAGACGCGGAAGAAGCAGATGATCTCCACCACGAGAATGACGATGGCGCAGATACCGGCGGCGATCCAGCCGAGGAACGGGATGATCGCGCCGACGATGGTCACGAGGATCGAGGTGACGCTGATCTTCAGGCCCTGGCGGACGTGGAACATCGTGTACGGCGAGGACGGCGCGGCGAGAAGCGCGATGATGACGCCGATGAAGCTCATCAGATACGGGAGCATCGCGAAGACCTTGTTGTCGGAAATGTCCCGCGGGTTGAATTCGGCGGTGTGATCGGTGGGATCATACGCCGGCTGAGCCTGGGGAACCTGCTGGGGAATGACCTGCAGCGGACCTCCGCACTGGCCGCAGACATTGGCGGTGTCATCGTATGTCAGATGGCAGTTCGGGCAAAACTTCATGTGGGGTACCTCCCTTTGATGTGATTCAGACAATATCCACGGGTCAAAACCGGAACTCCCGTGCTTATCTGTCGTTATTGTATCATACTATGCGGAGGATTGCAAGAACTTTCTGACGATTTTATGAAAAAAACGTGAAATCTAATCTTCCCCTCATCCCCCTTTAATCCGGCGGAGATTCCCGGCATATCCCGGCCCGGCCGCGCATAGGGTGGAGCAAATCCAAGACGGAGGAGCGGAAAAAATGCGGGGAAACACAATGGAAGAGCTGGAGCGGGGTCCCGCCGTCACCGGGCTGCGTCCGGCGGATCGGGAGGGGATAAGCGGGGCGCGTTTTCTGCCGGAGGGGGAGCTGAGATTCACGCCGGAGAACCGGGCGGCGATGGAGAGCCGGGAGTCCTTCGAGGCGGCGGCACAGCGGGGGGAGATCCTCGAGGCCCCCTGCGTCCTCTGCGACTGCCAGACGATGGAGTTGACCCTCGAGCTCCCGGACGGCATGAGGGGGATCATTCCCCGGGGGGAGGCCGTTTACACGCCGGACGGGGAGGAGCCCCGGGACATCGCCGTCATCACCCGGGTGGGCAGGCCGGTGCAGTTCCGGGTGACGGGCTTCCGGGACACGCCGCGGGGGAGGGTCGCCCTCTGTTCCCGGCGGGAGGTCCAGAGAGAGGCCCGGGAGAGGTGGATCTCCGCGCTCACCCCGGGAGACCTGATCCCGGCGCGGGTGACGCATCTCGAACCCTTCGGGGCCTTCTGCGACGTGGGGGCGGGGACGGTGGCCCTTCTTCCGGTGGACCGGGTGTCGGTATCCCGGGTGTCCCATCCGGCGGACCGGTTCCGGGTGGGGGAGCGGATCCGGGCGGCGGTGCTCTCGCTGACGGAGGAGGGGCGGATCTACCTCACGCACCGGGAACTGCTGGGGACCTGGGAGGAAAACGCCGCGCCTTTCTCCGCCGGTCAGACGGTCCGCGGGATCGTGCGCTCCGCCGAGGACTACGGGGTGTTCGTGGAACTGGCGCCGAATCTGGCGGGACTGGCCGAAGCGAGCGCGGAAGCCCTCCCCGGACACCGCTGTTCCGTCTACATCAAGAGCATCCTGCCGGAGCGGATGAAGATCAAGCTGGTGCTGATCGAGGTGGGGGAACCCGCGGGCGTCTCCCCCGGCCGGTACGCCGAAAACATGCTGGCGCGGAAGCACATCGACCGGTGGCTGTACTCCCCCGAGGGGTGCGGGAAAGTGGTGGAGACCGTGTTTTCACCGTGAACCGTCTTTTTTGAATTGCCGTTTCGTTTGAGGCGGGGGAGAGTCCGGCGGTGGAATGACATGATCTGACCGGTGCACAGTCCGCATCGGAATAACGTGCGACGCGGGATTTGCGGTTTTATGGTTTGGAAGAGGAGTGGGCACAAGGCGCGCGGCTCTTTTGCCGAAAAATGGACCTCGTCCCCGCGCGGTTGAACAGATTTCAGATTTGACGGGCTGAACATGGAGACATCCCCGCGCGGTCTCTGCCCGGACAGCTGAAACATGCGCAGAACAAGTTCTGCGGGCTTCGCCAGCGTTTCAGGCGCGCATTTGCACGGGACGCGCACGGCTGAATCGAAAACTGTTTCTTTGTCCTCGCGCACGGTTATAGATTCAGACAAACATGCGGCCCGAACCGCATAATCAAAAACCGTCAGGGCGGAACATGAAGTTCTTCTCTGACGGATTTTGTTTTACTTGGACAATGCGCGGGAACGAAACGGCCAAGCCCCTTTTCCATGCGCGACTGAATCTCCGGCGGAGCCCGCAGGATTTATCCTGCGCATGTTTTGACTGCACGAACAAAGACCGCGCGGGGTTGACGCCATGTTCCGGCTCGTCCGGGTTGAATCTGAAACAACGCGCGAGGTTAGCTGAATGATCCGGCTGAACGAACACGCGTCCTGACGCCGAATCCTTTTCCATACCATACAACGAAAAATCCCGCGCCGACCTTCATTCCGAAACGGAAATCCCCCGATCCTCAGCGGACAAGCCAAACGCTCAGAATTTATCCACCGGGAACAGCAGTTTCAGCTGATTGACCCGGCTCTGGTACGCGGCCTGCTGCTTTTCGGCGGTCAGGGCCCGGACGATCTCCTGCTTCGCTTCGGCGTAGGAGACAGTGCCGCCCTCTTCCTTCTTGTTGAGCCGGATGACGTGCCAGCCGAACTGGGTCTGCACGGGTTCCGACAGTTCTCCCGGCTCCATCGCCTCGCAGGCCGCCTCGAATTCCGGAACCATCTGGCCGTGGCCGAAGTCGCCGAGTTCCCCGCCCTGGGCCCGGGACGGACAGCTGGATTCCTTTTTCGCCGCGTCTTCGAAGGAGATCTCGCCGGCTGCGATCTTTTCGCGGATCTCTTTCGCCTTCTCCTCGCTGTCCACGAGGATGTGGCTCGCGTTGAAGGTCAGCCCCGCGTCGAACTGGTCGGGATTCTCGTCGTAGAACTTCTTCGTCTCCTCTTCCGTGACCCGGACCCGCTCCACCGCCTTCTGGATGGCGTACTGGGTGAGCATGTCGTCCTTCACCCGCTTGAGCTGTTCCTTGAACGCCGGTTCCCGCTCCATCAGGTTCTTCTGCGCGTCGAGGAGGAAGAGCCGCCGTGCGATAAGCTGGTCGAGCAGAACGGCCCGTCCCTGCGGGTTGTTGTAAGCCTGCGCTCTCTGTCCCATCCCGGCGATGGCTTCGTTGAGATCGCTTTCCATAATGGGATTCCCCGCCACCTGAGCGAGGATCCGGTCCTGTCTGTTGTCCATAAAGTATGTGATTTCCTTTCGGGATAAATTCGGTATATCCGTTTATATCGTGGGATACGGGATAAAGTCCGCCGCGGAGAAGGTGATCCGCGGCAGAATGGGATGCGGTGCGGGATTTGTGTTTTTTGGATGGGAGCGCTTCGCTGGGATGGAAGGGACGCGCGGTTTTGAAGCTGAAACACAGAGCGATCCCCGCGGGCTTGGTCAGATTCAGGTCGGACGAGCCTGAACATGGAGTCAACCGCGCTTGATCGCCGGTCGTGCAGTCGAAACATGCGCAGGATAATATCCTGCGCACCGACGCAGTCGTGCTAGCCTTGCGGCAGAAATTCAGGCGCGCATTCGGCGTTGTCGCGTTTCCGTGCGGCGGGACCTGAAAGTCCTTCCCCGCGCAAGTGAAGAATAACAAGGGTTTTAGAGGTGTTGTTTCACGTGAAACAATTCTTAATTCATAATTCTGAATTCACTCCTCACTCGTCCTCTACTAACCACTAGCCTCTTTCAACTAACAACTTTCTCACGTTCTGGAGGCTTTCATCATCAGCTTCGTCGGGGCGATCTTGGCGAGGAGGCGGTAGAATTTGTAGAACACGCGGGGGGTGTAGACGGTCTGTCCCCGGGCGGAGGCGGCGAGGGCTCCTTTCGCCACGGCGGCGGGATCGCAGTAGGGGAGGAGTTCGAAGGTCTTCGAATTCCCCTTGATGCCGCCCGCGACGATGAAATCGGTGTCCATCGGGCCCGGGCAGACGGCGGTGGCGGTGATCCCCTTCGCCCGGAGTTCCTCCGCGATGCCGAAGGTGAAGGCGGTGACGTAGGATTTCGTGGCGGAATAGACGGTCATCCGGGCGTTGGGGCAGAAGGACGCGATGGAGGAAATGTTGATAATCCGCCCGCCCCGGGGGATATAGGGGATGCAGAGGTGGGTGACGGCGGTGAGGCCCTTGAGGTTGAGGTCCACCATCTGTACCTGCCGGGCGAGGTCCCCTTCCCCCACGTCCCCGAGGAAGCCGCAGCCGGAATTGTTGATGAGCAGGGAGATCTCGGGCTTGAACTCCGCGAGATACCGGGAGAGTTTGCCGTAGCTCTCGTCCTTCGTCAGATCCAGCGGGAAGACGCGGCACTGCTTCGGCACGAGACGGGCGGCGTCGAGGAGCTTTTCCCTGTTCCGGGAGATCAGCCAGTATTCTTCGATTTCCGGGCAGGCTTCGGGCAGGGCTTTGAGGAATTCCTTCCCCAGCCCGGCGGACGCGCCCGTAATGACGGCGACTTTCATGAATCGTCCTCTTTTCGTCTTGATTTTTCCGTATGGAAGTATGATACCACAAAAGGGCGGACTATGCAAGGGGGAATGTGGAATTAGGAGGGGGGAATGAGGAGTGAATTCAGAATTCAGAATGAAGAATTAAGAATTGTTCCACGTGAAACAAATAGCCGCCAGAGTGAACTATCGGGTTCGGCCCTGACGGTTTTTGTTCTTATGGTTCGGTCTGCATACGGGTTTGAATCTGTAAATGCGCGCGAGGATGCAACGGCAGTTTTCGATACAGAAACGCGCGTCCGACGCAGAATCCTTTTCCGGATCATACGCCCTCAGATCCCACGCAAAACAAAATCCCGATTCGGACAGCCTCAGACTCTGTTGACTTCGATCTTCCGGTTGTAGGGCTCGTAGTTTTCGATCCCGAGTTCCTTCATCAGCCGGACGTAAGACGCGTCACGGAGCTCGTCGGTGTCGGCGTCGAAGACGAACAGACGGTCGACGTTCTTCCCGAGGGTGAGATCCGGGGGCGTGACGTTCTCCGCGGCGACATAGGCGTCGAGGTCGGTGTAGACGTTCTTGTCGCGGGCCGCCGCCTGGGGATCCTTCTCCAGACGGTTGAGCAGGCGTCTCTTCAGCTCGTCCTTCGAGATGTGCACGAAGACGACCACAAATTCGCACTCTTCCTTGTCGAAGAAGCGGCGGAACTCGTCGAAGGCGGGGCAGTCGCCGGCGGCTTCCTTTTTCAGTTCGGAGGTGTAGGGCGCGTTCACGATCACAAAATCGTTGAACTGCAAACCTTTGATGAGGATGTCGCGGGTGGAGTCGTATTCGGGGTTGCGGATGAACGCCTTGAAGAACGGGGAGTGACGGTCCCGCTTTTCGAGGGTGTCCCGGGAATAGGGGATCTCCACGGACTCCGGCACGAGCTGGTTCACGGCGTCGAAGGTGGAATTCGAGGTCGGTACGAGATCGTCCTTGTCGAAGTAGTAGCAGCTTCCCTGATTGTGGGCGATATTCAGCGCGAGGGTCGTCTTCCCGCTGCAGACGGGGCCGGAGACGATCACGAAGCGCTTTTTGAAGGACTTCATTTCATGCATGGCGTTGATACTCCTTTGATGTTGTGGAATCGTTCGGTTTACAGTGTATCAGATTTGGCGCCGAAAGTCAAGAGCGTCCGGCGGCGTTTCATACTAATCTCAAACTAAAAGGGAAAACGCGGCTTCTTGAAAGAAGCCTGGCAAGAACTTCTGAAATGGGAAAAGGACAGGCTAGACCAATAACGTA
>CACZNC010000064.1 GCA_902782445.1 uncultured Ruminococcus sp.
TTCACATTATTGATGTAGCCTGTCCCTATCCTTTTCAGAAGTTCTTGCCAGGCTTCTTTCAAGAAGCCGCGTAACCCCTTAGAAGGGATTTAGTATCAGATCCGGACGGCGACGCGTCTGACGAGGATGGTCTTGCGAAGGGTTCCGTCCGGGCCCGGATACCGGAAATCGGAATACCCGAACAGGGCGTGGGTGTCGTCCAGCGGCAAAATCGCCGTATAGCAGCACGAGCTCTCCGGCCCGAGATCTATGGGATTTTCCCATTTCAGGCCCGAAGGATCGCTGCTCGCCCGGAGAAAGACGCCCGGACGCCCGTATCCCGCCAGGCTGACGCCGCATCCGAGGACCCGGAGCTGCGGGAGTACGCCGCACTTGTCAAAGTGGACCGGCTTCGACCATGTCCTGCAGTCATCCGTCGAGCGGACCAGCCAGCTCGGGCACCCCGAACCCATCCGGAGGAGCATGACCCAGGAACCGTCCGGCATCCGCGCCAGATTCGGCTCGCAGAATCCCTCCGCTCCCGGTAGGTCGGGAACGCAGTCCGGTGTGGTCAGGACCTCGGAAAGCCAGTCCCAGATCCGGCCTCCGTCGCCGCTGCGGAAGACGTAGGTATTGTATTTGTCCGGAACGGACAGTTCTCCCGTCGCCGCGCTGAAACCGTGCGCGTAGGTGGCGAAGAGCAGGTGTCCGTCCGTGTCCGGAACCGCCTGACCCATGATCCCCATGAGGGAGTCCAGCGGATAGACAAGCTCACGTTCCCGTGAACGCAGGACCTGCACCGCGGCGTGGGGCCAGTTGATCCGGCTCTCGAATTCCTGCGTCTCTCCGGTTGAGGGATCATATTCTTTCGCGGGAACCGTCATTGCGTACTCGGCGATCTCATCGGCCCGGTAAAGGGCGATCCCTCCGTCCGGCGAGCGATAGGCCGGCGCGTATTTCCCGAGCCATCCCGCGGGATACGCGTTCTTCGCGGCGGGCTTGAAATACTCCTTCCCGTCCGCCAGGGGAACTCCGAGCGCCCGGTCATCGGAAGTCCTTCGCCTCCATGTCCGGCCCCCGTCCTCCGAAACGGCTCCGGAGAGATCCCCGCCGACGGAATCCTCGTAGCCTTCGATGGTATCTTCTCCTCTCGCCCAGGTGCAGAGAACATGGCCGCGTTCGGTCAGACACAGGGACGGAAACTGCCAGGGTCCCCATCCGAGGTCTTCGTAGGTTCCCCCCTGCCCGACAACGACAGGATCCTCCAGCTCAAGAGCAAAATCCGGATATGAGAAAACCGTCATGGCACGCACCGCCGTCCTTTCTGTCAGAGCATGTTTTGTCATTATTATACATCGCTCAAGACGGAAAGTCAATAAAATATGGCGGTTTTTCCAAAGCATGACTTCCCCGGCTGAGATGGCCCTTCCGCGAAAAAGTTCCGACAGTTATGAAACCGCGCAGGGTCCCTTTGAGTTTAACAAATCTGAATTCTCTTGAAAGATCACTTCCCCGCCCTTCCGGTCAACAGGGGAGAGCCGCTTCACCGTGAGAAAAAGCCGCTCCCGGAGGAACGACTTTTCTGCGAGAGATATAAACCTTGTTTCGGCGGTGAATGCTTACTTTCCAACATTCCCGTTTGAGAGGGTCAGGCTGCGCCGTGCACCTGTGGGATGGGTAAACCATCAAACGCTGCTTCCATGTTTGGTACGCAGAAGCAGAACACTGTGCGGCGGGAGAACGATTTTCCCTGAGCGGGCTTCCTCCCGTATATCCGATTCTTCAAACCGCGACGGAGGCAGAACCGATTCACCTGGGTAAAGTTTTCCCTCGGAGCAGTCACAGGATCCCGGCAGAACGACGGTCAATTCCTCGTCCCACGAATCGTTGACGACCGTCGCCGTGACCGTGCCGTCCTTTCCCTCCGTAACCGCAGCGTTTGGAGAAATCGAAAGGAGTTTCCCGCCCGCGTGATTTGACATGGCGCGGAAGATCTGTCCCTGCGCGGCGAGTTTTGCCCCTTCCTCCGGCGTGACGGAAATCAGGCCCTCGTTCACCGCCTGGAAATGGCAGGCAATCGAGACGGAACAGGGGCCGGATTCCTCCATCAGCATGTGAAGGAACAGCGCGGTATAGATACCGTCGGAAATGCTTGACGGCCGGTACCACGCATTCCATACGTTCCATTCGTCGAAGGATATCGAGAGCGGCGTGTCCGCGGACATTGTCTGACGGTGGCTCAGCCCTTCGGCAAGATCCACGAACACAAGCAGATCCTGATCCACGAGGACGTCTTCCTTCACCGTTGCGAGCTGGCGGTGAAGCTCCCGGATCAGACGGCGCACCTTTTCCACCGACGAGAGCGAATGCAGGTATTCTTCCCGGTCGGAGCCGGCTCCGGTATATTGCGGGGCATACCCATAGAAATGCTGGGAAACGGTCCGGGCGACGGAGGCAAGAGGCCTTGCGCTTCTCTCGACCCACTGCTCGTTTGGATAGGGACCGGAGGAACAGAGCTCCAGCGGCAGATCGGGGGACGCGGCGATCATCCGTTTCCCGTGCTCCGCGGCGAGGCGGGCGTAGCTCTCCGGCGTGTTCGCGCCTTCCATGTGTCCGTGGCCGAACTCGTTTCCGAGGGACCAGAGGCGCACGTTGTAAGGTTCTTCATGACCGTGTTCCGCCCGGATATGTCCGAAGGGAGTCGAGCCGTCCCCGTTGCAGTATTCGACCCATGCCCCGCTCTCGGCAGGCGTGTCCCATGTCGGGTTGATCGTGATGAAGGGCTCCGCTCCGACCTCACAGCAGAGGGCGATAAAGTCATCCGTTGCGATATCGTTGTCATCGTAACCCATCGTATGCGCGTTGGTCTTTTTGTGAGAGGACAGAAGAGGCGCGCGCATATCCCGCGGAAGAAGGCCGTCCATCCAGTTGTAATCCCCGGCGAAGTTCCCGCCCGGCCAGCGGAGGACCCGGACGCCCATCTCCCGGAAGCAGTCGATCACGTCCCGGCGCATCCCGCGGAAATGGCCTTCCCGCATCAGGGAAACCGCCCCGAAGGTAACCGAACCCCGCTCCGAGAAGAAAATCCGCAGGTCTGCATCCGGATCGTCCTCCGAACTTGTCAGCCTGAGCTCCACCCTCTGCCAGTCTCCGGGCATGGCTGCAGCGGTCGATTCAGCGTACCGTTTTTTCCCATACCGATCCGTCAGGAGGGTGCGGAGCGTGATTCCGTCGTTTGCCTTCACGACGACGGCCAGCTCGTAAACCGCGCCTTTTTTCAGATACAGTCCATGCTGTCCGATACCGGATTCCTCTCCCGTGACGTTGACGACGCACTGAGCGTTGCGCTCCTGATCCTGCCGCGGTTTTCGATAGCTCGCGTCATGGCGCGTATAGGAATCGGCAAAGCGGAAAAGCGCGCGCTTCCCGATCGGATACCATCCCTCGGCGCACCCGCAGTTCGCGGACGGGATCCCGGTGAATTTCCGGTTTCTCAGCATCTGTGCGGACAGTCCGCCGAACAGACACGACCGCGTGTGCTCGATGTTGCAGCCGAAGAGCGTCTCCGGTACTGCTGCCCGGGCAGTTCCCGTAAAGTTCAGTTCCAGTTTCTTCATTTCTCCGTTCTCATTCATAGAAACGATTCACGACCTTCTTATACCATTTTGAGATGATTTTTTCCTGCCTGGCGTAGGTGCTTGCGAGAGCGTCCTTCTGCGCAAGGAAGGCGGAGAGGTTGAAGGTCCAGCCTGCGAATCCGTCGTACAGATACGGGAAATCGAGGTAGATGCTGTCGAGCACCAGATCGATCATCTCCGTGGATTCCCGGTTGCGGGCAACCTTGCTCGAGAGATCGTATCGATGAAAACCGGCATGACGGAACGCCAGCTTTCCGCGCAGAGAGCCTCCGTCACCGCGCCGATCAGCTCTGTGTTTCCGGCGGAGAGCATGACCGCCATGATGTTGCTGCCCCCGTCCGGGGTGGTGTAGTATCTCTCCTGAAATCGCTCAATACAGCAAAAAATGACTCCCCGACTATGATGTGAGGCGGTCCCCTTCCGACAAAAAAAGTCGCTCCCGGGGCGGAACGACTTTTTTATGATTTTGAAATTCTAGTTTTTCCGGTGAACACTTACTTCTCGACATTCTCACAGAATCCCCGGATTGCCGCAGCCACTTCCCAGCGGAGAGCCGGTCGGCGTGCCTCAGATCTCCGTTCGTGTCGGGAATCATGAGTCAACCAATCAATCTGATAAGGCAATATACACCCAAACAGCCAAAGACACCGACGGCATGGGCTCCTGTCATAAGCAGCCGCACCTGCTTTCCTGTTCCGCCGTATGCCCACAGGACCGCACGTTCCACGCTCCGCTTTTCGTCGAAGAGAATCAAAGACTGCGCTCCGATCAGAAGGAAGACACCGAGAATGCAGATCTTCAGGATCGCGGTTTCGACAGAACGGCGGAACTGTACGGCGATCCTCTCGGTTCGGGAAGTGTGGTTGTGTTTGAAGTACGTCTCGTAATACGCCGACGCGATCCGTTCCAGTGCGGCTTCGGTCTCCGGATCCTCCGCACGCTCTTCGTCCGCGTCGATCTGGCATTCGGTCAGAAACATCGGTATTCCCGTCAGTTTTTCGTACAGCGCGGGAGAAGCGAGCAGTTCCAGTCCGGCCGACGATCGGTCTTCGACCACGGCGCAGACGGTCAGGGTTTCGTAATCGTAAGAATACTTCGTCAGCTTTGCGGACAGCGAAGAAGGAACGGCGGTATCCTTCGAACCGGCTCTTTCCCGCCCGATGGACGACAGCTCGATTTCGTCTCCGGCGTGCAGTCCGGCGATCGTTTCCGCATCGCCGCGCACTGCGACGAAGCCTTCGGTGAAAACCTTGTCGAAATCTCCCTCGATCGTCCCGCCGGGCGTCGTGTCAGTCACGCAGCGAAGCGAAAAATCGTCCGTACAGAGACGCGAGCAATACGGCACAAACAACAGCGAATCCCCTTCGGCGGCGTATCCTTCGGCCATGCGGATATGCCGCTCCGACAGGATCCCCGTCCGGATTCCGAAAAGGTCTCTGTACTGTGCGAGGGGAAGCCAGACGGTTGCCGCATCCGATTCCTCTTCCCGGAATTCAGCGTCAAGGCGCATTTCCTCGTAGATGAAATTCTCCTGAAAATATTTCAGAGCTTCTTTCCTGTTCGACGGGAGAGTTTTGCCGTCCTTCCTCTGCCTGGGAACCGCGAGAAGGATCTCGGCAGGAGCATCCCGGTCTGCGAGCACGAACGCGCGTCCGGATTGGATGACCTCCTCCGCTTCCGGGTGATCCCGGTACAGAGCAAGACCCGCCGAACGGAATTCGCAGAAAACGGGTCTGCCATCGAGCAGAAGAAAGACGCCCGTGTCAGCGGTCGTTTCGCGCAGAAACGCCGAGGGGATCACACCGACGGAAAGCAGTTCAGGCGCAAGTTCTTCCTCATAGGTTTCGACGTCCATCCCGTCCCCGAAGGTCATGACAAATTCCGGCGGACTCCCGGCCGGGACGTTCAGACGGCTGACCCCGTTCATTCCGAACGCGGCGACGGTGGAGAGGAGGGCGAGCGCCCCGTAGAACTTCGCAAAGCGTTTGAGGTTGATGAACGCAACTTCGGGCAGGAATCGGCCGGGATCCCAGAAGATATGTCCCTTCCGCGGCGAGATGATCCAGCTTTCGTTGTTCTCGTCCGTCAGGCGGCGGATCACGGTACGCGTCGTCTGGTATTTGAGAATGACTGCGGTCAGAACAAGAACGAGAAGGAAGGAGATCACGGCGGAGCCCGGATAGATCCCGGACGGGACCCGTAGTCCGATTCTGCCGTATATCAGGATTCCGACAACAAAGGATAGAAACGCGGCGGGGATCTGACTGAACAGAGCGAATAAAGCCGTTTTGTACTGCAAATAGAGGATCAGCCGCTTGTAATCCGCGCCGAATACCGAGAACACGGCAAAATCATGTCGATATGCGCGAAGTTCGAGGAGAATGATTCCCGTTACAGCCGCCGCACCGAACAAAAGAACGAGGAAGAAAACACGGGCAAAGTGAACCGTCGCTTCGCTGAGTCTTGACGGATCGAGACCGAGAGGCGTTTTGACGAAATACGGGACTTCGGTATCGAGCACCGTGAGGACCGTATCCCCGGCGTGAAAACCCAGGGCATCGGAGACATGGTAGCGGAACGTGTCCCACGTATAGTTCGCTTCCGTGAAATACAGGGGAGTGAGTTCGATTGTGACGCCCTCTTCTTCCAGCAGAAAATCACTGTAATTCTGCATGAAGCTGTTGTAAGTCACAATCAGATCCCCATGATACCGTTTTTCCCTGTCCCGAATAAACCGAAGGCCGACGTTGTACCGCTTTTCATACAGCCGGGAACTTTGGCGGATATATTCTATACGGAACGAACCGTCCCGGCGTTTTGAAAAGGTTTTCGCCGTTCGGCGCAGCGCATCCGCCTGTTCCCACGTCGTATTCCGGCAGATCAGATGAACCTCTTCGCCCCCTGCCGCGTCCGCTTCGATGATCTTCGACGCCTCGTGCACGATCTGCGCCGTGTTCATGGCAAAGAGGAACAGGATGAGGATACAGAGATTCACCGCCGTCCCCCGGTTCTTCTTCCTCAGATACGGCAGAACGGGGAGAATGTTGAAGCGGAAAAAGTTCCGGATCCGTTCAGCCATCGCTCCCGCTCCTCTTCCGCCGATTCACGTCTTTCTTCGGCAGTACCAGTGAAAAAACCGCGCCGCCTCTCTCGGAGTTCTGACAAAAGGCCCGGCCTCCCTGCGCCGTGACGATGGCCCGCGCGAGGTAGAGCCCGATCCCGACGCCATCCTGTGACGCTGCCTCCGTCCCTCTGGTAAACCGTTTCCAGATTTCGGGCAACTCCTCTTCCGGGATGCCCGGTCCCTCGTCGCGCACGTCGATCCGGACGAAGGTCTCGTACTCTTCGGCGGACACCGTGACGGAAGAATTTTTGGGACTGTACTTGATTGCGTTGTCCAGGAGATTGAACAGAGCTTCCGCCGTCCAGCCGGGATCGCAGAACACCGTGAGACCTTCGGGCAGATCCGCGCGGATGAACATTTCCTTTGCGTCGGCCTTCGGAAGCGCGTCCGAAACCGCCCGGCTGACGAGCGTATCGACCGGGACGGGCTCCGGATCGAGGTTTTCGTCGATCAGGCCGCATTCACAGCGGGAGAGCTTGACAAGCGCGTCGAAGAGGAAACCGAGCCTGTCCGCCTGATTCCGGATCACGGCGGCCTCTTCGGAATCGCCGAGCAGTTCCGCGTACATTTTGACGGAGGTGAGCGGCGTCTTCGACTGGTGCGCGATGTCGGACACAAGGGAGGAGAGGTTCCGGTATCCCTCGTCCAGCCGTTTTTCCCTCACCTCGGCGGATTTGCGCGCGAGGATAACCTTTCGGGCGAGGGGGGATTCCTCGTTTTCCGCCGTGGGATCGGCTTCGCCGCCGTCAAACAGCGCGTCCAGCCGTTCGATCAGCCGGACGCGTTTTTTCTTTTCTTCCCGCGCGGAGAAGAGGAACAGCGAGCAGACTGCCAGAGCATACAGCGCTGTCGGGATCGGACTGCCGAGGAAAATCTGATTCGCCGATATCAGAAGCAATGACAGTACAAGAACCGCCGCGATGGCGAAAACTGCTTTCATTCGTCGTCCCCCTTCCAGAGATACCCGAGACCGTAGATCGTGCGGATCGAGCTGCCGCCGAGCTTGTCCCGCAGCCGCTTCACCGTCACGGAGAGGGCGTTTTCGCTGATCCCGTCCTCGCCGCAGTCCCAGAGCGCGTCGATCAGGGTGTTGCGGCTGACGATCTTTCCGGCGTTCTTCACAAGTACGGACAGGAGCCTCGCTTCGGACGCGGAGAGAAAGACCGCCTGACCGCGGACGGAAAACTCGAGCGTATCAAAACGGAACCGGTATCGCCCCGATTCGTATTCCACCCCGCCGCTCTCCCCGTATCTGAGAAGTTTTTCGACCCGTTCTTTCAGCACCATGAGGGAAAAGGGTTTCTTCATGTAGTCGCACGCGCCCGCTTTGAGTCCCGCCACCTCGTCCGCCTCGGAATCCCGGACCGTGAGAAAGAGCACGGGCAGAAACCTTGTCCGAAGAACTTCCCGGCAGAAGTCAAAACCGTTTCCATCCGGGAGATTGCAGTCGAGGATCATGCAGTCGGCGTCGAAGATCCGTTTCCGCGCTTCGCTGAGGGAACCTGCTCCAACGGTCCGGCGGGTTTCCGAGGACAACGCCCGGCACAGCCCCTCGCAGAGTATGGGATCGTCTTCCACAATGAGGATCGTTTTCATGGCGTACCTCACGATTTTTTATCCGTCATCATTATACGCGTTTTCCGGCTCCGGCGCAAGCGGGGAAAGACGATCCTGACAGCGAAAAAGGCGATTGTGACGGAACTGTAAGATTTCGTCACAGTCCCGTAAGAATCGTGTGCTATACTGGGACTACAAAACGGAAAGGCGGATCGGATATGATCGAAACAAAGCGTCTCACGAAAATCTACGGCACGGACGAAAACCGGCTCCGCGCCCTCGACGGGGTGGACCTGACCATTGCACGGGGCGAGTTCGCGGCGGTCGTCGGGCCGAGCGGCTGCGGGAAATCGACACTCTTACACCTGCTCGGCGGGATCGACGTCCCGACGGAGGGGAAGGTCGTCATCGAAGACGTTGATCTTTCCACCCTTGCGCCGGATCCTCTGACGGTCTTCCGGCGGCGGCACATCGGGTTCGTGTTCCAGAGTTTTAATCTGGTCCCCCGGCTGAATGTCTGGGAGAATGTGACCCTTCCGCTGGGACTGGACGGTCTCCGGGCGGACCGTGACGAAGTCGAAGCAATGCTTTCCACCCTCGGGATCGCGGACAAGCGCTTTGCCATGCCGCACCAGCTCTCCGGCGGTCAGCAGCAGCGGGTGGCCATTGCCCGGGCACTCATCACAAAGCCCCACGTCGTGCTGGCGGACGAGCCGACGGGAAACCTTGACTCGAAGACCTCCCTCGACGTGGTGCTGACCCTCTGCCGGCTGAACGAGGAGCTCTCCCAGACAATAGTCATGGTGACGCACAGCGAGGAAATGGCGCAGATGGCCTCCCGCCGCATCCGCATGGAGGACGGGCAGATCGTATCGGATTCCGGGGTGGTGACGAAATGAAAAGACTGCTATCCGACGCATTTCGCGCTATCCGGGATCACCGGACGCGGTCGGTGATCGTCTGCGCGGCGGTGGTGCTCACTGCTGTGCTGTACGCCTCGGTTTTCGGGATCCTGTCGTCTTCCTATACGGCATACGAGCGAACGCTTGCGCTCCTCGGCGGAGACGATTACCACGGCGCGATTTCCTATGCGTCCTACACGGAGTCCGCGGACATGATCCTCGCGCGGCTGAAACGCCTGTCCTATGTGAAGGAAGCCGCCGCCCTGACGCCCGTGGGGATGGGAACGGCCTCGGAGACGGAAGAGTCGCTTCTTTCCTCTTCCCTCCGGATCGGCGGGTTCTCCGGCGGGGACATGGCGGCGCACTTCTTTCTCACTCTGACCGAAGGGGAATTCCCGGAGAAAGCGGATGAAATCATGCTCTCCCGCAGGCATTTCCCGGACAGAGCCGTAGGTGAGGGGGTGACGCTCTGGCTGATGCGGAAGACGGACAGCGGCGCGGAGGCGTATTCCCGGGAATTTACCGTCACGGGATTTTACGAAGCGGAAAAGGGCGCGGGATCGTCCGAGCTCGCCGCTGTTGTGAATGGCAAAGAGAACCCCGCCGAAGGCATGATGCTCTATCTGCTGTTCAACAATCGTCTGAATATCAAGGGGAAGCTCGATAAAGCGGTCGATTCCGTCCGGGACGCGATCCGCGGGGACATCCCCGAAACGATCGTCAACACCGCGTATCTCGCGGGGAATCTCAAGGAGCAGCTGAACCCGGCGACGGTCTTTGCGCTTCTTTTCTCCCTCTTCGTCATCTTCGGCGCGGCGTCGCTTTTGATCGTCGGGGTGTACTCCGCCGCGCTGACGCAGGACATGAAGATGCAGGGACTTCTCTGGGTGCTCGGCACGACGGAGAGACAGCGGAAGCGGGCGATTTGGACGGAGGCAGGGCTTCTGCTTCTGTTCTCCCTCCCCGTCGGACTGCTGCTCGGGTACCTCATCGGCTGGAGGATGCTCGTTCCGCTCATGGATTCCTTCGGGACGGATCGGGTAACGGGCAGGTTTGACGGATGGGTGGCTGTTCTCGCCGCCGTGTTCACCGCCGCGACCGTGCTTTTCTCCGCCGTGCGGCCGTTAAACCGGATCAAAAAGCTCACGCCCGTCGAAGCGGTTCGGGGAGAGGAAAAGCATGGAAAAGAGGACCGAAGATGGATCCGAAGCCAGAAAACGCCGGGCACAGCTGGACTTGTCCGCCGGGAGATCCTCCGCAATCCCCGCGCGCATCTTGTTCCGGCTGTCTCGGTGTCCCTCGCGGCCCTGCTCATCGCGCTGACCTCTTCCGCCGTCGCCGTCATGCGGAAAAACATCGCCTTCGATCTGCGCACGACGGACTATCAGCTCTATCCGACGATGGGCTATGCGTCCATTTCCATCGACAGCGGCGTCGGGCTGACGGAGGAATTCTGCGAAGCGGTGAACCATCTCGACGGCGCGGAGAAAACATACCCCATCTGCATCGCTGTGGATCATGTGCCGGCAACAAATGAACAGAAAGCCGTCGCCTCAGCGGAAATCGAATACCGGCGCGGGACGGGATGGGGCAACGAATATTTCGACGTGATGCACCGGGAATTGATCGCCGCCGCAAAGGGGACGCTGACCTGCTGCGTGCTTGGTATCCCGCGTGATCTCTTCGGCGCGGTCCAGCTGAAAAACGAAACGTTTTCCACGGCAGACGCGGTCCCGGAGGGAGATTTCGTCATAGCAGCCGGGATGTACCGGGAGGATACGGCGGGGGACTTCTTCTCCGACGGCGACACCATGACCCTCGGCGGGCGGACCTTCTCCGTCGTTGCCTCGGAAGGGTGGAGCTACGACGTGACGCGGCGGCTTTCCACACATCTATATCAATACGCGTGGGGGAGTCAGCTTCTGATCCTGCCCCTCGACGTCTTTGAATCGCTCTATCCGGACGGAATCGTCAGCACCCTCTTGGTGAACGAGCCGGAGGGCGGGATCGGACTGCTCAAAGAATCCCTCGCCGACCTGTGCGCTTCATGGGGCGAAGCGGCCTTCATCGACACTGCGGATTCGGAGGACGGCACGGAGGGCCTCATGATGGACATCGACAGCCGCTTCGACGATCTGGAAGAGATCAGGGGGCAGATCGATTCGCTCTCCGCCGTGGGGTACAGCCTTGCGGGACTGCTCTTCCTCATCGGAGCGCTGGGGATCGTCAACGCCGCACTGGCCTCCGCCGCGAGCCGTCAGCGGGAATACGCCCTGCTTGAAGCGGTCGGCATGACGGGACGCCAGCTCGGGACGATGAATTTCTGTGAAAACGCCCTCTCCGCGCTGGTGTCCGCCGCAGTCCTCGCCGTCAGCCTGCCGCTCATGACCCGTCTGCTCTCGGCGGGATTCGACACGGATGTGATAATCGATCCCGTCCCCGCGGCTGTCATGCTCGGCGTGCAGCTTGCACTGTCCGTTATCATTTCCGCCGCCGTCTTCCGGATGAACAGAAGGCAGACCCTCAGCGAAAGGGTGAGGATGGAGGAGTGAGGGCACTCTGATAAACAGGGAAAAGTCCATCCCCGATCCCACCGCATACAAATGCTCAGCGCATCGCCTGAACAGGCGCGGCAATCACCATGTCCGCGCCGTTGTTCTGCAAGAAGCCGTCCGGAAACACATGCGGGAGATCCGCCGGTTTCAGAGAGTCCATCCGTTCACTCCCCTTTTGCGAAGGCCACGAATTTCTGCAGGTTCTTGTCGGCGATCTTTTTGATCTTCGCGTAGGCGGAGACGTAGTTTTCCTGCTCTCCCAGGACGCAGGCCCGCAGGAGAATGGAGGATCCGCCGAAATCGAGAATGGTATTGAGATCGAACGCCGTGTTCGCGTAGATCAGATCCAGCATCGCCGCGCTCTCCTCATCCCGGGAAACCTTGCCCTGCAGCGTCACGTCGTACACGGCGGGCGTCAGCAGTTCCTGCGAAACCGCCGCCATCGTCTCCATCACTAGCCCGGTCCTGTCGGGGTCGGAACAGATCATGGGGACACCGACGCCGGAGGGGAGCCACGTGTTGCAGGCTGTGTAATAGGCCGGAACTTCTTCCGTGAACTTGGGGGGCGGAAGAATGCCGAAATCGTCCTCCATTTCCCGCATCGTAATGACCCACGAGATCGCGCAGTCAAGAAATACGGCCCGTCCCTCCCGGAAGATGTCAATGTTGATGGGATCTCCGTTGAGAGAGTCGAAGAACAGCGTCCTGTCGCCGAACAGAGAGGCGCATTTATCCACCAGATTCACCGCCTCCTCGGAATCCAGCGTCAGACGGTATTCGCCGTCCGTCTCCTCGATGGTGTTCAGGCCCCCTGCCATAAACAGCGAATTGCCGAAGGTCCCCTCCATGGAGAGTCCCCACAGGTCGTCGGAGTCCATATCGCCGTCGCCGTCCGTGTCCGAAGAGACTGCCGCCGCGAGTTCCGCCAGACGGTCGACGGTCCATTTCCCTTCGAGGACGGTGTCGTTGAGTCCCGTGATCCCGAAGTCCTCCGCCAGCCGCTTGTTATACACCATCACGGTGGGGGTGATAAAGTAGGACAGGGAAATGGGGCCGGTGGTGAAATACTGCTTGCCGTAGAAGCGCATATTCTTCGCCATGGATTCATTCCAGTGAGAGGAATTCAGCAGCAGATACGGCAGGGAGGTCAGGTCCAGAAGGAATCCGCCCGTGGTCAGGGTGTTGATCCCCGCGGACAGGGAGTTGAAAACCAGATGGTAGGCTTCGTCGCCCGCCTGGATCACGTTCTGAACGTCCTTCGCCACCTGGTCGCGGTTGTCCAGACCGACGCATTCCAGCGTGATATTGAGCCGGTCCTCCGTATACAGATCCCGGTCCCGGACCGCGTCGTTCATCACATCCCCGTCCTTCTCCTCCATGTAGAAATTCGGACGGGACTCGGTGCTCTGCGCGATGATCGTGAAGGTCCCGCCGCCGAAGTCCCTCACCTCCAGGGTGTCGAGATAGGAGGGTTCGGGAGCAGGTTCCGTTTCGGCGGATCCAGCCTCGGCCTGGGCAGGCGCCGCGGGTTCGGAAGCATCCGTTTCTTCTCCCCCCGCCCCGGATTCCGAACATCCGGCAAACAGCAGGCATGATGCGAGGAACAGGGCCATCGCTTTGGAAAAACGCTTCATAAGCCGCCTCCTTTATAATGCACAGCAGGTTTTCTTTCGTACTTCGATCCCCGAAAGAGATCAGTCCTCCCGGGTAATATGCAATCTGCGGAAGCCGCCGCGGTTCAGCCGCACTTCCCCGCCGACGGGCTTGACGATGCTGTCTCCGTTCACCTCGGCGCCGCCGGAACATGAAAGGGACTCGATATGCTCCGCTCCTTCCAGGGTCAGACGGCAGCGTCCCGTGTTCCGCATGAGGAAGGCCGGGCAGCCGCTCTCCGTGGTCAGGTTCTCGACGGTCAGATTGTCCGCGTCGGTCTCCAGACAGAGCAGGGGGTTATCGTTGTTTTCATCCGTCCGGCTGATGTGCAGATCGGACAGGACAACGTCGCGCACATGGCCCACGCCCTCCCTGTATTCCGGGGAATCCGGGGAGACCAGGGGCACCCGGCAGTAGCGGAGCGCATCCATATTGAGGCCCCACGCCTCGAACCGTCCCCGCAGATTCCGGATCCGGATATCCGACACCTCGGACCAGATGGAAGCGATCCTGACGAACGTATGGCACCGTTCCGCCGAGACGTCCTCCACCGTCAGATCCCGGATAGGGCCGTTGACCGTTTCCTGATTGCCGATGCGCGTATGGCAGTCGTCCGCATTGATCGCGATGACGTCGTCGTTGGGGGAACCGTTTCTGCCGGTGAGACGCCGGATGACGCCGTGCTCGCAGAATCCCGCCATGTGGATCCCGTCCTGATTCGGGCGCAGGTGCGGGCTGTCGAACACGATATCCTCAACGAGAAAATCCGACGTCTCGCAGAGGCATAGATAGAAAGTCTCGGGATCCCGCCACGTCATGTTCCGAAGCATCAGCCGCTTTGCGTCCCGGAAGCTGAACATACATCCCTGAAAAGCGTCCGGCGCGAACATATCCGGGTCTCTGGGATTTCCCGGCGCGTTGCCGTCCCATGTGCCGCCCTCGATCGTGACGTCGTGTACGCCGGTACCGGAAAGGAGATAGTCTCCCCGTCCTCTGAGCGCTCCGTCGCCCAGCCGGATCACGGCGTCCTGATCCGCTGAAAGATGCGTGCCGGATCTCACTTTCAGCGGGGATCCGATCCGATACCGTCCAGCCGGGATCCGCCACCCGCCGCCCTGATCCAGCGCGGATTGAAACGCCGCCGCGTCGTCCGTGCAGCCGTCTCCCGCCGCCTCGATGATTTTGAATGCCCGAACGTCTTCCATATACACCCTCCCTTTTCTCTCCTGTTCCCAAAGGTGCGCCGGTCTTCATCCTGTGCCGTGATTTTATGATAGCATACAAACATCCTGTTGTCAAGGACGTTTCTTATACTAAATCCCTTCTAAGGGGTTACGCGGCTTCCCCGAAATGAAGCCCTGCTGAACAAGTTCAGCGGCAAGAACTTCTGAAAAGGATAGGGACAGGCTACATCAACAATGTGAAGTTGATGCCTTGACACACCAATATAGTCATCCAACCATATCAGGGTTATCCTTCGCGAGCTCACATGTTTCGGCTGACGTCAGCGAGAATTGATGGATGAAGTCATGTTTGGATATATGGTATTATGTTACGGCTGACGGTAGCGAGAATTCCCGAAGGGGATTCTCGGGGGTGGGATGGCCCGAGTCATGTTTGGATATATGGTATTCCCACCCCGTCGTTCGCATTCTACGGAGAGCGATCAAAACCCATGAAGACAGCTTTATAGAAGGAATATAGTATGAGCAGAAGTTCCGCACTCTGTTCGTCACACAGACCTTTTCCGATCACCGAACGGTGGATATACACGTCGAGGATATTGTCGCAGGTATCGACGGCAAGAGCTTCGATGAGAGTTCCCAGACGCTCGTCGTCCTCACAGTCTGAGGGGACAGGGATCGCGCAGGGATTCTGGACACAAACCATCACGTCCGTATTCTCTTCGAGGGGAGGAATACAAATGATGCCGTAATCGTCCTCCTTGTCCCGGAGATTGCGGAAATCTCCGAGCAGTCTGCTGCAGAACAAAGATCTGCATGCACCATCCGTAAAGATCCTTTCTCGTGGACATCGCGTCGTCTCCGTCCAGATCCTTCGCCACAGTCGAAACCATCTGGTACATCGCGTCAAGGGTCCATTTTCCCTCCATTAAGAGGTCGTAATTTATCCGTTTTTCCCGCGCCTGTCAAGAGGTATCGTTGAGAGGTACAGCGCGGGAACTAAGCGGGTCAAGCGGGACGACAATCGGCTGGTCGGGGTTACGGATGGGGTCGCGCTGTGAAAAATCTGTTGAAAGCTATTGCAAGGGAAGAATTGATGTGATATAATAAAATCAATCAAATCTAAGGGGGAGCGAATACCATGCCAAAGGAATGCGCTGTTTGCAAACAACCTGCTGTTGTAGCAGCTCGTATTACACGAGGTGAGCAAACTGCAACTGCATATCTCTGCGAAAACTGTGCTCGCCGAGTTGGAAAGAAAATGCCAATTGAGATCGTTGGTTCTGCTATTCAATCTTTGCCCATAGGGACTATTATTTCCCCGCCGACACAATCTCAGGATCAAAATGCTCATGTATCCTCACAAGGGATTACTAACCCAGCAGTTTCTTCTTCGGTTGTAAAGTCATCAAAGCCAAATAAAAATATTGCTATCATCGGGGATATTGGTCATGGTAAGACGACATTGATAGACGCAATCATCAAAGCGCTCACACTTCGTGACGGTATGAACAATGACAATCCCCAAGAAACGACTTATGGTAGCACAAACATCAAATATGCTGAATATGAAACAGATAAGAATCACTACACATTCATTGACTGCCCCGGGCAAATCGAATACAGCAAAAAGTTGTTCGCTGGAAACACAAAGATAGATGGCGTTATTCTCGTTGTCTCAGCTTCGGAGGGATCAACGCAACAGACCAATGAATACATCTTGCTTGCTAAACAACATGGTGTTCACGTTATAGTCGTCTATATGAGCAAGACAGATCTTATTGATGATGAAGAACTCATTGAACTAACCGAAATGGTAATACGTGAATCATTGTCTAAATGTGGTGTCTCCAACAACAGTGTTCCGATTATTCATGGTTCCGCTCTTGATGTTCTCAATTCAACTGTCACCAGCTCAAGTGGTTGCGTTTATGAATCAATTTTTGATCTAATTGATACCATTAACAGTTGTATTTTACAATACGAACGCATAAGCAGCCACCCCTCTTTACCTAATAAAGAAAAAATCTCTTCCTCTGTTGGAGAAGGTAATCCAGTCACATTCAGAAAAGAGGAGAAGACCTCAGTCCTATTGTCTGACAATAAAGCCAATAACGAGAAAGGCATGACTGATAGGCAAAAAGCAATAGTTTTTGAAATCGCCAATAATAGAGAAAGGTACTTAAGTGTTTCGGGTCCCCATAGGGAAGACTTAATCTCCCTATATAAGGATTTTGATGTTTTGATGAACAGATACGTGCGTAGTCTATCAGAGCACGCAATGAATTTGATGGGGCAAATAAAAGCGAACCAAGAGCACAAAGTTGACCCATTTATTGCAGGGGGATTGGCTAGTGCAATTGGAGGATTAGGCGTTGGATTAGCAACAGCAGGTTATAGCGCAGTAACGAATCAAAAAATCGATTTGTATCGAAAATACTATAAGCAGGAAGTATTTAGATCTGGAAGTGCATTAAGCTCTGATGAAAGGGACCTTCTACAGGTAGCAGGGGCGATTGATGCTATTTTGGACTCTACCCCTGAAATCCGTTCAATGAGAGACAGTGGGAAAATTGAAAAATATAATGAAGCAAAGAAGCTCATGAGGAAATTGGCTAATGGGAAGTCAAGAAGAGAGGCTATGATGATTTTTGCGGGATTGAAAGGGTATAAGGATTCTGATGAATTGTATGAGATATGCAAGAAAAGAGAAGAACAAAAATACTTGCGCTATGCTAATCTTTGGGCTATAGGAATTTCTGCAACAATGATAATTATAATGATTATAATGGCAATTGTTATTGGTGTCAAGGGCTTGGAGGCAGAAATAGGCATCGAACGTGCTATTGGTTACTTGGTATTAATCGGACTTGGATCTTATGTCGTTACGTTTATTGTGGTTTATCTTAAATCTCAGGTTGATCCATTTATTGACCCATGACAGTAGGTATTGTTTGAGTAAAATCGCAAGGAGAAAAAGGAGGTATCTATGGAAACTGTCTTCTCAATTGTATCTACCATTATTGCTGTTACGTCATTGCTTTTTTCACTTTATAATTATTTTTGTGGCGTTCTCCATGACCGAAAACGAGATACCCTTAATGCATTTAATATCTTACAAGAGCAATCCTTTGATAAATTAAACCAATATATGCCAGCGGAAATCAGAGATATTTCCAAAAACAACAAATCTGAAGAATACAAAAAAGTCATTGGGTATATCGCAAGAATTGAGCATTTTTGCGTGGGGGTTAACAAAAAGATATATGATCGCAAAACTCTCTTTGAACTTGCTCATGGTTATCTGGATGGATCTGTGATTAGAAATCGCATTATGCCAATTATTGAAAGCAAAAAAGGATACTACAATAATATTGAGAAAGTCCTGTTGTGGATGGAGGCAGAAGGTAAAAAGAGATCTGTTTATACGAAAAATTGATAGATGGTGATTTTTTGCTAATTGCTCTTCATAGAGAGGTGAATTATAGAGATTACCAACTAACACCCTCGGCACGCGGTACTCCGGTCAGTTTCTGTTTTCCCAAATTCGGAGCACCGCTCTCCCGTTTTCAGGATGAACCCTGGATTTATCAGCTACGTAAACGATGATTTTTCCAAAATATTCGTTCATGATCGCAGGTATAAGTTCCGGCACATCCGTATCTTCATTCTCAAAAAGAACTCTCCTGCGTGGGACTTGCGCCGGAAGCCGCTCCGCTTCCATGCAGGTTCAGATTTTTTCTTTTTCCGGTCCTCAACCCTGATAACGGTGAAAGCACCGTGTCCCATGCGGATGAAGGCATGGCCTTCGGCTTTCAGCTTCTTCCTGAACAGCCGGTCCGATCATCCGGCCGCTGCGGACAGCCCCGCGGTCACCGACGGCCATGATCTCCAAAACAGGGGGAGAAACGACCGTCACAGAATCTCATCCGACGTATTCTTTCCGTCCGTCATGACCGAACGGTAGTGCTCGAGCTGAGAGGACGCAGCCCTGTATTCCGGATGTGAGCAGCAGGGGATGGTCGGCGCCGTACCGTCTTCCCGGTAGAAGGGGGACTCCCGATCGTTTTCCCAGGCTTTTCTGCAATCCTCGGAATGAAAATCAGGAATCTCATACGTCTGCCCGCCGTTCATCACGGAGCGGTGCGCGAGGATGGCGACGGAGGACATCGCCACAGCCGCATGTACGTTGAAGGGATGCTCGGGCACATCTCCTTTTTTTATACAGTCCAGAAACATCCGCGCCGTGATGAAATCGCCGCCGCCGTGCCCGCTGGACCGGATCAGTTCCTCGTCCCTGTCGTGCCAGTCCGGTTCGTACTGCTGGCATTCCTTCAACCCCTCCGGCACCTGCCAGCCGTTATACCGCAGAAGCACCTGATTGCCGCCTCCGCGGACATTTTCGATCTGACCGTTGGTCCCGCAGATACGGTAGGAGTTCTCGTGTGCTCCGAAACGGGCGCAGCCGAAAACGCGGAAAACGGAGCCGTCGTCATTCTGCGTAAGAATAGCCGTCGCCGCGTCCCCAACCTGGGAAGCGGTCGCTGCTTCCGGGGATAAAGGCGAGAAAACGGAAAATGCCGTGACCTTCCGGGGCGTCGCGCCGGTGATATGCATGACCGGGCCGAGGGAGTGGGTGATGTAGTATGCCCGGGGGAGATAATGCCTCCAATGCTTCTCGAAGTAATTGTAGGTCTTCAGGAAACCGGTATCCGTCGGCGCGGTGGGATGGTTGTACTCTCCCTCGGCAAACAGTACTTTCCCCAGTGTGCCGCCGTCGCAGACTCTCTTCATTTCGAGGTTGAAGAGCATCTGCGGGTAATTCTCGGCGAGGAAATAGACCGCGCTGCTTTGCTCTGCCGCGCGGATCAGCTCCACACCCTCCGCTATCGTCCCGTTGGAGATACATTCGCTGAATACGTGGATGCCGCGTTTCAGGCATTCGATCGCATAAGGCGCATGTTCATGGAAAAAGTTTGCCAGAATGACCGCGTCCAGGTCCTGTTCGATGAACTGTCCGAAGCTGCCGCAGTAAACGACCCCCTCGCCGAATCTGTTTTTCGCATTCTGCAGCCGATCAGGACGGTTGTCGCAGACCGCTACGAGTCTGCAGCCCTGAAGAATGAAATTCTCCGCCAGACCCGATCCGCGTCCCGCGCCCATGACGCCGATTTTCAATGTTCCCATGATCGATTCCTTTCGCTGATTCCGCAGGATTTGTTCGTGACCATTATAGCATATACGGGTCCGGGATGCAAGCCCTGATTTGGCGCGGATGAGTCCTTCCGTCCCCTGAAAAGTTACGGTTCGCGCCTCGTCTTCCCTTCTCCGGCGCCGAAAAGCTGTTATTCTGTCCCGGCACGCAAACCAACCAGATTCCCCTATTCCGGCAGTTCTGCCCGATCGTTTTTTGAGCACAGCGCACAGAATTATCCGATAAATCTTGTACAAAATGTGAATTCCGTCGGAGATTTATTCGTGATATAATAAACATGAACAAATCCCGGCGGACAAAGCCGAAAGTCAGAAAGGGCGTCAACATGAAACGCATTTTCTCCCTCTTCCTTGCGTTGCTGCTCCTCGCTTCCTGCGCCGTGAGTACGGATCCCGAAGAACCCGCCCAGAATTCCGACGGCCAATCGGATGCCTCCGCAGAAACCGCCGAACCTGAAACGGACGACTATCCCCCGTGTCCCGTTCCGGACGTCACCTTCGACGGAAAGGAATTCCGCGTGCTCTACCGCCAGTCCGGCTACGCTTACGACGTCGACGACGCATTCTCCGAAGGACTGACCGGCGAGGTCGTGAACGACGCGGTCTACAACCGAAATCTGACCGTGGAAACAAAATACGGCGTCAAGCTGGCTCCTCTCGCGGAAGTCTCTCCGGCAGAAACCGCCGCGCAGGACTTCATGAGCGGATCGCAGGGCTACGACTGTATGACCGACTGCATGATTTCGACCTTCCCCTACGCCCTCAAGGGATATTTCTACGACGTGAACACCCTCACCTGCCTGAACCCCTCGGATCCGTGGTGGGATCCCAATATCTCCCGGGATCTCTCGGTGGCGGGACACCTCTACATCATTGCGGGCGATATCATCACGAGGCCGAAGTGCGACGCGCGGTTCATCTATTTCAGCAAGGGCGTCATGGACGAATACGGCATTGCCTACCCCTACGATCTGGTGAAGGAAGGGACATGGACGATCGACAGGATGGCCGAAATGGTCTCCACCGTTTCCACCGACCTGGACGGGGACGGCAAGATCACGGCGGACGACCGCGTCGGGCTGCTCAAGGAATCCGCGCCCAACTTCCTCACGGGATGCGGAGTGACCTTTACGGAGCCCGACGAAGAGGGACTCCCTGCCGTTTCCTGCATCAACGAGCGGACGATCGCCGCGATGGAAGCCGTACACGCTCTGTTCGATATCCCGAACTGCACGCTTTCCTACGACGAATCCGCCAAGGGACGGGATATGTCGGGCTATCCGCACATGTGGCAGTACGTGCGCGCGGTCTTCTTCGCCACGAACCACTTCCTCTTCGTGCAGAACGGCGCGGACGAAGCACCGACTTTCCGCGATATGGAGCCCGGCTACGGCGTCATTCCGAATCCCAAGCTCGACGAAGAACAGCAGAACTACTATCACCTCGTGGACGAATGGTCCTGCGCGTGGTTCCTGCCCGCGTCCCCCGTCGACGTCGAATTCACGGACCAGATCTTCACCGCATGGGCGTATCATTCCCGCGACGTGAAGGAGGCCTACTACGAAAAGACCCTGAAGCACAAGAGGCTGAACGCCCCGGTGGACGCGGAAATGCTGGATCTGATCTTCACCTCCCTGCGCTACGAGATCTCCCTGATCTGCGACCTCGGCGTCGGGCAGGTCATCAACACCGCGTATTCCTCCGGCAACCTTGCCTCCACCTATGCGAAGAACGAAAAGGTGATCAACAAAAAACGCCAGAAGATGTTCGCCGATATCCTCGGCACGGGGAACTGAAATAACAGTCTTTCTTCCCGAAACCAAACAAGAACCGGGCCTCCTTTTCGGGGGAACCCGGTTTTTTTCGCGGATTTCGGCGACTGGGGGACCGTCGCTGTCGGATCAGAAGAAGAACCGCTCCGCAAGTTTCGTCAGCAGGGGGATGGTGACGCAGGCGGCCGTGCTCGACACCAGCGCGATCCCCGCACCGGGCAGGCAGTTTTCCCCCACCAGCTTCGGAAACACGACCGTGTTCAGACCGCAGGCGAGGGAGCAGAAGATCAGAATGATCATCCCCATCTGCGGCGGCAGAAGGAGCATCGCCGGCACCCCGACCGCCAGCGGGATCCCGACGAGCCGCAGGGCGGTGATGAGATAGAGGTTCCTGTCCCCCAGCATGTCTTTGAGGGAGAACCCGGAGAGCACCGCGCCGAGCAGGATCATCCCGAAACAGCCGAGCACGTCGGCGGCCGGCCCGATCAGCTCCGTCACCGCCTCCGGCAGGGGAAGCCCCGCAAGCCCCACAGCCATCCCGCAGAAGATCGCCAGCATGGGCGGGTTCAACAGCCCCCGCAGACTCGGCTTCGCCCGGGTCAGGACCGGCAGGGAGTAGGCATAGACATACAGGCTGAACGGCAGGCAGAACATCATGAAGTCCATCAGCGCCTCTTCTCCCAGCGCGCCGCCGACCACCGGATACCCCATGAACCCGAAATTGGGCACCACCAGGGAATACTGCCAGACCTTCCGCTCATAGGGATCGTCCGTCAGCTTACGGGAGAGCCATCCGCCGAAGACATGCAGGACCCCGATGACGACGGCGGCCGCGATCAGATAGAGATAGCCTCTCCGGATGTACGCCGGGGTAAAGTTCCGGGCGAATGTGCGGAAATTCACGAAGGGGGTGCACACATAGACGAGCAGGGTGGATATGACGCCCGTGTGATCGGGATCGATCTTCCCGGTTTTCCCGAGGAGCAGGCCGATCAGGATAAAAACGAACAGAAACAGCATCTGCCGGAGCATAAGGTCCCTCCTGTCTGCGGGTCTGCCGAAGATGTTCAGGGTATGAATATTATACCCCGGGACGGCCGGAATGTCAACAGCGAGCTGAAGCCGGGACCGGGTTCCGTCTTTTTCCGACGGGGCGAAACGGGGAGCCGGCCGATTTTCCCCCCCAAACCCCCTTGCGGAACAGAGTGCGATATGATATAATAAAGTGTAAAATTGTCCTTCCCCTTCGGGGCGGGGGACAAACCGGAGGACAATCATGAAAAAACTCCTTACCATCCTGATGCTGGCGGTGTGTCTGGCTGCCCTTTTGGCTGTCACAGCCGGAGCGAAGGGCGGAAACCTGGAAAAGGACACAGACGGATACTACAAAATCGAAGACTATGATGATTTGTTGGCGTTTGCCGATCTGGTCAACAGCGGCAGCAACTATGCCAACGCAAAGCTGATGAAAGTGATAAACGCCTCGGCAAGTGCGTCGGGCAAAAACTGGACGCCCATCGGGACGGATTATGATCATGCTTATCGGGGTACCTTCGACGGGCAGGGCTGTTCCATCACCGGCCTGACCTTCAACGACGATTCTAAGTACTACGCGGGCTTGTTCGGTTATGTGTTAGGCGGCACGGTGAAGAACGTGACCCTGACGGGGGGCAGCATCACCGGCAAAGACTATATCGGCGGCATCGCGGGCTACGTGGGGTCTAAGGGCCTGGTGGAGAACTGCGCCTTCAGCGGCCAGGTCAGCGGCAAAACTGATGTCGGCGGAGTCGTGGGTCATATCTTCGACAGCGGCAGTGTAAAAAACTGTTATAATACCGGCACGGTCAGCTGCAGCAACTTCTGGGCAGGCGGCATCGTGGGGTATAATAATAACGGCAGCGTCGAGAACTGCTACAGCGCGGGCAGTTTTGAAGACGGTGGCAGATTCCTCGGCGGCGTCGCGGGCTACAACAGCAACAGCGGCACTCTGACAAACTGCTACTACGACAGAGACCTCTGCACAATCGAGGGAGCGGCTTCCGACAATAATTGGAATGCCGTAGGCGATGGGACATCGTCTGAAACTGCCACCGGCCTTACCACGATACAAATGAAGGGCGAAGCCGCGAAGGACAACATGACGGGCTTCGACTTTGATACGGTCTGGAAAACCACCGAAAGCTATCCGGTCCTGCGCGTCCTCCAGAAAACCCTGCAACAGGACGCGGACGGGACCTACATGATCAAAGACTATGAGGATCTGCTGTTGTTTGCCGATTTGGTCACCGGCGGAAAAGCCAATGCCAACGCGAAGCTGATGAACGACATCGACGCCTCAGCCAGTGCGTCGGGCAAAAACTGGACGCCCATCGGGAAGAGTCGTATGCCATATACGGGCTCCTTCGACGGGCAGGGCTGTTGCATCACCGGCCTGACCTTCAACAAGTCACAGAACTACGCGGGCCTATTCGGTTATGTGTCAGGTGGCACGGTGAAGAACGTGACCCTGACAGGGGGCAGCATCACCGGCAATGACGATGTCGCCAGTATTGCAGGCTGTGTTGAATTAGGCTTAGTTGAGAACTGCAATTTTAGCGGTAGTGTCAGTGGTAATAATACTGTCGGCGGCATCGTTGGAACTATGAGCCCTGAAAGCAGTATAAAAAACTGTTATAATACCGGCAAAGTCATCTGCAGTGGCACCACAGCAGGCGGTATCGTAGGCTCCAATTTTGAAGGCAGCGTCGAAAACTGCTACAGCGCGGGCACTTTTGAGGGTGGCAGTGATGTCGGCGGCATCGCGGGTGACAGCTCCGGTACTCTGAAAAACTGCTACTATGACAAAGACGCAGCGCCCAATATAACGGATCACATCGGCAATTACATTAGTGGTACCGTGGAGAACGTCACCGGCCTTACCACGGCAGAAATGACCGGCGAAGCCGCGAAGACCTACATGACGGGCTTCGACTTTATCAATGTCTGGGCAGCCACCGACAGTTATCCGGTCCTGCGCCGTACCGACGAACCGGCCTTCGAACTCAAGGTGAAAGACACAAACGATACGACCGGGGAGACAAGCGACTGGCAGGACACGGCGGACTACGATATCGATGACAGAGTTCCATTCAAGCTGACTGTCAAGCTGGGGAGCGACGTTTCGAAATTCAAAGAGTACGATCTCGACGTCTGCTTCTCCCCGTCGAGCAGTTTTTCCTCCCCCAGCGTCGAGAGCGTCATGCTCGGCGAGGACGCACTCAGCCAAAGCGACTACTCCGTGAGTACCGCCAACGGCCTTTTCACGGTTTCGCTCAGTCTCCCGGGAGGCGACGACAGCTTGAACAACGCGGAAATCGCGGTCTATCTGAACGCAAAGCTCAACGAGTCTGCCGGTTCCGGAAAAGCGGGAAACCCCGCCTCCGCGTATGTGAAGTATCCCTCCCTGTCCGATCCGTCCGCGCGGATCCACAGCGCGCCCGACTGGGTCAACGTGTTCACCCACCGTCTCGAGATCAAAGCTGCGGGTTTCTCCGGCTTGACGTTTAAGCTGGAGAAGTATGTGCGGGGACCTGAAACTGATACACAGGAAGAGATCTCTTCCACTTCCCTGAGCGGAAACACCGCCGTATTCCACGGCATCGACGACGGTATATATAAACTGACTCTGTCTGACGGATCCAAAACCATCGGTTCGTTCACCTTCACCGTTACGGCAGGACATAATGAGGTGTGTTCTGCCGAAAACGATTTGGGCACACTTCTGACGTCTCTTTCCGCAGCCCTGAACGGTGAGGGGGACCTGACCTTTACGGTGAACGACGACCTCTCCGTTCTGACGGTCTCGTACAAACCGAGCACCCATACCGTCACCTTCAACGGCAACGGCGGAACGACCTCGGACGGAAAGGCGGAAACGACCCAGACCGTCCCGGCAGGTCAGGCGACCGCGCTGGACGCGAATCCCTTCGAATGGACAGGCTACGCCTTTACAGGGTGGAATACCGAGCAGGACCCGACGGAAACGAACCCCGGCACGGTTTATGGAGACAAGGCGTCGGTCCCCCTCTCTGACGATCTGACCCTTTACGCGCAGTGGAAGGCGAATGACTTCACCGTTTCCATCACCGATCCCGCGTCCTATACCTACGACGGCACGAACAAAACGCCCTCGGTCACGGTAAAAGACGGCCCGCAGGACCTGACAGAGGCTGCCGACTACACCGTGACGCTCGAGAAAAAAGACGCGTCCGGTCAGTACGCGGCCGTAAACGAGGCGAAGGACGCCGGAGACTACAAGCTCACCGTCACGGGTAAGGGGGACTACGCCCACGCCACGAAGAGCGAAAAGGAATTTACCATCCAAAAGGCAGGGGCGACTGTCAAAGCGAAGGACGTGGACCTCACCTACGGCGACCCAATCCCGACAAGCTTTGAGGCTGAGGAATCCGGCGTCACGGGCGACACGCTGAATTACACCCTGACCTGCGACTCAAAGGACGGAGCAGTCGGCGACTACCCGATCACCGTCATCCTCGGCGAGAATCCGAACTACGAAGTCACGGCGACAGACGGCAAGCTGACGATCGGGAAAAAATCCGTCACCGTCAAGGCGAAGGACGTGAACCTCACCTACGGCGACCCGATCCCGGCGAGCTTCGAAGCCGAGGAATCCGGCGTTATCGCGGGCGACACGCTGAAATACACGCTGAACTGCGACACGAAGGACGGAGCGGTCGGCGAATACCCGATCACCGTCACCCTCGGCGAGAATCCGAACTACACCATCACGACGACGGACGGCGTACTGACGATCGGGAAGAAATCCGTCACCGTCACCGCAAACAATGCGGAAAAGACCGTCGGGAGAGAAGATCCGGCCTTCACGGTCAAAGTCGAAGGTCTGGCGGAAAACGACACGTTCGAGATCAGCTATTCCTTCCAGCGTCCCGGCGTCGGCACGGATGCGGGCGAGAAGGTCGGCGATTATCCGATCAACGTGACCGGCGAAAAGATCCAGGGCAACTACGAAGTATCGTTCGTTCCCGGCACGCTGACCATCAAGGCGGCGGACAAGACCGAACTGAACAACGCGATCAAGGAAGCGGAAAACTACTATGACCGGATCAGGGACGATTACCCGGAAATCGCGGAAGAACTGAAAGAAGTCATCGACGAGGCGAAGGAGTACGCGGCCGATCCGAACGCGACCGAAAATCTTGTCGAATACGCGAAAGAGATCATTGAAAAAGCGGTCACAAAAGCGGAGAATAAGGAAGACTTCGAGGAGTACAAAGAGGACGCCCTCGACACCGTCGAATCCCTGAAAAAGGACGGCGACAGCAAGGAGGTCTCCGAACTGATCGCGGACGCGGAGAAGGCCGTCAAAGATCTCAGGTACGACGAAAAGAAGACGCCCGCGGAGAATAAGGAAGCCGTGGACAAGATCCTCTCCGACCTGAAAGACGCTCTGTCCGACCAGCGCGGCGGGGAGAAGGAGGACTTCGAGAACTACAAAGAGGAAGCGAAAGAAACCGCTGACCGTCTCCTCTGGCCGAACGATACCCCGGTTTCCATTGGTCTCGTAACCGACGCGAAGAAAGAGATCGACGAGCTTGAATACGACGAGGATCTTACCCCCGCCGAAAATCGGGAGGCCGTCGACGCCATTCTGGAAGAACTGATCGAGGATCTCTTCGACCAGCGCGAAAAGGAAGCCTTGGAAGAGGCCGAGCGCAACCGCCGCCGGTTTGAGTCGATCCGGATCGTGAGGGATATGCAGAAGCGCATCGAGCAGTCCAAGCCCGTCCCGGAACCGCCCGTGAAGGAAAAGGAGGATGCTCTTCCCTTCACCGACGTCTCCGAAAACGATCCGTTCTACAGTGACATCCTCTATGTCTATGAAAACGGCATCATGAACGGCACATCCTCCACGGAGTTCACCCCGTTCGGAACGCTCACCCGCGGCATGATCGTGACGATCCTCTACCGGATGGAAGGCGAGCCTGCCGCGATCTACTCCGCGGCGTTCTCGGACGTCCCCGCCGGAGAGTGGTACACCCCCGGTGTGGAGTGGGCCGCGGCTAACAAGATCGTCCTCGGCTTCGGAGACGGCACATACGGTCCCTCCAAGCCCGTGACGAGGGAACAGCTCGCGGCGATCCTGTACCGGTACGCGGAGTTTAAGGAGTACCCGCTCGATCCTGCCGCTCTGATCGGCTTTGCGTCCGGGGATGTATCTCCCTGGGCCGCGGAATACGCAGCGTGGGCTCTGACGAACCGGATCCTCCCGCAGGATGAAACCGGATCCGTTCGAGGGACCTCCCCGGCCCTCCGCTGGGAAGTCGCGGCGGCGGTAAAGGCGTTTATGGAAGTGTACGATTGATAAACAAAAACCCCGGCAGCGGGGAGAAAAAAGTTCAGCCGCTCATCAAGTCCTGGTGGGCGGCTGTTTTTGGCGGAAAGGGGATCGGAATACCCCTGACACGGTACCGGATGGGTCTGGGTTCAGAATGCGGCGGGGGAATGTCAAGATCCAATTGAGGAGTGATGAAAAAATCCCCGCCGACCACAGGTATGCTGCAGCGGCGGGAAAATCTATCATCAGGGGGCATTTTCCAATGTGGAGCGGGCGACTTGCGAACCTGCTCCGATCGGCCGGAAAAGCTGCCGCGGTTTTCGCTAATGCCGGAACGCGGCGGGCTTCAAAGAGCACCTCACCCCCAAAGTGACGAGTGAAAAAATTGCGCTTGACATCCCCGGGGCGGATCCGGTATAATTTGACTGAGGCAAGGAATATGTTTTAGGAGCACTCTGCCGGGCAGGGCGATTCAGGTCGTCACAGCGCGGGGAGACAGAGAGAGCGGAAAAGAGATCCTTTTCTTCTGAACGGAGCATGGTAAAACAGTTAAGAGGATTTGAAAAACGACATATTTGGATTTATGGGGCCAAAGGAAAACCCGGCACGAGAACAAATACCGCAAAAACGGTTATGGAGACTATTGCCGGGAGGCTCGGCGCCAATCTTGCAGAAAGGATCGGTCCGGTTATCTGACAGATTCCGGATCGTATGGGTTCGAAAACTCCGAATTCAGGCAGAGTTATCATGAGAATTGCAGAGGACATGTATTCATTTGAGATGCCCGACCGCTGGAAAGACCTCGTGGGTGTCATAAGGAAAGGCAGTCGTGTGGATCTGGTTCTGTTGTGGGAGGAAGATCCCCGCCGCAGAGGACTATTGGTCAGTCTGAAATGTCTGAAACACAGAAAAACCAGGCCGGATGAATTTTCCGAGCTCCTCGGAGAACTGAGCGGCGAGGACGGGGAGCATCGGTATCTGTATGCCGCATACGGCCGGGAAGGCACCGTCAGCGAGGTCAACGAGGATCTCTACTGGAGACTGAGAGATCAGCTCTGGATGGTCTTCGACAGCCTCCGCCCGGCAGAGGGGTACGGCTGGGAGCCTGTTTGAAATCGGTCTGCGATTTTTCCAGCAGACATGCATCCGATGCGAACCAGAACGGCGAATCGGGATTTGAGGAGTCGGCGAAGTGAAAAAACTGATCGTTCCGTCGAAATTGAACGAGGGCGATACTGCGGCGTTTATTTCGATTTCGGGCGGCCGTGCCGGGGATGCGGATATGATACTCAGATACCTGCTCGGCAAAAGAAGATTCGAATAGATCTTTCATGTCAAAGTGGTTGAAACTCCGCATGCACTCAAGGGGAGCGAGTACCTTTATGAGCATCCCGAGAAAAGAGCGGAGGATCTGATGTGGGCTTTGAAGGAGGATTCCGTCAAAGGGATCATCTGCAATCAGGGCGGAGACGATTCCTGCTTCGTCGTTCACGATCCCGGGGCGTCGATGAAGCGGTTCACGGTCGAAGCGGGAGCGGGACGGTCCGGATCGGGTATGTGACGGTTTTTTCACATACTTTTCACGCAGTTTTTAGCACTCACCTCTTGACAGTGCCAACGATCGGTGCTATAATACAGCCGAACAAAGGAACAGAGAGAGGTTCGCCTCCCCGGTCACATGGATTGTGGCTGCCGGAGAATCCTCAAGCCCTCCTTCCCTTGCGAGAACCCGCCCGCAGCGTCCTCCGTCAAAGAGAACGTCGGAGCGAGCGGAAAAGCAAGGAGGTCTGACCTATGTTACCGAGCATTTGGAGAAACAACAGCCTGTTTGGAGAAGATCTTTTTGACGACTGGTTCGGATTCCCGACCGAAAAAGAGTTCAGAAACCTCGAGAAGAAGCTCTACGGCCGCAACGCCGCCCACGTCATGAAGACCGACGTGAAGGAGCACGACGATCATTACGAAATCGCGATCGATCTGCCGGGCTTCAAGAAGGAAGATGTCACCCTGACCCTTGAGAACGGTTACCTGACCGTCGGCGCGGCCAAGGGCCTTGACAAGGAGGAGAACGACAAGGGAGGCAAGCTGATCCGTCAGGAGCGTTACTCCGGCGCGATGCAGAGAACCTTCTACGTCGGCGAAACCATCACCGAGGAAGACATCAAGGCCAAAATGGAACACGGTCTGCTGACACTGACGGTTCCGAAGAAGGAAACGCCGAAGCTCCCCGAGAAGAAGACCATAACGATCGAATAAGGTTCCCCCACGACCCGAGCCATAAGGCCCGGGCTTTTTTCATTTCAGCATAAAACATAACCGCCGTGCTTTCGTAACGGTACAATAATACAAATTCCAGTCTAAATCATGGATTTAGACTGTCCTGAAAGTCAATCTGACTTTCAGGATCACACAAAACCATTTTGCAATGGTTTCGTGT
>CACZNC010000065.1 GCA_902782445.1 uncultured Ruminococcus sp.
CATTATTGATGTAGCCTGTCCCTATCCATTTCAGAAGTTCTTGCCAGGCTTCTTTCAAGAAGCCGCGTAACCCCTTAGAAGGGATTTAGTATGAAAAAAGACTGCCCGGGGGGAAAAGCCCGGACAGTTTTTTGTCGGATTATTCGTATTTGCAGGCCGGATTCCGGATCAGACAGCACCCTGAGCCAGCATGGCGTTGACGACTTTCGAGAAGCCCGCGATGTTCGCGCCGGCCACGTAGTTGCCCTTCATGCCATATTCTTCGGCGGCCGCCGCGATGTTCTTGTAGATACCGGTCATGATGCCCTTCAGCTTGGCGTCGACTTCCTCGAAGCTCCAGCTGAGACGCTCGCTGTTCTGGGACATTTCGAGGCCGGAGGTCGCCACGCCGCCCGCGTTCGAAGCCTTGCCGGGGACGAAGAGCACGCCGTTCTCCTGCAGATACTTGGTCGCCTCGATGGTCGTGGGCATATTCGCGCCTTCGCAGACCGCCTGGACGCCGTTCTTCACGAGTTCCTTCGCGTCGTCGAGAAGCAGTTCGTTCTGGGTCGCGCAGGGGAGGGCGATGTCCGTCTTGATCGTCCAGACGCCGCGTCCTTCGTGATAATCCGCGGAGGGCTTCGCCGCCTTGTATTCGGAGAGACGGGCCCGGCGGACTTCCTTGATGTCCTTCACGAGAGCGAGGTCGACGCCGTCCTTGTCGTAGATCCAGCCGGTGGAGTCGGAGAGGGTCACGACCTTGCCGCCCAGTTGCTGAGCTTTTTCCGCGGCGTAGATGGCCACGTTGCCCGCGCCGGAGACGGTGACGGTCTTTCCGTCGAGGCCGCTGCCGTGATCCTTCAGAAGCTCGTCAACCAGATAGAGGAGCCCGTAGCCCGTCGCCTGGGTCCGCACGAGGGATCCGCCGTAGCTGAGGCCCTTGCCGGTGAGAACGCCTTCGTAGAGGCCGGTGATGCGCTTGTACTGGCCGTAGAGATAGCCGATCTCCCGCGCGCCGGTGCCGATATCGCCCGCCGGAACGTCCTCGTCCGCGCCGATATACTTGTACAGCTCGGTCATGAAGCTCTGGCAGAAGGCCATGACTTCGCGGTCGCTCTTGCCCTTCGGGTCGAAGTCGGAGCCGCCCTTGCCGCCGCCCATCGGGAGACCGGTCAGGCTGTTCTTGAAGACCTGCTCGAAGCCGAGGAATTTGATGACGGAGAGGTTGACGGAGGGATGGAGTCTCAGGCCGCCCTTGTAGGGACCGATGGCGTTGTTGAACTGGATGCGGTAGCCGGTGTTGACGCGCATTTTGCCGCTGTCGTCCACCCACGGAACGCGGAACTGGATCTGACGGTCGGGCTCCGTGATGCGCTCGAGGATCGCTTCCTGTTCATACAGTTTTTCGTTCTTCGTAATGACGGGCTCGAGAGATTCGAACACTTCCCGCACAGCCTGCAGGAATTCGGGCTGATAGGAGTACTTCGTCTCGATCTGAGTCAGTACGTTCTGCAGATAGCTCATGGATTATCCTCCGCTGGATTTGGATTTTGAACGGTATAATTATACTCCAATCCCATCAAAAATGCAAGAGAACGCGAATAAAAAAACGGCCGCGCCCCCGATTTCTGCATATTGACGAAAGCGGCGAAACCGGCGGCACCCTCTTTGTTGCAAGGTGCAAAAAACAGCCTGTTCCGGGAGAGAAAAAAGTCCCCGTCCGGCAGGGAAGGAAACCGGACGGGGAGAATGAATATGCGTGAAGACGGGATAATTATACATGGTCCGCCGTGTCCACATAGAATGGGAGCGGGAACCAGGAGCGCACGGCGGGGGAGAGGGCGAACCGTTCGGGGGAGAAGACGCCGAGCAGAAAACTCATGGCGTCGAGGTGACCGAGTTCGAGATCGCAGTCCCCGTCCGTCTCCTCGACAGAGGGCTTCCTGTCCTTCACTTCGATCCGGACCTTCACGTCCCCGGCGAATCCGCGGATGAAGAGGGAGAGTGCGCCGTCCCCGAGTTCTTCACGGGAGGCCTTGAACCGGAGCAGGACGCCGATCACCCGGGGATAGTCGAGGATATTGCACATATAGCACCCGTGGAGGCTGGGCCTGCCCCCGAATTCCGCCAGCTTCGCGACCGTGGCGGTGTCCCATCCCGCGATGCCGAGGCTGATCTCCCCGCGCTTTGCCACGTAATTGCGCACCACGTCCGTGAGATCGTCGGGATCGGCGAGAGTGAGCTCCTGTAGACCTCCGACGAAATACCCGCGGAATTCCCCGGCTTTGAGGATCGCGGTGACGTTTGAACGCCAGGACCGGGCGACGGTGTAAAAATCTTCCGGCTCCCGGACCATGTGCATCGGACGGGCGGCGTGGAGGGCGGCCATCTTCGCGATCAGATCCGTGTCCGAGGCCCCGACGTCCCGGAATTCAAACTCCGCCATGGGGACCCCCTCGAAGGCGCGGCGCAGATTGCCCCGGTCCACCCCGACGGAATACTCCTGCCCGACGGATTCGTATCCGAAATGCTGATACCGCTGACGCTGGCCCCCGAGGACGGAGAGGGCGATCCCGTCGGCGATCATGCCGTCGAGGGCCATCTTCATGCAGTCCTTCATGTAGCCCTTCCCCCGGGAATAGGGATGGACCGCCACGTTGCCGATCCCGCGGCAGGGCAGGATTTCCCCTCCCACGGAGAGCTTCGAGTCGAAGGCCCCGATCGCGGCCTTGAGTTTGCCGTTTTCCGTCACCACATAGTTCGAGCGGCAGGGGTCGCGCTCCGGGTCGTAGAGCTTCGGCAGGATCTTCTTGAAATCCTCTCCGTTTCCGTCGAAGCCGAAGACATAGTTCATGAAATCCATGAGATCGTCGTACATGTCGGGCGTACCGCGGCCCTTGTAAAGAATAGGATCGGACATTTCGGTGCATTCCTTTCTGTGATTTCAGTCCTGGGATTTATCGGAACCTGACCGCCCACGCCCCGAGGCCCTCCGCTTCGAGCGCTTTCCGGGCTGCTTCGGCTTCGGAGAAGTTTCGGAACAGACCGTAGACCGACGGTCCGCTTCCGCTCATGAGGGCGGAGATTGCGCCGAGGGAGCAGAGAGCAGCCTTCGCGCGGAGGGATTCGTCCGGGGCGGTCCGCTCGAAATCGTTGTACAGGGTCTTCGGGATCTCCCCCGCCCGGAGTTCGGACAAAAGCGCCGGGAATCTCTCCCGCTGAGCCCGTTCGGATCGGGACGGCGGCTTTTCGTCGAGTTTCCGGTAGGCCTCCGCCGTGGATACGCTCACACCCTCCGGCTTGACGATCACCGCGGCGCAGGAATCGAGAGGACGGGGCGCCGCGGAGGAAAGTCCGACCGGTTCGAGGATCTCCCCCTTTCCCCGGCAGATCTGCGTCCCGCCGGCGAGACAGAAGGGAATATCCGCCCCGACCTTCGCCCCGATGCGGCAGAGATCCTCCGTCGGAAGATCCCCGTGAAACAGGCGGTTCAGCAGTTCCAGCGTTGCCGCACCGTCCGCGGATCCCCCCGCCAGCCCGGCCGAGGAGGGAATGTGCTTTTCGACCGCGACGAATACGTCGTACTCTTCGATCCCGCGGGCCTCGAAAAACGCCTCCGCGCATTTCCAGACGATGTTGCGCCGGTCTGTGGGAAGGGAAGGGTCGCTCATGTGGACGGCGATCTTCTTCTCTCCGCGGTCCGGGTTCCGGGTGACGCTCACGAGGTCGCAGAGGGACACCGACTGCATCACGGATTCGATGTCGTGATACCCGTCGGGGCGTTTTTCCCCCACGGCGAGCCAGAGATTGATCTTTGCGCGGGCTTCGGCGGTGATGGTCGGCATGGCTTCCTCTCAGTGGATCAGTTTGATGATGGGGTTCTGCTTCACGCCCACCGCGCCGATGGGACAGAGCTCCTGACAGCACCAGCAGCGGATGCATTTTTCGGGGTGGATCCGCGCCAGCTTCCGTCTGCCCTTCGTCACCATCTCGATGGTGTGGCGGGGGCAGGATTCGGCGCATCTCCCGCATCCCGCGCATTTGTCCTTCATGATCCGGGGACGGGGACGGAAGTGCTCCGAGAACCGCCCGCCCATGAAGTTCGGCAGATTCCGCAGGAAATGTCCCGCGTCGGCGTCCGGGTAGGCGAGGGGGAAGGTCGGGGGATTATCGACTTTCTGCCCCTCCGTGTCGAAAACGGCGATCTCCTTCCAGTCCCGGGGGCAGAGACCTCTTTTTGCCGCCGCGTCGAGGTGGAGGACTGTGCCGTCCCGCTCCATCATGTGCTCGGCGAGGATATCCAGCGCGAAGGGATCCCGGGAGCAGAGGAGAAATCCGGTTTCGACGGGAGTGCCGTGGGTGGGACCGTTGCCCTCCATCGAGAGGATCCCGTCGCAGAGGGCGAGGAAGGGCTTTTCCCGGATCACGGTCCCGCAGAGATCGACGAGCATTTCCGAGAAATCGGACAGTTCGGGAAACGCGGAGTGCATTTCGAATTTTTCGAGTCCCGGGATCAGCCCGAAGAGATTCTTCACGGCGCAGCTCATCCCGGTCAGCCCGTGGGATTTGAATTTGCAGACATCCACGATCACGTCGGCGTCGAGGGCGGCGGAGATCATGCGGAAAGATTTCAGCCTGACCCCGTCCGTGTTGATCTGGCGGAACGTGAAATCGTCGTTCAGCTTCACCCGGGAGTCGACCGTATCCATGCCGCAGACCCGGCAGGTGTGGGCGAAGGCCGCGGCGGAATATGGGCCTCCGGGGGAATCTGCCAGCGTGACGCTCTCCGCTCCGCGGGAGAAGAGGATTTCGGCGAGGGCGGAGATCATGGCGGGGTGGGTCGTGGCGGCCTGTTCCGGCTTTTTCGCCAGCACGAGATTGGGCTTGAGGAGCACCCGCTTTCCCCGGAAGAAGTCCTCCGGCAGGGAGAGGGCGGAGATCATGCGGTCGAGAGTCTCCCCGAGCAGGGCGGGATCGTACCCCCCGCACCGCGCGAAAATGACGGGATATTCGTTCATATCATGCCTTTCCCGGTTCTGAATTCACACATATTATACCATATCCCGGAGCGGGAATCAAGGGAAAAAGGAAAAGACCGGAAAACCCGGTCCTTTCCGATCCGATTTATTCGCCGTAATTCCAGATGCCCATCGGCGAGGCGTTCATATCCTTCGGCAGAACGATAAATCCCGACGCGATCAGGCGGTCCAGTACGAGGCGGCGGAAATCAATGTTCGCCGTGAACAGAGCGGTGTCCCAAAGGTAGGATGGAATGTCCTCTTTGAGGATCCGGTCGCTTTTTTCGGCGAAATCCCGGAAAATCGCTTTGATCTGTACCATGCGGGAGTTCTGCATGACTGCTTCGAGCGCCGCGAAATCCTGGAACCGGGGAACCGAGGACGGATCGACGGTCAGCGAATCCGGATCTTTCCGATTGCCGAGCAGCATGACCTGACTGAAAAGGTCAGAGGACCAGACTTCCAGCGAAGGCGCGTTGTATTCGCATTTTTCCATGCCGAGGATCGCCCATTCCGCTCCGTCATGATGGCGGATGGTGTGGATCTTGCAAGGATAATATTCGAGCGGCCTCGATGCGAGATAGTCGACGCACACAGGCTTGAAGTCGGAGAACGGCTGGGGCAGCCCGAGGTCCTTTTTCCCGATCTCCTCGATTGCTTCCCGGATCACGGGTGTCAGCCGGTCCGCCGTGTCCTCTCCCATCCGGTAAAACTCTTCCTGCATTTTCTTTGACAGAATGACGATCCCCGTTTTGTACCGGTTTCCTTCTTTGAGAAGGAGACCATACGCGGCGAGCGGTTTGATTTCGTCCTCGATGTAGGGGACGGCCACTCCCAGCGCAAGGGACAGTTCTTCGGCGGAGGACGGGTTGTCGTAGGCTTCGAGCAGGATGTTCTGCGGGATCAGCCTTCCGATCAGCCTGTGTCCTCCTTCTCCGGTATCCGGTTTCCAGTTCTGACAGAATTCGATGTTTTCCGGTGCGAAGCTTCGTTTTCCGTAGGTTCTTGCCATTTCCATACCCTCCTTGATTTTCTTCCTTGATTCGTAGAGCCTGCGCTTTACGCTACCTTCGGGAAGGCAGAGACTGCGGGCGATCTCGGCGACGGAGCGGTTCTCGAAGTAGTACGCCCGGACGATCGTGCCGAATTCCCTGCTGAGAAGGGCCAGCTCGCGGTAAAGAAGCGCGCGTTCTTCCTCCCGGAGTAGCCGGTCTTCAGGAAGTTCCCCGTCGGAAAGATCCTCGGTCAGGGCGTCCGCATCCTCCCATACGCGGCGTCTGTGCTTGCGGTCCGCGTAACGGGCATATCGGTTCCGGGCGATCTTCCAGACCCACGCTCGCGTGTCGGAGGGGATTTTCCCCCGGTCCAGCGCGGTTAGAATCTCCGTGATGATCTCCTGCGTCAAGTCTTCGGCGTCCCGTGGATCCGAGGTCCGTTTCAGGGAAAAATACCAGAGGGGCCCGAGATAATCCCGGACGATTTCTTCGCTGAGATCTGCCATAGCTTCCGCCTCCCTTCGCCTATACAGTGCCGCCGGAAGAAAAACGGTTCGGGAAAAAATGACGAAAACGAAAAAAGGGGAAGGAACCTCCCTTGGAAAGCTCTTCCCCCATGAAGAAACGCTTATTTGCTGAGTCTCGCTTCCAGAGCGGCGAGTTCGTCCCAGAGGGCTTCGGGGACTCTCGGACCGACCTGGTTGTAGAAGTCCTTGATGTTCTGGACGTCGGCCAGCCAGCTTTCCCGGTCGACGGAGAGCAGTTCGCGGATCGTGTCGAGGGTGACGCCGTCGAGCCCTTCGATGTTGATATCCTCCGGCTTCGGAACGTATCCGATGGGCGTGATGTCGGCGTCGACCTTTCCGGCGCAGCGGTCGAGGATCCAGAGGACGACTCTCAGGTTCTCGCCGAATCCGGGCCAGATGAAGTTGCCGTTCTCGTCGGTGCGGAACCAGTTGACGTGGAAGATCTTCGGCGCGTGCGGGATCTTCGTGCCCATTTCGAGCCAGTGATGCCAGTAGTCGCCCATGTCGTAGCCGACGAAGGGACGCATGGCCATCGGGTCGCGGCGGACAACGCCCACGGCGCCGGCAGCAGCAGCGGTGGTCTCAGAGGCCATGATGGAGCCGACGAAGGTGCCGTTCTGCCAGGAGGTGGACTGATACACCAGCGGAGCGGTCTTGGCACGGCGTCCGCCGAATACGATCGCGGAGACCGGCACGCCCTTCGGGTTGTTGAATTCGGAGGAGAGGCACGGGCAGTTGACGGCTTTCGCGGTGAAGCGGGAGTTCGGATGCGCGCCGGAGGTGCCGACCTTGTCCGCCTTGTCGTACTTGGTGTAGTCCCACTTCTCGCCGCGCCAGTTGTTGGCGTTGTGGGGCGGATTGTTGTCGAGGCCTTCCCACCAGACGGTGTTGTCGTCGAGGTTGTGGCAGACGTTGGTGAAGATCGCGCCTTCCTGGCAGGTGGCGAGGGCGTTGGGATTGGACTTGTCGTTCGTGCCGGGAGCCACGCCGAAGAAGCCGTTTTCCGGGTTCATGGCGTAGAGTCTGCCGTCTTCACCGATCCGCAGCCAGGCGATGTCGTCGCCGACCGTCCAGACCTTGTAGCCCTTCTCGCGGAAGTAGGCCGGGGGGATCATCATGGCGAGGTTGGTCTTGCCGCAGGCGGAGGGGAACGCGGCGGTGACGTACTTGATCTCTCCGTCGGGATATTCCACGCCGAGGATCAGCATGTGCTCCGCCATCCAGCCTTCCTTGCGTCCGAGCCAGGAGGCGATGCGCAGCGCGAAGCACTTCTTGCCGAGAAGGACGTTTCCGCCGTAGCCGGAGTTGACGGACCAGATCGCATTGTCCTCCGGGAAGTGGCAGATATACCGGTTGCTCTCGTCGAGCTGGGCCTTGGAGTGCAGGCCGCGGATCCAGTCCTCGCTGTCCCCGATGGCGTCGAGCACGTCATTGCCCACGCGGGTCATGATGAGCATGTTCAGCACGACGTAGATGGAGTCGGTCAGCTCGATGCCGTACTTGGCGAACGCGGAGCCGACGATGCCCATCGAATAGGGGATGACGTACATGGTCCTGCCCTTCATCGCGCCGCGGTAGAGCTTCTTCAGCCGGTCGTAGCACTCCTCGGGGTCGATCCAGTTGTTGATGTTGCCTGCGTCTTCCTTCTTGCGGGTGCAGATGAAGGTCCTGCCTTCCACGCGGGCGACGTCGTTGACGGCGGTGCGGTGGAGATAGCATCCGGGGAGCTTTTCGTCGTTCAGACGGATCATCTCGCCGGTACTGCACGCTTCGGCCCGGAGGGCGTCTCTCTGTTCGTCGGTCCCGTCGATCCAGACCACGCGGTCAGGCTGGCAGAGGGCCACGTTCTCGTCGATCCAGCGGAGGATGCTTGCGTTTTTCGTCATGATGAAATCCTCTTTTTCTCTGAGATATATGAAAGAACGGGGGAGAACCCCAATTTTTTCTATGATACATTATAGCCGATGAAAACGGCAAAGTCAAGTACAGGATGTGAATTCCGAATGAATTTGCGGGGAGGGGCGGGAGAGGCGAAAAATCCCTTGCATCCGGCGCATAATTGTGGTAAAATGGGGGAAAAGCTCTCCCGGATCACGATCTAAGGAGGGCTTCCAATGCGGTTCTATCATTTTTTCATGAAATTCATGCGGAGCTTCGGCGTGGGATTCGGCGTCGGCGCGGCGGCTGCTCTGACCGCTCTCGGCGTCGGGTGGGCCGTGCTCCGCGCGTGGATGGGAGGCACATGAGCATACGTCTGGACAGATACCTCGCGGAAAGCGGATTCTATACCCGCAGGGAGGCGTCGAAGCTGATCCGCGCGGGCGGTGTTTCGGTGAACGGCGTCCCCCTGCGCGATCCCGCCGAAAAGATCCCCGAGGACGCGGCGGTGACGGCGGAGGGCAGGGAGCTCGGATTCAGGCGCACCCGCTGGATCATGCTCTCGAAGCCCGCCGGATATGTCTCCACCACCGAGGACGACCCGAAATCCGTGATGAAGCTGCTCCCGGAACAGCTGCGGCGGGTGGGGCTCTTTCCCTGCGGGCGGCTGGATATCGACACCACCGGGCTGCTCATCCTCACGAGCGACGGAGCGGCGGCCCACAATCTGCTCTCCCCGCGGCATCACTGCGAAAAGGTCTATTCCTTCACCTGCCTGCCGATCGGCGAAGAGCAGCGGCACAAGCTGGAAGAGGGTGTGGAACTTTCGGATTTCACCTCCGCCCCCTGCCGCGTGGAGATGAAGGACCCGGAGCACGGCGAGATCGTCCTCACCGAGGGGAAATACCACCAGATCAAGCGGATGTTTCAGGCGGTCGGATCGGAGATTTTGACCCTCGAGCGGATCCGTTTCGGCGGCGTCCCCCTCGACCCATCCCTCGCCCCGGGAGAATGGCGGGAGCTGACGGAGGAGGAGATCTCCCTTCTGACCGAACCGCGGACAAAGAAAGGCTGACATAGAAGATGGATATACTGAAACACCTGTCCGAAGAACTGAATATCCCCGAAGCGCGGCTCGAAGCGACGGTCAAACTGCTCGACGAGGGCAACACCGTCCCCTTCGTCGCCCGCTACCGGAAGGAAGTCACCGGAGGGCTGGACGACACGGTTCTCCGGAAGCTGACGGAGCGGCTCGCGGCTCTGCGGAATCTCGAAAAGCGCAAGGAGGAGATCAAATCCCTCATCGACGCCCAGGGAAAGCTCACCCCGGAACTCTCCGCTGCCATCGACGCTGCCTCCACCCTCGCCGAAGCGGACGACCTCTACCTCCCCTACCGCCCGAAGCGCAGGACCCGCGCGTCCGTGGCGAGAGAACGGGGACTGGAACCCCTCGCCGCCCTGATCCTCGAACAGCGGCCCCGGTACGATCCCCCGCTGGAAGAGGAGGCGCGCAGATACATCAATGAAGAAAACGGCGTGCCGGACGCGGAATCCGCCCTCGCCGGTGCCAGGGACATTCTCGCCGAGGACTTCTCCGACAACGCGGCTCTGCGGGGGACCGTGAGGTCGCTGACCTTTGCGGAAGGGATCCTCTGCTCGAAGAAGGCCGCGGACAATCCGCTGTTCGAACAGTACTACGACTACGCGGAGCCGATCCGCAGAATGCCCTCCCACCGGATCCTCGCCGTCAACCGCGGGGAAAAGGAGGAAGCCCTTTCCGTCTCGGTGGAGGCCCCGCGGGAAAAGATCCTCGCGGAACTCTGCCGATCCGTGATGAAGTCCCGCCCGAGCCCGGCGTCGGAGCATGTGCGGGCCGCGCTGGAAGACGGATACGACCGCCTGACCGCCCCCGCCGTGGAGAGGGAGATCCGGGCGGACATGACGGACAAAGCCGGGGAGGCCGCCATCGGGCTGTTTTCGGTGAACCTGCGCAATCTCCTGATGCAGTCCCCCCTCAAGGGCAAGACCGTCCTCGGATTCGACCCCGGCTACCGGACCGGATGCAAGCTGGCCGTGGTGACGAAGACCGGATCCGTCGCCGAGACCGCCGTCATCTACCCGACGAAGCCCCGGGAGGACACCGAAGGCGCGAAGCGGGTGATGAAGAAGCTGATTTCGAAATACGGCGTGGACGTGGTCGCCATCGGGAACGGGACCGCCTCCGGGGAGAGCGAGATGTTCGTGGCGGACGTGCTGAAAGAGATCGGCGGGAGCGCGAAATACGCCGTGGTCTCCGAAGCCGGCGCGTCCGTGTATTCCGCCTCCGAGCTCGGGGCCGAGGAATTCCCGGATTTCGACGTGACGGAGCGGAGCGCGGTGTCCATCGCCCGGCGTCTGCAGGATCCCCTGGCGGAGCTTGTGAAGATCGATCCGAAGTCCATCGGCGTGGGACAGTACCAGCACGACATGAAGCCCGCGCGCCTCGACGAAGCCCTGACCGGCGTGGTGGAGGACTGCGTGAACTCCGTCGGGGTCGACCTCAACACGGCGTCCTGGGCCCTGCTCTCCTACATCGCCGGGATCAACAAGACCACCGCCCGCAACATCGTGAAATACCGCGACGAGAACGGGGAGTTTCACAGACGGCGCGAGCTGACGAAGGTCCCGCGGTTCGGTGCGAAGGCCTTCGAGCAGGCGGCGGGCTTTCTCAGGATCCCCGGCGGTGAGGAGATCTTCGACAACACGGGCGTCCACCCGGAATCCTACACAGCGGCGGAAAAACTGCTGGCCGTGTTCGGAAAGAGCAGGGAAGACGTCCGGGGCGGGATCAGCCTGAAAAAGGAAGCGGCGGACTACGGCCTCAAAAAGCTGGCGGGAGAGCTCGGGATCGGGGACATGACGCTCTCCGACATCCTGTCTGAGCTCGAAAAGCCGGGACGCGACATCCGCGACTCCCTGCCTCCGCCGGAACTGAGGGACCGGGTACTCGCCCTCGAAGACCTGGAGGAAGGTATGGTGCTGAAGGGGACCGTGCGCAACGTCATTGATTTCGGGGCCTTCGTCGATATCGGCGTGCATCAGGACGGCCTGCTCCACATCAGCGAAATGGCGGACCGCTTTGTGCGCCATCCCTCGGAGCTTCTGTCCGTCGGCGACCGGATCGAGGTGCGCGTCAAATCCGTCGATGTGCGCCGCAAACGCATCGCGCTGACCCGGAAAGGGATGAAATGACCGGGGATCTCTCATAAAATGAGAAAAGCGTCCGGGACCTCCCTCCTGCCGCAGCGGATCGGAATCGGATGCCTATACATGTTGCACAAACTATTAAATAAAATTTCAGTAAAAAAACCTCTTCAAAATGAGGGCGAATTTTGCTATAATAAGTACCGGTTGATAGGGTCGAACCTTCTAAAAAATTTTTGAAATCGACGCAAATCCAAGGAGGATTGTTTCATGGCAAGCTTATCCCTGAAGCACATTTACAAGAAATATCCGGGCGGCGTCACGGCCGTCAGCGACTTCTGCCTTGAGATCAAGGACAAGGAATTCCTGATCCTCGTCGGACCTTCCGGCTGCGGCAAGTCCACCACCCTGCGCATGATCGCCGGTCTGGAAGAGATCTCCGAAGGCGAACTCTTCATCGGCGACAAGCTGGTCAACGACGTCGCTCCGAAGGACCGCGACATCGCGATGGTGTTCCAGAACTACGCTCTGTACCCGCACATGTCCGTGTTCGACAACATGGCCTTCGGTCTGAAGCTCCGCAAGACTCCGAAGGAAGAGATCAAGCGCCGCGTGGAAGAAGCCGCCCGTATCCTCGATATCACCCACCTGCTCGACAGAAAGCCGAAGGCTCTGTCCGGCGGTCAGAAACAGCGTGTGGCTCTGGGCCGCGCCATCGTCCGTAACCCCCGCGTGTTCCTTCTCGACGAGCCGCTCTCCAACCTCGACGCGAAGCTGAGAGCCTCCATGAGAACCGAGCTCACCAAGATCCACCAGAGAGTCGGTACCACGTTCATCTATGTTACCCATGACCAGGTCGAGGCTATGACGATGGCGACCCGTATCGTCGTCATGAAGGACGGTCTCATCCAGCAGGTCGACACGCCTCAGAACCTCTACGACTACCCGGTCAACCTCTTCGTCGCGGGCTTCATCGGCACGCCTCAGATGAACTTCATCAACTGCATCCTCGAGAAGAAGGGCGAAGACCTCTACATCACCTTCGGCTCCAACTCCCTCAAGATCCCTGCCCAGAAGGCGGCAGAACCGGCTCTGAAGGATTACATCGGCAAGGAAATCGTCGCCGGCGTCCGTCCCGAGTGCATTCTCGACGACGAGTCCTCCCTGCGCGCGATGCCCGACTCCGTCATTGAAACCGACGTTGAAGTCACCGAGCTTATGGGCGCCGAAATCTACCTCTACCTCGTCGCGGAAGAGACCAGCCTCACCGCCCGCGTTTCCGCCCGCTCCACCGCTAGAGCCGGCGACATCATCAACGTGGCGATCGACATGTCCAGAGTCCACCTCTTCGATAAGGACACCGAGCGTTACATCGTTCACTGATAAAGCTTGTCATGGTTTTTCATCGGCGGCAGCTTCCTATCCGGGGTTGCCGCCGGTTTTTCATCCTCGTACTGATCGGAGACTCTATGGTCATCACCGTTCCCGTCAAGGGATATTTTGAAGAAAACACCTTTTTCTGGATCGACGACGACACCGGACACGGCTTTGTGATCGACCCGGGCTGGGAGGGCGAAAAGCTCGTCCGCATGATCCGGCTCAACGGATGGACGATCGAAAAGATCCTGCTCACCCACGGCCACATCGACCACATCGGGGCCGTCGACGCGATCCGGGACGCCTTCGGGATCCCCGTCCTCGCCTCCGAACGGACCGGCGATTATCTCGAAAACAAAATCTGGAACCTCTCGACCTTCTGCGGCACCCCCCTCACCGTCGAAAACACCGAACCTGCGCGGGACGGCGATACCTTCGCTCCGACCGCCGCCCCCGCCGCCGTTTTCCGGGTGATCGAAACCCCCGGACACACCACCGATTCCCTCGTCTTCTACTGCCCGCGGGACGGGATCTGCTTCACCGGCGACACGATCTTCCGCGGGACCATCGGCAACGACCGGCTCCCCGGAGGAGATCTCAGGACCATGCTGAAAAGCATCTGCGAAAAGATCCTCGTGCTTCCGGAGGAGACCGTCCTCTATTCGGGCCACACCCCGGAGACAACCGTGGGGGAGGAGAGACCTCATTTCGGCCCTTGGGGAGGCTGGCTGAAACCCTGACGGAAAACGCACCGAAGACGCAGGAAGGCCCGGAAATACGCTCTTTTGGGCAATGTGCCCGGCGTTTTGCGAACGAATTGTAAATTTACTGGATGTAATCACGGATTTCCTGTTACGCCCATACAAAGATTTGTCGGAAGCGCATATAAAAGTCCAGTTCTCTCAGTGAAAACATTGTACAAAATGCCGGATCCTCCCATTCCCGGACCGGTCGGCTTCGCTTGACGTTTGGGCGTGATTCGTCCGTCCCTGCCCTTGACATTCCCTGCGTTTTGGAGTATAATACGAACAGAAGCACGACAGATGAATTCTGTCCGAAAAACCAAATTTTATTCATCGGAGGACTATGTAGAGATGAAGAAGTACAGAATTTTCGCCCTTGTTCTCGCGGCTCTGATGCTGACGCTGACCTTCGCCGCCTGCAATAAGGACAGCGGTTCCCCCACCGTGACCGTCAACTGCCATGTCAAGATCAACGGAACGGACGCGTCCATCGTCAACTTTGATGTCGCCGTCGAAGGAACCGAAGAGGCGCCGCCGACCGTTCTCGACGCGGCCATCGCAGCCCTGAACCGCCGCGAAGACGTGAAATACGAGCTCGACATGAACGACGAAGGCGAGGCCATCGGTTTCATTTCCATCACCGACGACAGCGGCAACGTCTACAAGGTCGGCTACACCGACGCTACGAACGAGTATCTTGCCACGTGGGAATACACCCTTGACGGCGTCACCCCCGATTCCGGCAGAATGAACAAGATCCCGGTCACCGAAGGCCAGCAGATCGAATTCTCGTTCAACACCTACTCCGTCGCGGAACTTGCTGCCGCCAATCCGTAATCGTCCGATCCGAATCCGATACAAAAAGCCGGGAGAGCAAATCTTCCGGCTGATTTTGTTTTACTGCCTTTCAAAGAGGATCTCAAAGGACGGATCCGACGCGGGGACCAGACCGAGGTAATACCCGTTGTCGTAGTAGTCGATCACGACCTCGGATTCGCCCGCCTCTCCGTCCGCGGGAACGGTGAAGGAAATGCGGTCGGACTTCTGCTCCAGCGGGTAGATCCGCGTCTCCCCCTTTGCCGTGAAGGCGACCCATCCGTTTTCGAACACGAGGGACATCTCGTCGATCTCGTCGTATTCGTAGTAGAGATCGTCCTCGTAGGCTCCCACCGCGCTCCAGACGCCGTTGAGATAGAACAGCGGATGGGGCTGGAGGTCCTTTGAGGCGGCGGAGGGCTTTTGTTCCCTGCCTTCTTTTGGCCCCTCCGTCGGGAACCCGAAGTCGATCTCTTCCCCGACTCCCCCGTCCCCGGCTTCCGCGTCCGTTTTCACCGCCCGGCAGGAGAAGAGGAGGAGCGGGAGGATCAGCGCGAGAAGGAAGAACCTCGCCCGCGCCGCATGTCTGCCGTTCATATCCGTTCCCCCGTCAGAGGGTCGCGGCCATGACGGCCTTGATGGTGTGCATCCGGTTCTCCGCCTCGTCAAAGACGATGGAACGGGGGCCTTCGAACACCTCGTCGGTCACTTCCATGCATTCGATCCCGAACTTTTCAAAGATGGTCTTCCCGATGGCGGTGTTCAGGTCATGGAAGGACGGCAGGCAGTGCATGAAGACAGCCTGATCTCCGGCCATGGACATGACGTCCGGTGTAACACGGTAGGGAAGCAGATCC
>CACZNC010000066.1 GCA_902782445.1 uncultured Ruminococcus sp.
CTGTGCAGAAAGGTGTTGACTGGCAGTTTACCACTGGTGAGGCAAGAACTAAGTTAAAGCATCTATATCCCATCATAAAGATTTAGTGTTTACAATGTACTAGGATGACTCTTTTAGTTATCAGGCATGGTGAATCTGAAGCAGATATTCTGGATGTCCACGAGGGCAGGGCAGATTTTGAATTAACGCAAAAGGGACATAGGCAGGCTGCTGCCATGGCAAAATATGTGGCCGAGAATTATCGGCTTACGCGCATTTATGCCAGCACACTCAAGAGGGCGGCTCAAACTGCGAGGCATTTATCCGATGAGACGGGAACTGAGATCAAGTTTGATCCGGATTTGATGGAGTTCAACAACGGACTGCTGGCAGGTCTCTCCCGCGAAGATGCGGACCGGCTTTATCCTCACGTAGAGAACCTCCCCATTGATCAGGCAGTGTATGGTCAGGAATCCAAGGTTGAATTCCGCAGCAGAGCTGTAAACGTACTGCGGAGAGTGCTTTCAGAAAACGGTTCAGAGTCCGTCATAGCGATCGTGACGCATGGGGGTATGGTGAACCAGTTGTACGGCGCTCTGCTTCATATGCCGATCGGAGAGAACTGCTTCTTCCGCACAGCCGATACAGGAATCCACATTTGGGAAATCACAGAGCACGGCAGCTATGTAATAAAGGCAAATATGGATGACCACATCAGCGGAATATGAGCAACAATTTCCGGTTTCTCCGGATGCGCAAAGACGCTCGGATCACCGTGATTCAATTCTGCGGCACCAAAGGCTTCGGCGGCGCCCTTCTCAAAATGGGATCTGCCTGTTCTCAGAAACACCGGCATATCGCGCTCCTCCCGGTTGGCAAAAGCGTGATAAGGAATCAGCCGGATCCCTGTCTCTCAGCTCTTCTGTGTTATTTCCAAAATCCGCCTGTCAGGGTGACGGCACGGTAATCCGCATTCATCTCCGGCCTCTCTTTGTCCTGTCTGCATGGTCCGATGGGGGGATCTCCCCGAGAACGGTTTCCCGGAACAGACTTTATGCCTTCTCGATCGCTTTATGTGCTCGTGATCTCATCCCTCACACAAGCCGTATCCTTCCTCTGTCCGGCATGGCTTCAAACGAAAGGAGGCACATCAGCGCGATCAAAGCCCCCTGGAAAAGGCCCCTCCCGTCCAGATTGACTATGCACTTTCCGTAGTCGCCGTTGACGGTGCAGTTCCCGCAGTCCTCGATTTTCAGCATGTCCAGATCCGTGTGAAGAACGGATTTCACTTCCTTCCTGTCCGCGAAAAGGGTGCGCTTGTCCGTGATTACAAAGTATTCCTTTCCCTTCGAGAGAATGCCCTTGTTTCCGTAGACGATCACGCGCTCGCCCGGTTCCATGAACGGCCGGATCGCGGGCATTGCTTTTTCGATCTGATCCTCGCGGACTCCCGGAAGGGAAATATCGTCGGAGAAGGTGAGCTTTCTGCGCATATATTCTTCGACCTGAGCGGCGGTTTCGCAGGTGTCCATACAGTGCGCGATGGTGCGGATGCAGCCGGAGCCGCCGTCCTTTGCCATCACTTTGGAGAGGTCGGTTTCGACTTTGAACACCTCGCTGTTCAGACCGCAATAGCCCGACAGGTCTTCCTTCACGTCGTCCTCATATTTCGCGCCGCAGAAGGGGCACACCCAGATTCTCCGCGTATGCAGACGGTTCAGATTCCCGCCGCACTGCGAGCATTTTCTTAATTCCATACGGTTTCCTCCGATTTTTCCTGCGTTTATTTTCTTGCGGTTTTGGGACCGATCGCCGCGTCCCATGTGACAGTCCCGGTTTTCATGTATCGTTCCAGCATTTCCGCGTAAGCGTCCGGGAGGATCTCCGGTGCGAGCAGCGTCCCCCGGCTGTCGGGGATCTCGGCGACGGTGTGCTTCGCGGCCTCGGCGGGATCAAGCAGTTCGGCGGCTTTCCCATAGGTAAAACAGAATCTGCCGAAATGGTAGTATCCGTACACGAAAGAACCGGAATCCGACGGTCCGTAGAGGATCGTGTCGTTTCTGAGAGAGCGCATTTTCCCGAGCCAGGGACGCCCGAGCTGGGTCTCCGTGCCGGACAGGACCTGAACCAGTTCCAAAATCGGCAGTTTCATCTTCGGAACGGTCCGGGTGTTCGATCCGCGGGACTGGAAAGGATCGTTGCCGCTTCCCATGGCCCAGAGGCAGATGAGCTCGATGATCAGATACCCGCCGACGATGACGGATATCTCCGAGAATTGGTGCAGAACGACCGCCGCGGCGCTTCCGATCCCCAATAAGATCGCCGCCGCCCGGAACAGGACCGACGCTTTCCACTTGGAAGAGAGGGTCCCGCATTTGCTCCCCGCGATCGAGTAGAACAGCATCGCTTCGATCAAGAGGATCACCGCGATCATGATGCTCCTTCCGCCGCCCTCCCCGCGGATGATGACCAGGACCCCGGCGGCGTTGATGACGATGCCTCCGAGGACAAACAGGATCTGCGAGATCAGCTCACCCCTCCGCGTGAACGGTTTGCGGAAAAGGAACCCCAGTCTGAAAAAGCCGACGCAGAAAAGAAAAGCCGATATGCCGAGCATCAGGTAGAGAAGGAAAGAGGTCTCCCCGGGAAGGAAGAAGAAGATCCCGTAAGACGCGGCAAGACAGACGATGTCAAGAATAAACTCGGCAATGTCCCGCCCCTTTGTTTTATGATCCATATAGCGACTCCCATGTGCGGAAAGCTGAAAAAAATGATCCGTATGCGCACGACTGATTATACACCATCCCGCCCCGAAATGCAAGTCCCGGTTTTGCGGTCCGTTCCCGGGAGGCTGTTCCGCCGGAGCCGCGAATCCGGGAAGAAGTACTGAACATATCCACCGATATTTTTCCGCGGGGTTTCAGAAGGCGCTCCCCCTCACAGATCGTCCCCGATGACGGCCTCGGCCCCGGGGAGAACGCTCAGCCATCCTCCCGCTTCCCTGCGGATCCTTGCGCGGAGAGCGGGATAACCGTCGGGTTTGGCATCGCTCGTGATGACGTTCTCGTGCCAGTTGTTGTCCCCGAGGGTATCGTTCCAGATATCGAGATCCGTCCTTGTACCGTCCCCCCGTCCGCCGCGGGTGCCGTTCGTCTGGCTGTTGTCCGTCGCGCCGTTGGCATGGAAAAGGTTCTTATATATGTCGTTGAATCCTTCCCAGTCGTCCATGTGGATCGCCCGGACGCCCCAGTCGTCGGTGAAGGCCCGGTATCCGCAGTTGTGCCGCCAGACTTTGTTCCGGCCGGAGCACCAGGCGTACAGCGCGCCGCCGTCCCGCAGGATTTGCATATAGTTGTCGCAGATGTTGTACTGGACGACGGTGTTCCCGGAATGCTGATACGGGAGTGCTGAGAGATAATCCGTGATCGAAGCCTGATCGATCTCCGCCCACCGGGGATTGTACATGGTCTGCTTCTCCCCGAAGGTGTTCTCTGTATCAATGGCGTCGATCCCGGCTTTCATGTGGGTCCAGATCATGCCGATGATCGACACGGCGGCGTAGGGGAGGTCGTGGAAATAGTTGTATTCCACGGTATTGAAGCCCGAGCCGAAGAACTGGACCGCGCAGGAGTGCATGTAGTCCTCGCCGATGTGATGGATGTGGTTCCGCGCTATGAGGTGATGATGGTTCACGTCGACGGCGCCGGGTCCGTACCCTGTGATATAGACGCCCCCGGAGGCCGCATGGGCGATCTCGGATCCCGTGACAGCGCAGTTCTCTGCATAGTGGTCGATGACGACGCCCTGCGAGCCGGAGTACCCGATCACGCAGTCTTCCACGCCGCAGGAATCCACCCCCTGCATATAGATCATACCGTCCGGAGATTCGCCGTTCCGGGTCAGCCAGCCCGGATCCAGATCCGATTCGGAAACACGGTCGGTATAAAGGAAGTTCAGCCCGCGAAGCGTGACGTGCCGGACCTGGCGTTTCCAGCCCTCCTTTTCTTCGTCCCCCTGAAACCGCACCAGTTCCGTCAGCTTCGGCGCAAAGAGGACGCTCCCGTTCGGGTCGGCGGCGTTTTCCGGCCAGTAGTAGACTCTGCCGCGCACGGAATCCACGCACCACTCGCCGCGCGTGAGGTACTTCGGGGTATTCATGAGGTTGTACTCCCGGCCCTGCTCCATCCAGCCCGGATAAAACACCGTCAGTTTGGAGCGGATGAGGGCGGTGTTGTTTTCGGAGTCGATCCCGCACAGCACGGCGTTCACGTTCCACCAGATCGCGGTCAGGATCCTCACCTCCGCGTCCTCCCAGCCGTCAAGACCGTCGAGGACGCCGGCGTCAAAGGTGCCCCGCAGGCCGTTCGGACCGAAATCCTCCGGTGTTGCCCGGACCCGGAGCCAGTCGGTCTGCCATGCGTCCGATTTCGTCATGCGGGAATTGCGCAGTTTCACGCCGTTTTCGTACAGATCGTGGAACCGCCAACCCGAGGGGATATCCGCGGTCCAGACTGCCTCTTTCGCTTCGGAGGACATTCCGAAAAGCGAGCCCGCCTTCTCCGCTTCGGTCAGACGCCGCCATCCGGTGATCGGTTCCTTCGATACGATGCGGACCTCCTCCCCCGGGCAGGCTGTCCAGACGACGGGCTTGTCCTTCTCTCCCGAGTCGAGGGGCGTCAGCGTGAAGGTGTCCTTGAGATTGTATTCGCCGGCCCGGAAACAAACCGTCACGCCGCCGTCGGGCAGGGGTTTCATGGATCGGACCGCATCGCGGGCTTTTTCCGGTGTGAGAAAAGGCCTCTCTATCGACCCGTCCCCCGTCGTGTCGTTTCCGTCCGGAGCCGGGGCAACGTACAAAACGCATCCCGCCCGGGTCTCATTCTTCAAAGCTTTGTCTGCTGCGCTGCTCATATTTCCTCCGCTGTTCTTCTCTCGCCGCGATTCGTCCTGGCCGGGGGATCCCGTAAAAGGGGGATCTCCGCCTGCCCCGGGCCCCGAAGATATTATACACCCGACCGGGCCCAAATGCAAGTCTCCGGTTGACAGCCTCCGGTTTTTCCTGTATAATGATACAGACCTCTTTGCCGGCTCGTCTCAGGATATCCATTGACAATACTTGCCTTTTGGGGCTTTCCGAAACTGCGGGAGGGAAAACGGATGAACAGGATGCTGAACCGAAAAAGCGTCAGGACCTATGACGGCAGGATGCTGACGGAGGAGGACAGAGCGTTTCTGTCCGATGTGGCGAAAACGGCGGAAAACCCCTGGGGGATTCCGGTGGACTTTTGCTTTCTCGATCCGAAGGAACACGGGCTGAAATCGCCGGTGCTGAACGGGGAGACGCTGTATCTGGCCGCCAAGGTCAGGCGCGTGCCGCATTTCGAGGAGGCGTACGGCTATTCCTTCGAGTCGGTCGTGATCCGGGCATGGGAACGGGGGATCGGGACGGTCTGGATCGGCGGGACCATGAACCGGGAAAACTTTGAGAACGCCGTCGGTTTGAAGGCGGACGAGGTGATGCCCTGCGTGACGCCCGTCGGATATCCCGCCGATAAACGGTCCCTGCGGGAGACTGTGATGCGGAAGGGCGTCCGCGCGGACTGGCGGTACGGCCTCGGCGAGATCGCCTTCGAGGACGAGGCCGGAAAGCCCCTCTCCGCCGCAAGCGCAGAGAAGTATGGGGAAGCTTTGGAAGCGGTGCGCTGGGCTCCCTCCGCGGTGAATAAGCAGCCCTGGAGGATCGTCGTCTCCGGCGACACGGTGTGTTTCTATGAGAAGCCGGATACCGGATATGTGAGGGACGCGACCGGGGATCTGCAGAGGATAGACGTCGGGATCGCCATGTACCATTTCGTCAGAGCCGTTTCCGACGGGGGAGGATCCTGCATCCTGACGCCCGAAAAGCCGGAGATCCCGGTCCCTGTCGAATGGAAATTCGTGGCGGCATTTCAGGTCCGGTGAACCGAAAGGCCGCGGAGCAAAAGAAGTTCCCGATCCCGTCGGGAGCTATGAATGAAACAGTTCCGAAAGGAAAAAACGGCCCGGCAGATCCCTCTCAGGAGATCCCGCCGGGCTTGCCGTATGTCTGAAAGTCCCCGGGCTACTTTTTTATTCCCGGGACCGCCGCGCAGATTCGCGGATCTTACTTTTTCTTCTTCAGTTCTTCGTTCAGTTCCCTGAACACACCCTTTTCGCTCACCTCGTCGAGAAGCTCCGCAATTTTCAGGACCTGATCGTCGGAAAGATTCCTGTTCCCCGTAATGTTTCTGAATTTCGTCCCCGCGATGTAGAGACGGATATCGTCGATTGCGGCTTTCTTCCCGATCATTTCCCGCACCTTGCTGCTGGAATGGGCAAACTTGATCAGGTCTTTGTTCAGAAGGGTGTAGGAGAGCTTTCCGGTCTTGTCCGTATAGGTGTCGACGATCTTCTTGTACTCCGCGCTGTCGACAACGACCTCGACGATGGGATCGGACTCTTCCTCGGTCAGAATCGGCTCCGGAGCGAGCGGAACGACAGGAGTGCCGCATTTTTTGTAAGGCATTTTGAGCGTGAGCGCCATGGCCTCTTTGAAGGCTTCGATTGGGAAGAGTTTCTTCGGCGTGTTTTTCGTCAGGATCGGTTCGCCGGACGTTTTGCTGATGGACGCGACCCCGGGCTGTGCCGAATCATAGCGAATGATCACGATTCCGGATCCCCCGGAAAGGAGCTTCTGGCGGTATGCGCTGGCCGGGATGGATGTAAGGGCGACAAGCTCTGTACGGATCATGGTATCCTCCTGTTTTCTCTCACCGGATGAGGTGTTGTATTTTCAATTCACATTATACAATAACCTGCCTGCTCTGTCAACAGAGGAATCGAAGGTTTTCCGAAATAGGAATTCCATCAGTCGTATTTTGCGCTGCCTGTAATCAAAGACGGTCCGGGCTTTTGCGGATCGTTTCTGTTCCGGATCCGCATTCCCGGCATCGCGGATTCCCTGTTCCGTTTTCCTCTCCCCCATTGACAGAATATATATTTACGGTGTATAATGATCCGTGAAACAGCATGCCTCCGACTGCCATTTCCATGCGGCGGAGGTCGCCAACCTCAGCACCTTCCGGGAACTGGAACTCTCCCTCGGGGTGGTCCCGCCGCCGAAATTCGATGAAGCGCAGAAGCAGTACCGGACCATGGCCTCCAACCAGTCCATGACGATCGTCATTCCGAAACCGAACGCGGATCCCGAGCGGACCGGCGTGATCTGCAGCGCCCTCGGAGCCTATTCCCGCGTACCGCTCCGGGAGGTCTACTACGAAACCATGCTCAAGAAGAAGGCCGCGCGGGACGAGGAGACCGTCGAGATGCTCGATATCATTCTGGCGGGGAAGAGCGTCGACGTGGGCGTGCTGAACGAAAACGCCTGGGGGTCCGTGATCTCCGGCTATTTCAGTTCGATCCGGGCAAGCGGAACGGAACAGCTCGCCTCCGTGACCGCCTCCAATACCAAGCAATTCAATAAGATGGTCGAGAAGATCGAGAATAAGTATTCCGAGATCGACTGAAACAGAAACGCCCCTTGTCCGCGCGGGCATCTTTCGGGATGCGCAGAGACGGGGGCGTTCGTCAATTTAGGGGGAGGGGAAGAGCGGTCGACGGACGGACCCGGCGGATTTCATACTAATCTCAAGCTAAAAAGGAAACGCGGCTTCTTGAAAGAAGCCTGGCAAGAACTTTCATGGGGGTATAGGACAAGGCTGCTGCCATTTCGTTTTCGCTCGTGAGCTCACAATCATAGATTGTTCGCATCCTACGGAGAGCGATCAAAACCCATATAGTTAGCTATTTAGAAAGAGAATAGTATCAGGGAACTTTTGGGCGGTTCCCGGCGTCTAATGCTGTGAGGTGATGAACATGAAAATCGCACACTTACAGAAAATCGTCGGACAGATCTGCGCGGCCGCGATGACGCTTTCCGTGCTGTCTGCCTGCGCCGTCACCCCTCCGGTACAGGATCCCGACAGCGCGAAGGAACCGGTGCTGTGGGCCGAACAGATCAGCGCGGAGAAAACGGAGATCGTCAGTCAGACGATGAATGCGGACTCCTTCGACGAAAGGCTTTTCGAATTTCTGTCCCGGAACGCGGAGGGGAACTATATGGCCTCGCCGCTCTCCTTCCGCTATGCGCTCGGTCTGCTCCTTGCCGGAGCCGAGGGGGAAACGAAAGCCGAACTCCTGAATGCGCTGGGCGTCAAATCCGAAGAAGAATGGACCGCGTACTGTCTCGACTTCAACGGCTTCGTCGAATTCTTCGCGGCCGGTCTGGAAAGGGACATTGCCGATTTCGAGGAAGCGGTCGAGAAGGGCTGGATGCCGGCCGACGCGGCGGAGCCGTTCCGCGCGCTCCGGGTCGCCAATTCCGTCTGGAAAGCGGACCGGATCCCGGAGGACTTCAAGGACGCCTATCGGGAATCCGTCGAACGGAATTACGCGGCGGAATACCGCTCCTTTACCCCGGAAAACGCCGTGGAAAAGATCAACGAGTGGGCCGACATCAAGACGGAGCACATGATCCAAAAGCTCCTGCCGGAAGATTACCCCACGGATCGGCTGGCGGTCGTTTTGATGAACGCCCTGTATTTCAAGGATTCCTGGCAGAACGAATTCCCGGGATACCGGACGGAGGAAGACGATTTCCATGCCCGCGGCGGTCAGACCGTCAAAAAGGAATTCATGACGACTCAGGATTACTTCTCCTACTATGAGGACGAGGACACAAAGCTCGTCATCCTGCCGATGGAGGGCGGCGTTTCGATGGCTTTTGTTCTCGGCTCCCGGGAGGGGATCGCCGGGAAGATCTCAAAAGTTGGCTGGGAGGACGTGAGAGTCAAGATCCCGAAGATGGATCTGGAGACAGACTTCTCGAACGGGGAATTTGTGGATTTCCTGAAAGCCTGCGGCGTCAGCCGTGCCTTTGACGCTGAAAGAGCGGACTTTTCCGCGATGATCGATCATTCGGTCTATGTCAGCGATATCATTCAGAAGACCCGCATCAAGCTGGATGAGGAAGGCGTCGAGGCGGCCGCGGTCACGGCGGTCATGGAGACCGAAGGAGCGGCTTTCGGACCGCGTGAACCGAAGGAGTTCACTGCGGACGAACCCTTCTCCTTCTTCATTTACACGACCTGCAACGACACCACGGCGATCCTGTTTGCCGGAGAGATCATAGAGTAAACGAGAGAACGGGGAGTATTCGGAGGTGATCTTTTTTGAAGAGAACGATTCTTCTGCTTTTCTGCCTTGTCATGCCCCTCGTCCTGCCCGCCTGTTCCGGGATAGGAGCGGAGCCGCGGAACGAGAAGATTCCCGCGGACGATCCCGCCCCGGCTACGGTGTCCGCCGATTCCGGGTACCGCGTCGGATATGCGCTCGGGGACGAATTCACCGGCATTTTTACCGATACGCCGCAGGAAGCAAACGCCGGGGATACGGTCGAGATCCGGACGGCGATCCTGTTCGACGCCGACATCCACGTTTATGCGGACGGGCAGGAGATCGGCAAAACGCATTACGACAGCGATTACTGGGGATATTCGTTCATCATGCCGGATCACGACGTCACGGTGACCGCGGGCTTTTATACGAAGGACGAGATACGGGGGACGGCGGCCGTGGATGAAAGCGTTTTGCGGGAGAAATATCCCGCATACTATGACCTTTCCACATTCAAGGGGCTCGAAGTCTATGTCTGGCAAATGGCCCCGAACAGTTATTCCTGCGGCGTCATGGAAGGGACCAACCGGGAGAAAACGCCGGAAGAGCTGATGAATCTGAAAGGGGCCAGTATCGACGAGATGAAGACCATTCTTTCCGGCTATGAACTTCCGCAGGAGGACATCTTCGTCATTCCGTGGCAGAATCCCATTTCCAGCTATCTCAGCGAATACTGGATCATCGGGGAAAACGAGGATCCCGATGCGGCGGCAGTCCGGCGGCAGGAGTACATCCAAAAACTCCGAGACATGCTTCTCGGCGGGGAATAAAACAGGCTATTCGGTCCCGGACTCCGCATCCGGGCCATCAGGAGGAGAATGACCATGAAAACGCATTTCAACACCGGAACGGGGGAGTGGAATATCCGAACGTCCGGGTATGTCCCGCGGCACGATCTGTTTTTCGGAACGCCGGTCAATGAACCGGAGGCCGGGATCCCCATCGGCGACGGCGACACGGGTTCGCTGCTATGGCTCGAAAAGGACGGACTGCATATCCACGTGGGCAAATGCGATCTCTGGCAGGACGCGCCTCCCGGGGTGACCTGGGACGACGAATGCTACTGCTCCGGCCGCGAGGAGGAACTGACCTGTGTGAAACATGCCGGGGAGATCACGCTGAAATTCGGCGCGCCCGTATTCGAGTACCTCTATCAGAAGCGGTTCGCGGCCCGGCTGTCCCTTGCCGACGCTGCCGCTTATGTAGACGCGGAGACGCCCTTCGGCAGCGTTTCGATCCGGGCTTTCGCGGAGCACGACAGCGGCGTGACGGCCCTCTCGGTCAAGAGCGTTTCGGAGGACGCCTCCTCTCCCGCCGTCACCCTCGCCCGCTGGGGAAGCCGGACCCTGTGGCGGTGGTATTCCCAGCAGAAATTCGCGCCGGAGGTCGGTCTCGACGGCACGGACGCGCGGGCGGAGGACGGAAGACTCTATATCACGCAGAAGCTGAACGCGGCTGTCTTCTGCATCGGTCTCTCCCTTGTCGGGGAGGAGCCGGAATCCGGGAGCGCCCTGAACCGGCATGCGGCGGTATGCAGGCTCGCTTCGAAACCGGAGCATTCCTTCACGATCTATTATACCGTCAAAACGGGTGCGGACGCGGAAGACGCCCGGAAAAACTGCGCCGCCGCACTGAGGGACGCGGAAAAAGCCGGATCCGAAGCTCTGTACGAACGGCACTCTGCCGCGTGGAAATCGTTCTGGGACAAGTCGTTCGTCTCCATTTCCGACGATTATCTCGAAAACATCTACGCGCTGTACCTCTATGTCATGAACAGCGAAAGCCGGGGAGCGTATCCTCCGCACTTTACCAGCGGCCTCTGGGGATTCTATCACGACTATGTGCCGTGGGTGTACTATTTCCATTACAACATCCAGCACATGTACGCCCCGCTCCCCGCCGCCGGACATGAGGAACTGGCCCGGAACTATTATGATCTGCGCAGAAACGGCATCCCGGCGTTCCGGAAATACGCGGAGAAGGTCAAAAAGATGCCCGGGATCTTCGTCCACGACGTCACCGACCGGTACGGACGCGGCGCCGACTACGATTCCCTCAACTGCACCCCCGCCGCGCAGATCGCGATGGAAATGCTCCGGACTTATCGGTACACCGGCGACGAGGCTTTCCTCCGGGAATACGCCCTGCCCATGATGCGGGGAGCCGCGGACTTCTACGTCGGGATGCTCGAAGAGGGGGAGGACGGTCTTTATCACATCCGCGGGACGACCGCTTACGAGGGGAACGCCCCGACGGACGACACCCTGACCGACTACGTCATGATCCGCGCGCTGTTCCCGGCTCTGGCGGAGTTTGTTTCGGAGGAGGAAAAAGCGAAGCTGACCGACGTGCTCGACAGGCTCCCCGGGCCGATGCTTCTGCCCCTCGAAGATGTCGACTGGGACGGCGAGGTCTTCACCTACGGCATCGGGAAGGGTAAGAAGCCCGCGGGGGACGGACGGATCTTCGGGATCGGCATGAGAGACGGCGAACCTGTCCGCAAGTCCTACGGGGATCCCGACTGTCCGAAGCGGGGATACGGTTTCCCGGATATCGAGCTGTCGCCCCTGTATCCGGCGGGGATCTTCGGGCTGAAAGACAGGGGCACGCCGCTCTTCGACAATATGATGAATCAGCTCATGCTCCATCAGACCGGAGCGGACTGCGGGCACTGGAACATGCTCCCGGTGTATCTGGCCCGCATGGGGATGGGCGAAGAATTCACGGAAAACTGCCGCGGGATGCTGGAGGCCAATCAGGGCTTTCTGAACGGCTTCAACGCGGAGTCCGGCGAAGGGGGATCCCCGGGAGGATGGCCCATGTGGTACTCCTATACGGAGACGGAATCGAAGGAAAAGCGCATGGTGAAGACCGACGATTTCACCCATTTCGATTTTGAAACGGGACCGATCCTCGCGATGGGGATCGAAGAGTCCCTTCTTCAAAGCCACGAAGGCGTCCTCCGCGTTTTCCCCGCCGTGAAGCCGGGTTCCGAAGCGTCCTTTATCCTGTACGCGCAGGGCGGATTCCGGGTCGGCGGCGAGATCACCCCGGAGGGATGCGTCGTCACGGTGACCTCCCTCCGCGGAGAAGACTGCCGCATATCCCTGCCCGGCCCGGAGAATCTGCCGGAGGGAGCGGTATGGAGACAGTACCGGCTGACGGCGGGAAGATTTGAAGAGCGGACGGTCCGCTTCACCGATGCGGGAGGCGGGGCGGCGGTGTCCCTCGCGGATCTTCGTCCGGGAGACACGGTCTTGTTCAGCACCTCGCCGATCGGGGAGCTCGAGACCCTCGAAGCGGTGATTTCCGCTCCCAACGGGGAGATGAAGCGCTGCGGGCAGGTATCCCTGGGATCGCCCCGGCTGACGTGAAGGGACGGCGCGGATCTGCCCTCGCCTGCGTTTCTCCGCCGGACGGCCGCTTTTCCGATCCGCGGGGAAGGGACCCGCATCATCGTGACCGTCTTTTCGCCGGGGTTGATTTTCCCTGCCGGGGATTGTAAAGGATCGCTCGTTGTGGTATAATCAAAGCGCGGATTTCCCGAAGGCAGCCGGGATGAAAAGAGCCCTGAGAACGGGGATCCGTCTTCCGCGCGGAGGGAGCAGGAGAAATCGTGCATAGCCGCCGTCGGGTGATTCTTTGCAGCTGTGAAGGAGATCGGAGTTTATGCGCCTGAAATACTTGCTGGTCATGCTCATGACGCTTGCGTTTCTGTTCGCGGCGTGCGGAAAAGCGGAGGAGGTGTCCCCGGGGATCACGGCGTCCGAGGCCGGAGAGAGCGAAGCCGGAACACAGGAAGAAATACAGGAAGAAAACGAGGAGATCGCGATGGTCCGTTCGTCCTTTTTTGAATATGATTTCCCCGGTCCCGCGGACTGCAACCCGGACCGGATCGGACTGCATGTCGGGGAAGATGGGAGCATCACACTCGCCGGAAAACCCTTCGGCGGATTCGGCGTCAACTATTTCGGCGCGTTCGCCCACTACTGGTACGGGGACTACGAAAATCAGCCCTTCGTCGAAGCGTTCCGAAAGCTGAAGGAATACGGCGTCGACTTCATCCGGATGCCCTTCGGCGGGTATTGGACCGATTACTACGAAGCCTTCTCCCGGGATCCGGACGGGGTGCTTTCGTATCTCGACAGAGTCGTGGAAGCGGCGGAGCAGGCTCAGGTGGGGATCATCGCCTCCCTTTTCTGGCACGATACGGCGCTTCCCCAGTACCTCGGCGAACACCGTTCCGCGATGGGGGATCCGGAAAGCGGGACTGTGCGATACGCGCGGGATTACGCGGCGGCCGTTGTCAGCAGGTACGCCGGGTCCCATGCTGTCTGGGCCTGGGAGATCGGCAACGAATACAATCTTTCCGCCGACTTGTGCGATACCGTCGACTGGAACTGGCTGAGCGCATACCCGGAGGAGGAGCCAAGCGGATTTGACTATTACTCCTCCGAGGAGTTATGTGTCTTCTACCGGCAGATCGCCGATGTGATCCGGCAGTACGACGGCTGGCGCATGATCGAGACCGGAAACGGGGAGATGCGTCCCTTTGCCTTTGCCAGCGCCAACGCCTCGAAGCACATGAAGAAAGAGACCCATTCCTGGACCGTCAACTGGACCCTGAACACCCGGGAAGAATTTGACGAAATGAACGGGCGGATGACCCCCGATCCCCTCGACTGCGTCTGCTTCCACCTCCAGCACGGCACGGGCGACGGTTCGGCCGCTTATGTCGAGACCATGAAGCCCTGGGGAAAAACCGTTTCCCAGAGGGAGTATTTCACCGCCTACAAGGAAGCCGCGGACAGGCTCGGAAAAGGCTGCATTTTCGGCGAGATGGGCGACTTTCTGGATATGAACGGCGCGCCGGATCTCGAGGAACACTTCCGCTCGCTGATCGACGATATCCGCGCCTCCGGGATCCAGATCGCGCTCACGTGGCAGTTCCAGGATTTCACCGACGCGGGAAACGACGGAATGAAGCTCCGCGTTCTGGGAGAAGCCAACCGGCAGTTCGCGGAGGAAGGGCTTTATCCGGTGGATGAGGCCTGGAAGTGACCGGAATTCACCGGCCGATCGAAGAGGCGAAACGGCAGACTGACTTTTCTGAGGGAGGACTTTCATGATTCGAAACACGGTGGAAAAACTGCTTGCCGGCGGGTGGGACAACCGGATCCTCCCCTTCCTGTGGCTCCGGGGCGAGGAGGAAGAAGTGCTCCGGGAATATATGCGCGTCATCCATGGATCCAATATCGGAGCGGTCTGCGTGGAGAGCCGTCCCCATCCCGATTTCGGCGGTCCCCGCTGGTGGCATGATCTGGACGTCATCCTCGACGAAGCCCGGCGCATGGATATGAAGGTGTGGCTTCTGGACGACAGCCATTTCCCCACGGGATTCGCGGACGGGAAGATGGCGGACGCCCCGGAGGAGCTGTGCCGTCAGGAACTCGTGTACCGCACCGTTTCCTGCCCGGCGTCGGGAACGGAGATGGTCCTCGATATGGCACAGCTCCTTCCCTCCACGCCCTTTGTGCCGAACAGCGAGATGGAGGAATACGACGTCCGGCACCGGAACCCCCGCGTGTATCATGACGACCGGCTGATCGGACTTGCCGCGGTGAAAAAGAACGGATCTCTCCCGGACGGCATCGGCGACCTCAGCGGGCAGATCGGGCAGAGCGAGCTTCGTTTCCGCGTGCCGGAGGGGGAGTGGACGCTCTATGTCTTGCACCTCACCCGGAACCGCGGCGCGAGGCGGCAGTTTATCAACATGATGTCCGCCGCATCCTGCCGGATCCTGATCGACGCGGTCTACGAACCCGTATGGGAGCATTACGCGGCCGATTTCGGGAAGACGATCGCCGGCTTTTTCTCCGATGAACCGGAACTCGGCAACGGACACCTGTACGAAATGAGAAAGCCGATCTGGCAGATGGAGGATCAGGCCTGGAGCGCGGAGGTGCAAGAAGCTCTGATTTCCCGTTACGGGGACGGATGGATCGCCCGCATGCCCCTTCTGTGGGACAAAGATTTCGATCCCGAAGCGGCGGCGGACGTGCGGCTCTCCTATATGGATGCGGTGACGCGGCTCGTGGAGCGGAATTTCTCCGAGCAGATGGGCGGCTGGTGCCGGGAGCACGGGGTAAAGTACATCGGGCACCTGATCGAGGACGAGAACCAGCATACCCGGTCCGGGTGCAGCCTCGGCCATTATTTCCGCGGGCTTGGCGGGCAGGATATGTCCGGCATCGACGTGATCGGCGGTCAGGTCAGACCAGGCGGCGAGGCGGACGATGAGCGGCGGTCCGGGCGGTTTTACCATTTTGTGCTCGGACGGCTGGCCGGATCCCAGGCCGTGATCGATCCACGGAAGCACGGGGACAGCATGTGCGAGATCTTCGGCGCATACGGCTGGCGGGAGGGAGTCCGGGTCGAAAAATATCTGGCGGACCACATGCTGGTGCGGGGGATCAACCACTTCGTCCCCCACGCGTTCAGCATGGCGGAATACCCGGACGGGGACTGCCCGCCCCATTTCTACGCCCGCGGAAACGACCCGCAGATCCGGCATTTCGGCGCGCTGATGCTCTATATGAACCGGGTCTCCACTCTGCTGAAAGCCGGAGAGCCCGCGGCGGATACTGCCGTCCTCTACGGGGCGGAGAGCGACTGGATGGGACGCGCAATGCCCCCGGAAGATCTGGCGGAGCCGCTGGCGCGGGAGCAGATCGGCTATGACTTCATCCCCGCGGACGTGTTCTCGCGCCTGGAGCGGTACCGGACGGATCTGTCGGAGGGCTTGTCGGTCAACGGAAGACGGTACCGGGCCCTGATCCTGCCGGCCTGCGATCACCTCGCTCCCGCCGTGAAAGAGGTCCTGCCGGAGCTTCGGAAAAAGAACGTCCTGATCCTCGACGCCGGAAAGACGGACCCCGCTGAGATCCCCGGGATCCTGAAACAGAACGGCGCGGAGTCCCCCCGTCCGATCCCCGCGAACCGGGATCTGCGTTCCCTGCACGTCCATGGGGAAGACGGAGACGTGTGGATGTTCGTGAACGAGGGAGATGAAGTCTGGAGCGGAGCGGTCGATCTTTCCGGCACAGGCCCGGATCCGGACGGCCCTGTCTGTCTCTACGACGCGTGGGAGAACGGACTGCGCCTTGCGGAGACTGACGCGGAAAACCGCCTGCGTCTGCGTGTGGAACCCCTTCACAGCGTGATCGTCGTGCGCGGATATGAGGCGAAAGCGGAAGACCTCCTGCCTCCTCCGTTTGCGGGCAGGCCGATCCCTCTGGATGACGGATGGATGCGCAGTACCTGCCGGGCGATCGAATACCCCCGGTTTGAAAACGAGAAGCCGGTCTGCCTGCCGGATCGCGCGGCGGAGGAAATGCCCCGTTTCTCCGGCTTTATCCGCTATCGGAGGACGCTGAACGTCGAAAAGATCCCCTCCCGCATGATCCTGACGCTGACGGATGCGTATGAGGGAGTGGAACTGTTCGTGAACGGAAAGAGCCTCGGGATCCGGGTGGTACCTCCCTTCCGGTATGAGATCGGGGACACGCTCCGGGAGGGGGAGAACGAGATCCGGATCGAGGTCGCCACGACGCTGGAGCGGGAAAACGCCGGAACCGTGACGCCGGACTGTCCCTCCGGGATCAACGGCAGGTGCGTTCTCGAGCGGATGGAGTAAACCTCGGTGCCGGGGTCCGATCTTCCCCGACGGAAAAAACGGGAAAGCGAAACGTCCCGGCTGAAATCAAAAGAGCACATCCTTTTGGGGGGACATGTGCTCTTTTTGAATGCACCGTTCCCATATCCGGTATTCGGCTTCCCCTCTTCCGACCGGACGGGGATCGGACCGTTTTGCGGGAGGGGCGGATCCTTTTCCTGGTGCTTTCCCCGCGGACATCGTGAAAAAGCCGTTGACACTCCGCCGGATCCATTGTATAATGAATTCAGACTATTGGACTATTGCCCGCCCAACGAGGAGACGCTTCGGATGTACCCGCTTTTTGACTATGACAGGCCCCTTGCCGCCTGTGTTCCGTCGCCGCGCCAGATCCGTCACGCGCAGATGGAGTTTTACGCCTTTATCTGTTTCAACGTCAACACCTTCACCGATCGGGAGTGGGGCACGGGGAAGGAATCTCCCGCCGTCTTCGCTCCGACGGAATACGATCCGGCCCAGTGGATCGGCGCGGTAAAATCCGCGGGAATGATCGGGGTGATCCTCATCGCGAAGCACCACGACGGATTCTGCCTCTGGCCCTCCCGGTATACGGAACACAGCGTGAAGAACAGTCCTCTGCGGGACGGAAAAGCGGACGTGGTGCGGGACGTGTCGGAGGAGTGCCGGAAAAACGGCCTCGGATTCGGGATCTACCTCTCGCCCTGGGATATGCACGAGCCGACCTACGGGCAGGGAAGAGCCTACGACGACTATTTCTGCGCGCAGCTCACGGAACTCTTGACGGAGTACGGACCGCTCTTTTCCGTATGGTTTGACGGCGCGTGCGGAGAGGGACCGAACGGAAAACGGCAGGTCTACGACTGGGACCGGTACTACGCGCTGATCCGGCGATACCAGCCGGACGCCTGCATTTCGATCTGCGGGCCGGACGTTCGCTGGTGCGGGAACGAGGCCGGGGATACGCGGGAGAGCGAATGGTCCGTGCTCCCGACCTCTTTCGGCCCGCCGGACGAGATCGCGGAAAAAAGCCAGACGGCCGACGGCGCCGCCTTCCGTGAAAAAAAGATCGACCCCACAGAGCGGGACCTCGGAAGCCGGGAATTCCTCCGCGGAGCAAAGGGGTTCCGCTGGTATCCCGCGGAGACGGACACCTCGATCCGGCCGGGATGGTTCTATCACCCGTCGGAAGACGACCGCGTCCGGGATGCGGATACCCTCCTCGACATCTGGTACCGGACGGTCGGGGGGAACTCCTCGCTTCTGCTCAACATCCCGCCGGACAGACGCGGACTGTTCCACGAGAACGATGTGAAGAGTCTGAAAGAGCTCGGCGAACGGATCCGCTCCCTCTTCGCCGTCAATCTCGCGGAGAACGCCGTATTCACCGCCGACCGGGACGACGGGATCCACACGGCGGAAGCCCTCGCGACGGACGATTACGGCGCGTTCTTCAAGACGCCCGACGGGGAGAACACCGCCTCCGTCACCGTGACGCTCCCCGGACCGGCGGTCCTGACCCATGTCGTCGTCAAGGAGCATATCCCCATGAGTCAGCGGATCGAGCGGTTTGCGGTTGACGTGCGCTCCCCGGACGTGACATGGAAGGAAGTTTTCGCCGGAACCACCGTCGGATATAAGCGGATCGCGCGGTTTGACGCCGTATGCGGGGATGCCGTCCGCGTGAGGATCCTCGATTCCCGGGTGTGCCCGGTGCTGTCGTTCATCGGGGTGTACGGACCTTCCGATCCCCGTTTTTCGACGCCCCTTTCGGAGTGAGGATCAATGACCTACGACAATGTGATCCGGGCCGTCTTCATCGACCGTCCGAACCGGTTCATCGCTCACGCGGAGGTGGACGGGCGGACGGAAACGGTCCACGTGAAGAACACCGGACGGTGCAGGGAACTGCTTCTCCCCGGCGCGGAGGTGTGGCTGACCCGGTCGGCGAACCCCGGCAGAAAGACCGCCTTTGATCTGATCGCCGTGAGGAAGGAGAGCGGTCTGCTCGTCAACATAGACAGCCAGGCCCCGAACGCCGTCGCGCGGGAGTGGCTGGAAGCCCAGGACTTCGACCTGATCCGGCCGGAGTTCCGATACGGGCAGTCCCGTCTGGATTTCATGATGGAACGGGGGGACGAACGGTTTCTGATGGAAGTCAAAGGATGCACCCTGGAACGGGACGGGATCGGGTATTTTCCGGACGCGCCGACGGAACGGGGAACGAAGCACCTGCGGGAGCTGGCGAAAGCCGTCGGATTCCGGCCGCTCCTGACGTTTGTGATCCAGATGGACGGGATCGGGGAGGTGCGCGGGAATCGGGAGACGGATCCCGCTTTCTGCGGCGCTCTGGAAGAGGCGAAGGCGGCCGGGGTGGAGGTGGTCTTCCTCCCGTGCCATGCAGAGCCGGGCGGACTGTACTTTATTGAAAACGGATTTTTCGGAAAGGGTGGGTTCAGACCATGACATCACGCGAAAAAGTACTTGCCATATTCAATAGAAAAAGCACCGGAGAGGGCGCGATGTGGACCGGGCATCCCAACGGAAGGACCATCCCGATCTATGCGGAAAAGTGGGGGATCGAACCGACCGGGGAGGCGATTTTTCAGTTTTTGAAGGACGACTGCCGGTGGATCACGGCGGACGGCGGCTATCGTCATCCCGACGGGCTCCCCGCCATCGACCCGTCCTACAAGACAGAACGCCGGACCCTCAGCGCGGGAGGATTTTTCGCGGACGCGGAAACCCTCGAAGACGTTGAGAAATACCCCTGGCCGGATCCCGATTACTGCATCAGAGTTATCGTTCGTGAGTTCAATGTTACGGCTGACGTAAGCGAGAATTCCCAAAGGGGATTCTCGGGGGTGGGATGATTGACGTCATGTTTAGTTATATGGCATTCCCACCCCGTCGTCCCACCCCGTCGTTCGCACGCTGCGGAGAGCGATCAAAACCCATGAAGTCAGCTTCATAGAAGGAAAACAGTATCAGATACGGGAAACAGGAGGGGTGACATGTCGATCCTTTCAGCATATATCGTACCCCATCCTCCGCTGATCGTGCCGGAGGTGGGGCGGGGCGGAGAAAAACAGATCGAAAAGACGAGAGCGTCTTATGCCCGCGTCGCCGATGAGATCCTGCGGCTCGACCCCGAGACTCTCGTGATCACGAGCCCTCACGCCGTGATGTACAGGGACTGGTTCCATCTCTCGCCCGGGAAGTCCGCCGCGGGATCCTTCGCCCAGTTCCGCGCATCCGGCGTAAAGTTTGAGGTCCGGTACGACACGGAACTGGTGCGGGAGATCGGACGCCTTGCCGGGGAGGAGGAGTTTCCGGCCGGCACGGAGGGGGAACGCGACCCGGCGCTGGACCACGGAACGATGGTGCCCCTGTATTTCATCCGGCAGGCATACGGAGAGAAGCCCCTGCCGAAGATCGTGCGGATCGGGCTCTCCGGCCTGTCCCTCGAAGATCATTACCGGCTCGGCCAGCTGATCGTGGAGGCGGCAGGGATCACCGGACGGCGGACTGTGTTCGTGGCGAGCGGCGATCTGTCCCATAAACTGCGGGAAGACGGCCCTTACAGATTCGCGCCTGAGGGACCCGAGTATGACGCGCGGCTCATGGACGTCTGTTCCCGGGCGGCGTTCGGGGAATTGTTCGATTTCGACGAGATGTTCTGCGAGAAGGCGGCGGAGTGCGGTCACCGCTCCTTCGTCATTATGGCGGGCGCGCTCGACGGGCGGCAGGTCGAGGCGGAGGTCTATTCCCACGAGGATGTGACGGGCGTGGGCTACGGGATCTGCGCGTTTCATCCGGGTTCGCCGGACGGGTCCCGTCGGTTTCTGGAACTGCGGCGGTCGGCGGAACAGTCCCGGCTTGCCGAACGGCGGGAGAAGTGCGATCCGTGGGTCCGGCTGGCCTGGCAGTCCGTCGAAAGCTATGTGACAAAGCGGAGGATCCTCAAAATCCCCGAGGGCTTGCCGGACGCGCTTCTCCACACGAGAGCGGGGGCCTTTGTGTCCATCCATGAACACGGCCGGCTCAGGGGATGCATCGGCACGATCGCTCCCGTGCGGGACAGTCTCGCGGAAGAGATCATCCACAACGCCGTCAGCGCGTGTGCCCGCGATCCGCGTTTCGATCCGATCCAGCCGGAGGAACTCCCCTTCCTCGACATTTCCGTGGACGTGCTCGGAGCTCCCGAGGAGATCCGGTCGGAGAAGGATCTGGACGTGAAGCGGTACGGCGTGATCGTGAGCAGAGGAACGCGGAGAGGACTGTTGCTGCCCGACCTCGAGGGCGTGGAGTCCGTGGAACAGCAGATCTCCATCGCCCGTCAGAAGGCGGGGATCGGCGAGGGGGAACCGGTCCGGCTCGAGCGGTTCGAAGTCGTCAGACATTCGTGAGGAGGCAGTCATGGCACGGTGCGGCGTTTGCTTCCGGCACTGCGAAATACCCGAAGGAAAGCGGGGCTTCTGCGGCTCGCGGATATGCGAGGACGGAGCAGTCAAAGCGGACAATTACGGAAAAATCACGTCCCTCGCCCTCGATCCCATCGAAAAAAAGCCGCTGAACCGCTTTCACCCGGGAAGTATGATCCTCTCGGCGGGCAGTTACGGGTGCAATCTCCGCTGTCCGTTCTGCCAAAATTATGAGATCAGCTGGTCGGCGGAAGCGATGGGGCTCCGGGAGACGGCGGAAGTACTCAGCCCGGAAACCCTCGTCCGGTATGCACTCCGCGCAAGAGCATACGGGAACATCGGGATCGCCTTCACCTACAACGAACCCCTCGTCGGCTGGGAATTCGTCCGGGACACGGCGAAGCTGGCGCACGAGGCGGGACTTCTCACCGTCCTTGTGACGAACGGAACGGCGGAGATGTCGGTACTGGAGGAGCTTCGGGGACTCGTCGACGCCATGAACATCGACCTGAAGGGCTTCACGGACCGGTATTACACCGAGGTGCTCGGCGGAGATCTCGATACGGTAAAGGCCTTTATCGCCCGCGCCGTCCGGTTTTGTCATGTGGAACTGACCACTCTGATCGTGCCGGGGGAGAACGACTCCGAGGACGAAATGCGCGCGCTGTCCCGGTGGGTATCGGAACTGACCGATGAGGACGGACGGGTCGTCGGGGCGGAGATCCCCCTTCACGTCAGCCGGTTCTTCCCGCGCTTTCGCATGACCGACCGCGCCGCGACCGAAACGGGGCTTGTTTACCGGCTCGCGGATGTCGCCCGGGAGAGGCTGAAATACGTGTATACGGGGAACTGCTGAAGGGGCCGGGACAGTTTCCCCCGCTTTTGTGCCCCGCTTCTTGATGGACCGCGCTTCGGAGGTTAATCTGAGGTGCGTTTCTTTTTTTGGGCCGAAAACGACCGGTGACCGCGGGAGGATCAGGACGGCATAGCCTGTTTTTCAGACGGAAAGATCATTCGGCCCAATAAAAAATCATTCCTCCCGCAGGTTTGAGGGTACTGACCGCGGCGCGCATTTCTCGGATATTCCTCGGACGCCTTGACAAAGTTCCCGGGATAGAGTAGAATGAAAAAGAAATGTTTTCAGAGGATGGATCAGTATGCAGTATCAGCCGAACGGCGGTTCAACACAGGGATCGCAGAATCCGACGCCGTATCCCCAGGGGATGCCATATACCGGGCCGTACCCCGTTCAGCCCCCGAAAAAGAAAAAGAAAGCCGGACGGATCCTTCTGATCGTGCTGCTGGTTCTCGGCGCGCTCTCGCTGGGATTCATCGGACTTTGGCTGTGGGCGGAGGATTATCCCGATTATCTGGACACGCTTCCCGTGAACCCGGAGACGCCGGAAGACGTGCAGATCACCCTCGAACGTCTCGCTGTCGAGATCCCCGTACTCACGCCCGCGGAAGACGAGGAAGGCGCATACCTCTATGAGGAGGAGGGCGGGATCCCGGTGACGCTCTCGGTCTGCGATGAAGATACGCGCAAGGCGGAGATCGACGTACTGCCGGACAAAAAGAAGGATTCTCCTTCCGTCCTGGCCGGCGTCACGGGCGACACCGCCTATACAGCCGTTTTGAATAATTACAGCATCTATGTCTACGTGACCGCCGGGGAAAAGGACGTTAAGGCCGAGGTCCCGCGGGATCGGATCGCCGCTCAGACCGCCGCCCGGACCGGGAATACGAACTCCCCGAAGAGCCCGGACACCGCCGTCATCCGCAAAGCCGCATCGGTGGCCGCGTCCGCCGTGACCGCAGCGAGAGTCCCGGAACCCTACGCCAAAAGCCGGGACGACTACAATCACAATCACGCCGTCAACTTTATGGAAGAGGCGGACTGCCTCGTGTTCTATCCGGCCCAGCTGACCGAGATGAAGGCCTTCGAGGATCAGAGCGTGATCTTTTCGGACAAACGGAGCGCCGCGTCCCTGTCCGTGAAACTGGAGTTCAATCCCTACCGGAATATCGAAGAACTGGTCTCCCTCATGAAAAACAGCCCGAACAACACCGTTCTCGCCGTCGGAAAAGACTGGATGACGGCGGAGACGGAGAAGGACGGGACGGTTACATTCTCCTATACTGGCTTCGGATCGAAGTATATGGTCGAGGCGGAATTCAGCTATCCCGAAAAATACAGTTTCGTCTTCAGCGAGCTCCGGGATCTGATCCGGTGCCGCTTCATCGAGGGCGGGAAGTGGAAGAGCGGATCCCGTCCCGCGGCGAAAGCGTACAAAGAGGAGTTCGGCGCGCCTGGTTACGGGATGCAGGATCTCTTCTACGAGAGCCACAACCTCCACCTCGCCCTGCCCGACACCCTCGACGAGCAGGCGGAGGAGGCCGATGCGCTGATCTTCCACGATTTCACGAACGGGCGCTCGCCTCGGTCCGCTTCTTCGAGGTGGAGAAGGGCGCGGAGGACAATCTCTTTGACGTGTTCACCGTTGTGGCCGAAGACGGGGACGCGACGCTGGGGGACGACTATATCCGCTGGCACAACAAATACGGCGTCTTCGTGGGAACGGTGTACGACGGGGAAGCTGCGCTTCTGGAACTGGAAGGCGAGGAATCCTACCGTGCCTATGAAGCGGTATACGACGAACTGATCTGCCATTTCGTCCCGGTTTATTACGAGCGTCAGCCTATTTCGGAAGGAGCGCGGGAGAATCCGGGACAGAAGAAGAACGAACAGACCCCTGCGGAGAATCCGGGCGGCGCGTCGGACAGCGGAAAGACGGCGGGCGGATCAAACGGAAATCCGAAGACGGCGGCCGGGGAAACATCGGAGACCGCCCCCTCGAAGCTCTCCGCCCCCGTGTCCGCCCTTCCGGCAAACGCGATCGACACCCTGATCCGGAAGCAGGTCTCCGAAATCGCCGCGGAGGAGAGCGGGCTTCCGGCGCCGTCCCTGAATTCTTCAGCCGAAAAGGCAGACTCCGGCTCCGAGAACGGCGTTCCCCCGCAGGATCCGCTGGTCTACCGCTCCGAGGCCGACCGCATCGCCGCGAATTCGACCGTCTGGGACTGGGACGATCTCGGACCGTACAGCCGCGATTCCCTCCTGGACACGCTTCTGATCATTCTCTCATACAACGGCTACTACGAATGGATGGACTATGAGGGTTCGAACGACGATCTGAGCGACGATATCGACGACATGCTCGACGAGTTCTGGCTGGACTCCCCGGAATATTTCACTTGGGAGAACGCGGGATCGCCGCTGCAGGATCTCTTCCCCTATCTCTGCGAGGCGCTGGATATGGAGACCGTACCGGAATACCGCGCCCGCTCCGAAACGGCTCTTCCCGCGCCGGACTGGCTTGCCGACGCCTGGGAAGACGAGGATTTCGACATGGACCGGCTTGACTGGGTGACGGTGCGGTCCTATCTGGAAAGCGGTCTGGACCTGCCCCCGCTCGAAACCCTGTTCCTCCCGGGATCCCTGTCGTATGATCCCGATCCTGCGCCGACGCCGGCAGAACCGGAGGAGCCGGAAGACCCCGGCGAACCTGACGACGGCGGACGGATCGTATATTCTCTCGAGGAATACGGGATCGCTTTCGACGAGGAGACGGTGCGGATGATCAAAGAGGAGGTCGTCCGGCTGTACTGGGATATCTTCGAATCGGCGAGCGCGGAGGACAGAGGTCAAGGCTTTTTCATCGCTGACGAATACTATTTCCGCGAACCGCCGGATCTCGACCGTGTCGGATGGATCGAGGAGTATTGTCTCGGGCCCTATGAACTGCTGGACGAGGAGGGGATGATCCTCACCCTGTACGGAAACGGCATCTGGACCGTGAAGAAGGACGGCGCGGTGATCGAATGGGGCCTTCTGATCCCGGATTCTTCCGAATACGGGGACCTGTGGTATTCTCTGGACCGCGAGGGGAATTTCGTGACCCTCTGGCAGTTTGATTCGAGCTTTTATCGATTCAGCAAGTACGGAAGAGCGGAACGTCCCGACTACTTCGACTGGGACACGACCTCCTCCTATCTCCGCGGCGGAGAGGAAGACGAGGATGAAGACGAAGACGAGGACGAGGACGAAGACGAGGACGAGGACGATTACGAGGATGAAAACGAGATCCTTTATTCCTGGGAAGATTTCGGCATTACCTTCGACAGGGGCGACGTGCGGGAAGAGGCGGAAGAACTCGACCGGTACTACCGGTATTACAGGGATCTGATAGACGACTGGAACGAAAACGGGTACACGAACTACGAAGGGTATCTCTTCAGCGGCCCGCCGGATCCCGACAACGCCGGGACGTTCCCCGACTATCTCGCCGGGGTCTATGTCCCGGAAGGTGATGATGGGGAACCGGATCCCGATGCGCCGCGCCTGCTCATCATTTCGGAAAACGGCATCTGGGCCGAAGCGGAAGACGGAGCCGAGGAACTTTCCGACTACGGGCTCCTGATCCCGGACGAGACCGAAACCGATTTGTGGTACAGCCTCGGCACAAACGGAGATCTGATCACATTCTGGCCATGGGATAGCAGCATACTTTTGACAAGCAGAGACACCTGGATTAAGCTGAGAGAAAACTGACCGCGGAACATGACGGCATGAAAAGGAGAACCGTATGAAAACTGTCCTTACAAGAGAACTCCTGAAAAAAGATCGCGCAAAGCAGAACAGAACTCTGACGGCAATGCTCGCGTTCGCCGGCGTCTTCTGCCTGCTCTGCCTCCTTCTGGTTCCGAACAAGCTCGTCGCACTGGGAATCACGGCCTTCGTCGCCCTCTTCGCGGGAGGGATGTACCTGAAATACCGGTCTCTCGCAGGGAAGCATGATCTCTCGCGGGCCTACCTCCGCTGTCTCCCCCTGATCGGGAAGAAGGAGATCGAACACAGGGATCAGGACGAGGACGGAACCACCACCACCGTCGAATACAGTCTGGACTTCGGCGAAAACCGGATCGTACAGGCGGATAAGAAAACATTCGCACAAGCGCGGGAGGGCGAACTGTTCTACGTCGCGTTTTATACGGAGGACGACAGCCCGTTTGCCTGTTACAGCGCCGCCGCATACGAGCCCGGCCCGGATTTCCCGCTCGTCGGGTAAAGAACAGGGGAAGAAACCACCCAGGAAGGGAACCGCCTCTTCGATGAAGGAGAGAAGAACGGCGGGACTGACATCATTTCGGACGGAAACAGAATAAAAATGGAGATACCGGATCCCGATTGCAGGATCGTTTCCGATATCTCCTTTTTTCATTCTTTCCCCGGGGGCAAAGGGCTCTTTTCTTCCTTGTTTCACTGTCCAGGCTTTTCGGGGAGCCGGTCCGAGCCGGCGTCAGACGTCGGAAGAAAGAGGATGGAACGCAATACTACGGCATGACATTCACGCGGACGGTAAACGACAGTCCGCCGCAGGAAGCGGTCAGAGAGGTGGAGCCGGTTTTCAGCGCGGCAAAATCCGCGTCTCCGATCACCCGGATCACCGCATCGTCGTACCCGGAGAGGGTGATCCCGTCAAAAACCTCAAACCAGCTGCCGTCGTCGTAGATCCCTCTGCCGCGGACCTGTTTGCGCTCATTTTCCGACAGACAGAGCGTATATTCTTTCACCTGGGGGAGGAAGGAAACGAGCTTCCGGTTCTCCTCACTCCGATCCGGCATGGATTCCGGCTGAACCGTGATGGGAAATTCAACGGAGCGGCCCTTCCAGCGGGCGACAGCCGAGGTGGTGCCGGGACGAAGCGGTTCACATTGCAAGCCTTCAAACCTTACGATCTGAGGATCATATCCGTCCACCGTGACCTCTTCCCCCGGGCAGGGACGGAAATCATACGCGCTGTCGACCCATTGCAGATCGATCCGCTTCGGACCGCCCGAAACCTTCATCACATGGAAGTGCGGAACCGTCGTGATATGGATCGGCCGGGGATCGGCGGGCATCGGCCAGGGGCTGACCGGATAAGGGGACGCGGGATTCGCGGCATCGGAAAAGTCCGGCTCGTCCGTGAGCTCGATGACAGCCTTATGAAACCGCGTTCCCCAGAATCCCCACTGGCTGCCGTAGGCATATCCGACGATCGTGCCGTCCTTGAGGGAGACGTGACGGTCCGGGCCGCCTGCGATCCCGCAGTTGTGACACTTCTCCCCGACGTGGGTCCGCACTTCGCATACACGCTCGAAACGGAGACCGTCGTCGGACTCGTATACCGCCAGACAGCTCTGTTCGGTGAATCTGTGATCCGTGCAGAGGATGAGAAATTTCTCCGCCTCTTCCACATAGACGACGTCGCTGGAGTCGCATCCTCCCCCCGGACGCCGGATCGCGATCCCGCGGTACGCAATCGTCCCGGGCCAGTTGTCACCCGCTCTGAGATCGGCGGTTGCGGCTCTCGTCTGACAGAATGCCTTTCCGTCCGCATCTTTCGAGGTCCAGGTGAAGTAGATGAAAAGCGTATCGCCGACCCGGACAAAGCTGGGTTCGCCCGCCCCCCAGCATTCCCACGGCTCGTCGAAATACACGATCGGAGCCGGATTCCCCTGCCAGCGCAGCAGGAGCGGATTCCCGTCCTCGTCCGCGGTTTCGCGGGTCTCGCCCCAGCCGGAACCTGTCCACTTGAACCACGGGCCGTCCGGATTTCTCGACCGCGCGGCAAACACGTTGTTGCAGACTCCGCCGGCATGGGAATAGATGGTGGACGTGTACCCCATATAATACCATCCGTCGATCAGGATCACCGCCGGATCGCAGACGGAGAACAGATCCATCGAATCCGGCGTCGGAGACAGCACGACGGTTTCGTCAGACCATGTGCGCCCGTTATCATCGGAATGCCGATAGGTGAACCAGTCCGCTTCGACCCCTCCCCCGCCCGGAGAAGCGAACCAGGCGTCGATCCGTCCGTCACCGTACTGCATGATGGAGGGCCCGTACCGATAGCCCCAGGTCTTTCCCTCCCGGGGAGCAAATACATCGTATCCTTCGTCCGGAAGGCGAAGTCGGAGATGCGGCTTTTTCATAGTTGCGCCTCCAGTTCCAAAAATAGGGGACATTCCCCCGTCGGGGATATGATACCGCAAAACTCCGCTCCTGTCAAGGGCTGCCCCTGCGATGCGGCCGACAGGAGTGAAGTGACAATCGTGACAAAACGCGCGGCCGGGGCTCGCTTACGGCTTTGTCGGGAAGGATACGGCCGTCCGCGGCGGGGAGGGAGCAAACTTGAGCCGCATCCGTTGACACCGCGCCGTTTTTCCGGTATAATATCATTGAAAATGGAAGTTTGCTCAAATCAACATAGGCGGGAGGACAACACAATGCGAAAAGATCAGCGGCTCGGAATGCTGCCGGATCCGTTCGTCTGCCGGGACGGGCACAGGGTCCGGAACCTTGACGAATGGGAAGCAAGACGGCAGGAGATCCTTGAAGACACGATCGGGCTGGAATTCGACGGAATGCCCCCGAAGCCGGAGGTTTTCCGGGTGGAGCCCACCCACCTGCGGGGCAAAGGCTATACGTCCAGCTACCGGATCCACTGCGGGACCAAGGAAAATCCCTTCAACTTCTGCTTTTACGTGTACCGCCCCGATCTGGACGGACGGCTTCCCGTCGTGCTGACCGGGGATCTGACGTATACGATGGACTGCAGCGACGAGGTGATCGCCGAAGCCAACCGCCGGGGATTCATTGTCGTAAAGTTCAACCGGAACGAGCTTGCTCCCGATTATCCCGATCCCGAAAGGCAGTTCGGCATCAACGCGCTCTGGCCGGAGAAGAAGTTCTGCGCGATCTCCGCCTGGGCGTGGGGGTATCACCGGGTCGTCGACGCCCTTGAAACTCTGGACTATGTCGACGCCGGCCATATCGCCATAACCGGACACTCCCGCGGGGGTAAGACCGTCCTTCTCGCCGGAGCGACGGACACGCGGGTCCGCTATACCAATCCGAACGGGAGCGGGACCCACGGCTGCGGCGCGTACCGGTTCCATCAGGTGGAGGAGGAAGGCGCAAGCTATGCCGACACCAACAGCGAGACCCTCGAGATCATGATGAACCACCTCGGCTACTGGATGGGGCAGGGGCTGTGGGATTACGTCGGAAAGGAGGATACCCTCCCCCACGACTCCCACTTCGTCAAAGCCCTGATCGCTCCCCGCTGCTATCTGGAAACCAACGGTTACGGCGATATCTGGGCGAATCCCCGGGGATCCTACCTCTCCTTCATGGCGGCGAAGGAGGTCTGGAAGTTTTACGGTGCGGAGGACAAATGCGCCTGCTGGTACCGGGAGGGAGGACACCGCCACGGATGGGCGGACTTCAACGCTCTGTTCGACTTTATGGAAGCCGATCTGCAAGGAACTCCTCTGCCGGAGGCTTTCACCCGGCTCCCATATGACGATATGGAACCGCTCCATGACTGGGAGGCGCCTCTGAAATGACGATCCGGGGACCGGCCGCGCCTCTAATGATCGCGGATGCGGGTCCCTGGGCTTTCAATCTGATAACCAGCTTCTGAAAGGAGATTTCACCATGGCAGACCATGAGAACGCGCGAAGAGTCATTTTGCGGATCGTTTTGCTCACATTCCTGATCCTTCTGCTGGGTGCCTGTGCCGCCGCTCCAGACGAAGAGCCGGGACAGCAGGCGGCGCCTCAGTCGGCCGATCCGGGGGAAGCCATTCCGGAAACAGAGGCGGAAACCGAGAGCAAACCGCCGATCCCGGAGGGATATGATCTCGGCGGCTATACCTTCACGATCCTCAACGGCAATATCGGCGACTGGATGTACACGTACCGGGTGACCGCCGATGAAGAGACGGGCGAAGTTCTGAACGACGCCATTTTCAAGCGCAATCTGGCGACGGAAGACCTTCTGAACATGAAAATCACCGCCATCGACCAGAACGGGGCGCGGGATACCGCCGAACGCTCGATCAAGGGAGGAGACGATGCCTACGATCTCGTCCTCGACAACACTTCTCCGGCATTCAAAATGGCTTTGGGCGGATCCGTTCTGAGCTACGACAGCATCGACAGCATTGACACGGAGAACCCATGGTGGGAGCGGAACTCCCTCCGGGATTTTTCGATCGCCAACCACGTGTATTATGCGGTCAGCCTGTTCGATACGACGCACTACGATTACGTCCGCACTCTCATGTTCAACAAAGGGATGCGGGAGGAATTCAGGCTGGAAGACCCCTATGAACTGGTCCGGGAAGACAGGTGGACCCTCGATCAGATGGAGAAAATGGGCCTCGCCGTTGCGAACGACGTGAACGGAAACGGTCAGTGGGACGATGAGGACCGGTACGGCTACACATCCTGGTCGCGGAACGGATGCGAGATGTACGTCTATGCCATCGGCGGAAAGCTGTCGGTGAACAAGGACGAAAACGACCTGCCGTTCTTTGACCTCGACGATATCTTCTACTACGATCGGTTCGACGCGGTGACGAATCTTCTTGCAAAGGAAGGGTACAAAGCGAATTTCGGCACCGCGGGCAATCACGGCGGGCTGGATTATTTCATCGCGGGGCAGACCTTGTTTTTCAGCGAGTCCCTCGGCAATTCCCATTCGCTCCGGGATATGGACACCGATTTCGGATTCCTTCCGGGACCGAAATACAACGAAGAACAGAAGGAATACTACTCTTTCGGAGGAACGCCGTACTGTGAACTGGTGCCGATCACGGCGTCGGATCCCGAGCGCACGGGCTATGTCATGGAAACGCTGGCGTGGGCGTCCCAGGACACGATCGTTCCCGCCTTCTACGACGTGACGCTGAACGGCAAGGTGATCCGGGACACGGAATCGGGACCGATGCTCGACATCATTTTCGACACTCTCTCCTATCCGTCCCAGGTTGCGTTCGATCAGTGCGATACCCAGGTCACCGATCTGATCTGGGGCGGCAAGGGAGGCTTCGCGTCGTATTTCGCCAAATACTCACGGATCATAAACAAGGAGATCGACAAGGCGATCAAGGCATACTCTGAAAACAATCAATAAAAATCAGCCCCTTTCCCCGCCGCAGCCTGTTTTTTCAGGTTTGCGAAGAGGGAAGGGGTTTTTCTATTCCCGTGAAGGCGGGAGCGGAGGCGCATCCGGCCCGAAATTGATGTGCCGGGGTTTCGACTGTACGCTGTTGGGTTAACCTGTCCCTGTCCGTTGCAGAAGTTCCTGCCGCCGAACCTGTTCATAAGGACTTCATTTCAAGAAACCGCGTACTTTTTAGTTTGGGATAAATATCAGTCCCCCGCGGATTCGTAAGCCCGGACCCAGTCCACCCGGCAGTAATCCGGGAGATCCTCCGGGACGATGGGGGCCGCCCAGGATCCGAATTCCGTGGTGAGCTTCATATACCCGGGCTTTTCGCAGATCCCGGGCTCCGAGGTCCGCCAGGTCTCCTCCCCGTCGATGTAGAAGATATAGGCGTCCTTCGTCCATTCGAATCCGTAGGTGTGCCAGCCCTCGTAGAGATCCGGGACCTTCGGGATCACCTTCGAGACGGACTTGTGCGCCGCGCCGTAGCCGTCCCAGTGGATCGCGTGATTGACGCCCTTCCGCGCGCATTCCCCGGTCTCGATGATATCGACTTCCGCCCCGGAGACTGCCGTCCCGTCCTCCATGCCCACGTCGCCGCACATCATCCAGAAGGCTCCCCAGAATCCCGTCGTCGAGGGGAACATCATCCGGCATTCGAAATACCCGTATGCCTGTTCGAATTTGCCCATCGTGCGGACCGCCCCGGAGACCGGAGTGCCGTCCTCGCCGATCCGCGCCCGGAGCCAGAGCTCGCCGTCGTGGACCGAGGTCTCGGAGTCCTTCCAGTACCCACCCACGTCCTGCCGCTTCCATTCGGGGCAGAGGGACCATTTTTTCGTATCGAGAGAATCCCCGTCGAATTCGTCTTCAAAACTCAGGCGGTAGGTCCTTCCCCCGATCTCGACGGTGGAGCCGTCTTCTTCGGTTTCCTCCGCCGCGGGCTCTTCCGCCTGCTCCGTCTCCGCCGCCGAGTCCGCCGGGAATCCTCCGCCCCCGATGGTCTCCGCCGTCTGCGCGCCTCCCGCCTGATCCGACGTTCCGTTTTCCGCCCCGCATCCGGCCGCCCCGAGGGAGAGGCAGGCGCAGAGCAGAAGGGCGATCCGTTTCCGCATGAGTGGATTCATATCATGAGCCTCCGTTCCGATTCCGTTTTTTCCAGTATAGCAGGAAAACGCCCCCGTGTCAAGAGCGGGCGGGGAACGTATATTCTTGCATTTTCGGGTATGTTGTTGACAAAACCCGGCGGAAGCGGTAAAATAATATAAGCGAACAAAAATCAATCAAGCGACAGTGAGGAGAACACGAAATGAAAGACATGATGGACGCCATCGTCAAGCCCGCGAAGGGTCCGGGACTCGAACTGAGACAGGTCCCCGTGCCGGTTCCGGGTCCGGGCGAAGTCCTGATCAAGATCCACAAGACCGCGATCTGCGGCACCGACGTACATATTTTCAACTGGGATCCCTGGGCAGAGCAGCACATCACCCATCCGCCCATGACCATCGGGCACGAATACGTGGGCGAGATCGCCGCGCTCGGGGCCGGTGTCGGCGGACTGACTGTCGGACAGCGGGTTTCCGGCGAGGGTCACATCACCTGCCACCACTGCCGCAACTGCCATACCGGCAACATCCAGTGGTGCCGCAACACCACCAGCGTGGGCGTGGACCGGGACGGGGCGTTCGCCGAATACGTCTGCATCCCCTCGTCCAACGTGATCCTGATCGACGAATCCCTGCCCGAGGACGTCGTGGCTTTCTTCGACGCGGTGGGCAACGCCACCCATACCGCCCTGATATGGGATCTCGTGGGCGAGGACGTCCTTATCACCGGCGCGGGCCCCATCGGGATCATCGCCGCGGGGATCTGCCGGTTTGCGGGAGCACGCCGCGTCGTCATCACCGACATGAACGACTACCGGCTGGATCTGGCCCGGAAGATGAAGGTGGACGCGGCAGTCAACGTCACCCGGGACGATCTGACCGCCGTGATGAAGGACTGCGGCCTGACCGAGGGCTTCGACGTGGGCCTCGAAATGTCCGGCTCGGCTCCCGCGTTCCGCCAGATGTGCTCCGTCATGCGCAACGGCGGCAAGATCTCCCTCCTCGGCCTCGGCAAGAGCACGGTGGAGGTCGACATGAACGACATCATCTGCAAGGGCCTGACGCTCCAGGGCATCTACGGCCGCAAGATGGACAACTGGCACCAGATGAGCTACATGGTGCAGGGCGGGCTGGATCTCACGCCGGTCATCACCCACCGCTTCCACTACACGGAATTCGAAAAAGGCTTCGAGGCGATGAACTCCGGCAATTCCGGCAAGGTCATCCTCGACTGGACGAAATAAGGGGGGAGAGAACATGAAAAGCGCGATTCTGAAATTCGAGGAAGAACTGAACGCCATCCGCGAGGCGGGCACATGGCGCAGTGAACGGATCATCACCACGCCCCAGAGATCCCGGATCGACACGACGGAAAAGCTCGCGGTCGTCAACATGTGCGCCAACAACTACCTCGGCCTCTCCGATAACCCGGAACTGATCGCCGCGGCAAAGGAGAGCTATGACCGCTGGGGCTTCGGCCTCTCCTCCGTGCGGTTCATCTGCGGGACCCAGGAAATCCACAAGGAGCTTGAAAAACGGATCTCCGCCTTCGTGGGCACCGACGACGCCATCCTCTACTCCTCCTGCTTCGACGCGAACGGGGGCCTGTTCGAGACCCTGCTGGGACCCGACGACGCCGTGATCTCCGACGAACTGAACCACGCCTCCATCATCGACGGGGTCCGCCTCTGCAAAGCCCGCCGGTTCCGCTACAAAAACAACGACATGGCCGATCTGCGCGCAAAGCTGGAAGAGGCGAAGGCGCAGGGATGCCCGAAGATTTTGATCGCCACCGACGGCGTGTTCTCGATGGACGGCTACATCGCCAACCTCCCCGCGATCTGCGACCTTGCCGACGAATTCGACGCCCTGACGATGGTGGACGACAGCCACGCCGTGGGCTTCATGGGCGAGCACGGCCGCGGGACCCCCGAATTCTGCCATGTCACGGGACGGGTGGATATCATCACCGGGACCTTCGGCAAGGCGATGGGAGGCGCGTCCGGCGGATATACCGCGGCGAGACAGCCGATCGTCGATCTTCTGAGACAGCGCAGCCGCCCCTACCTCTTCTCGAACACCCTCGCTCCCGCCATCTGCGCGGCGACCCTCAAGACCATCGACCTGCTCGAAGCTTCCACCGCCCTGCGGGACAAGGTGCACGAGAACGCCCGCTACTTCCGCGCGGAGATGGAAAAGCTCGGATTCGACCTGCTTCCCGGCGAACATCCCATCGTCCCCGTCATGCTCTACGACCCCCACGTGGCGCAGGAATTCGCCCGCCGGATGCTGGAAAAGGGCGTCTACGTCGTCGGCTTCTGCTATCCCGTGGTGCCGAAGGGCCGGGACCGCATCCGCACCCAGATCTCCGCCGGCCACACGAAGGAAGACCTCGATTTCGCCGTGAAGTGCTTCGGCGAGGTCAAGAAGGAAATGGCGATCTGAGATAGTTGTTAGGGGTTAGTGGCTAGTGGTTAGTAATACTATTCTCGCTCTAAAAAGCTAACTATATGGGTTTTGATCGCTCTCCGTAGAGTGCGAACGACGGGGTGGGAATGCCATATATACAAACATGAC
>CACZNC010000067.1:0-14803 GCA_902782445.1 uncultured Ruminococcus sp.
CCCTATCCATTTCAGAAGTTCTTGCCGCTGAACTTGTTCAGCAGGGCTTCATTTCAAGAAGCCGCGTAACCCCTTAGAAGGGATTTAGTATCAAAATCAACGCAGGCGTCCCCGGAAAAGCAATCCGGTCAATCCCTCATTTTCTGAGTCTGCCGAACAGCACCGAAAACATCCGGTCCCGGTTCACGTAGTCCACGTGCTCGAAGGGGACGCCCTCCGGGTCGAAGGAGTAGGAATTGTCGGCGTTCAGGCGCACGGCGGGGCAGGAGGAGGCGGCGAAGCAGGAGGGATCGATGACGCCGCATACCGTGGAGATATCCCAGATCACGCGGCTCCACGCAAGAGCTCCCGCGGGTTGACAGGCGGCCACGTTGTCGCAGAGATAGTCGCCGAGGGGGGAGTTCCCGCGGAGGAAATGCTCGAGCTCCCAGATGCTCAGGATGAGGTGATCCACCACGCCGCCGCAGGGGAAGAGCAGCAGCGGGACCCCGGAGGACAGAAGGGCGTTCGACGCGTTCCGGTCGCCGAGCATGTTGAACTCCGCTCCGTGGAGCCATTTCGCGTTGCCGCCGAGCCAGATCACCGCGATCTTCTCTTTGATCTCCGGGTGGGAGAGGATGGCGGAGGCCACGTTGGTGACGGCTCCGATGGCGGTGACATAGGTGATCCCCTCATGGTTCATGACCCGTTTGGCAATCTGTTCGGAGGCTTCGGAGATCACCGGCGTATGCTCGTCGATCATGCGTTCCTTCGACCCTTTGAAATACGGGGGTATTTTCGTCCCGCGGGACTCGGCGACAAGGCCCGCGCAGATCCCGATCTCCCGCCAGCTTTTCTCCATCCCGTCCCCGAAATTCTCGGACCGGTCGTTCTCGAAGGGAGCCGCGGTGACGCAGTCGAGGTCGATCTTGTCGGGGGCGAGCATGGCCAGGGACAGGGCGAACTGGTCGTCGATCTCGTTGTAGGTGTCGGTGTCGAGGATCATCCTCTTCACGCCGGGTTTTCTCAGTTCTTCGGTGACGTGCATGACGGTTTCCTCCCGAAAATCAGTATGTCAGATCGAAATTCTGCTTCATCACGGCGTTGGCTTCCGTCCGGAGCGCGGAATACTCGTCGCTCAGATTGTTGGTCGGGGCGCATTTGCGGACGAGCCGGTAGGTCGCGTCGGCGATGGAGGGGAAGGCGTTCCCGAAGGCCACCGCGAAATCGAAGCAGGCGGAATCCAGGATCAGATCGAGCATGTTGACGGTGTCGTTGTCCCGCACGACGTTCATCATGTGGTAGTCGACGTAGGCGTCGTAGATATACCCGTCGGAGGCGGCGCAGAGGGCGGAGAGCACCACGGCGGGGATCTCGGCGTTGGTGTGGTTCTTCGGGATGCAGAAGACCTGCGCGTCGTTCGCCACGAGGGTGCGGTAGGCGCCGTCCCCTTCGGATGCCTTCGGCAGGGGGAGCAGGCCCCAGTCCGTCTTGGCGTTTGTCAGCCACGACATGGCGTAGAGGTATTCGACGTGGAACGCGCTCTTACCCTCGGCGAAGGCGGTCACGGCGTCCTCGAGGTCTTCGAGTCCCGCTTTTTCCTGCCCGTAGAGCCGCTCGAGGACGTTCATCGTGTCCTCGGCCTTGTGGGCGGTGTACCCGACGACGGGGACCTTGCGCAGACCCGTCTGGACGAAATTGTTCCCCATCGACTTGAAAACGAGGTCGGGGAAGCGTTCGGCAAGGGAATCGGCGGTGATGGTCATACAGTCTTCCCGGGAAGCGACGGCCTCGGTCACGGAGAGGAGCCGGTCCCAGGTCCAGGATCCGGCGGGAACCGAACGGTAGAGCGCCCGGGTGTCCACGCCCGCGTCCTCGAGGATCTTCCGGTTGAAGTAGACGCCCGAGAACACGGAGGGAGAGAGCGTCGCGTCACCCCCCACGGCATAGGTCGCGTAGCCGCCCGACGAAGCCTCCGAGGACTCTCTGTCGAAATACGGCTGGTCGAGATCGAAGAAGGGCGCGGTCCGCATATTGAGCAGGGTGCTCGTCACCTTGAAGCTGCCCACGCGGTAGAAGGGGACGAGGAGCAGATCCGCGAAGAAGGTGCCCGACGCGATGGCCTGATTCAGTTCCTCCACCATCCCCGCCCCGTCGTGCACGTCCGCCAGCAGGGTGACGTTGAGCCGTTCTTCGACCTCCGCGTTCCGCTGCACGGCCAGCCGGGAAACCACGGATTCCGTGTCCTCCGGCGCGATGTAGCCGCGGTCGGGAGTGGCGATGAAGAAAACCGTTCCTTCGTAGTCCCTCTCGGGCAGGGAGGCGAGGTAGCTTTCCGCCTTTGCCTTCGCGTCCGCGCGTCCGGGCATCTTGACATATCCGGTCGATGAAACCTCGGTGACAGCCGCGCCGTCCGCGTTGTCCGTTCCCTCGCTCCCCGCGCTCCGGCCGGACAGATCGTTCACGACGATGAATCCGCAGGACGGCAGGGTGGCGAGCAGGACCGCGGCGCAGCATACCGCGAGGAATCGCTTGAAATTCATGTTCTCTTGCTCCTATGGGTGAGGGCAGCGTGGGCCGCCGATCAGTATTGTGCGGGATTATTGCCGGAAATTACCGGTTCTATTCCGGCAAAAACCGTGATATAATGGGTCTGACGGACATCCCATCCGTCAGAGGAGGTTTCATACAATGGCAAAATTTGGTAAAAGCATCCTTCCGGGCATTCTCGTTTTCGCCCTGGTCCTCTCCCCCGCCGTCCTCGCTTCGGAGCCGGATCCGGCAGACAGTCTTCCGATCGTCGCCGATGGGGAGGACTATCCCGGGGAAGTGCGGCTCGAGGACGGGGCGGCATGGGTGGGGGTGCGGGAGTTCTCGCAGTTCGCGTCCGGCGGATCCGCATCCGTGGACTGGGATCCCGAACGGCAGGCCGCCCATATCCGGACGGACAGGCTGGACATGACCGCCGAAGCCGGGGAGCGGATCCTCGAGGCCAACGGGCGGCTGCTCTGGTGCGCGGGTCCCGTGTACATCCGGAACGAGGCGATGTTCGTGCCCCTGAGACAGATCGCGGCGGCCTTCGGCTACGACTGCCGGTACGACGAGGAGGAAAGGGCCGCCGTTCTCACCCGGGTCCGGGAGGCAGTCCTTCCGCGGGATCGGGCAGAAGACCGGGAGGACGCGCTCTGGCTCTCCCGCATCATCGAGGCCGAGGCGGGGGCGGAACCCTTTCTCGGCAAGCTGGCCGTCGGAGCCGTGATCCTCAACCGCGTGGAATCGGAGGAATTCCCCGATACCGTGCGGGAGGTCATTTTCGACACGGCGGGCGGCGTCCAGTTCACCCCCACCGAAAACGGGACGATCTGGGGGGAAGCGGGGGAGGAAAGCATCCGGGCTGCCCTTGTGACCCTGGACAACCCCCGGCTCTGGGAGGGCATCGCGTATTTTCTCAATCCCCGGATCGCCCGGAGCCTGTGGATCCCCGAGACCCGGGAATTCGCCTTCTCCGTCGGGGGACACGATTTCTACCGCTGAGCGTCATTCTCCCGCGAGGCAAGACGGCGGCGGATCCGGGCGACTTCCCCGGCCATCCCGACGCTGTCGCGGATCAGGCGGATCTTCGTCTTCCCCTGTTTCAGCACCCGGGCGGGGTATTCGCGGACGTAAAATCCGAGGCGGGAGGCCAGAAGGAGGACTTCGCAGTCGAAGGCCCAGCCGTCGGTCTCGCACCGGGAGAAGATCGCTTCGGCGGCGTCCCGGCGGAAGAGCTTGATCCCGCACTGGGAATCGGTGCACCTCAGCCCGGCCGCGAGGGAGAGAAGTTTGAGATACGCCCGGGACGCGGCGGTCCGCAAAAGGCCGTACCCCGCGTAGCCGTCCTTTCCGACGGCCCGGGAGCCGATCAGCAGAGCGCAGCCGGGAGAGGCGGGATCGTTCTGATCTTCCAGCGCGGCGTCGAGCATGACGGGGATGATCTCCGCTCCGTAAGCGAGATCGCTGTCGGTGAAAAGACGCCAGTCCCCGGAGGCCGCGAGCATCCCGGACCGCACCGCCGCGCCCTTTCCGCGGTTTTTCTCCGCCCGGAGGATCTTCACGATGCCCCGGGTCAGGTTCAGTTCTTCCGCGGTTTTCCGCGCGATTTCCCCGCACCCGTCGTCCGAGCCGTCGTCGGAGAGCAGGATCTCGTACTCCCATCCTCTCTCCCGGGCGGCTTTTTCCATCGTCCCGGCCAGTTCCGAAAGGGAGGCGGCGATCACCGCGCGCTCGTTGTACATGGGGATCACAACGCTGTATCTCATCGGTCTCACCCCACGCTGACAGGTTCGGGTCCGGGTCCATCTCCGCGGAAACGGAAGAGGGAGAGCACCGTCTCCACCTTCACCGTCAGGGATCCGAGGGCGGAGAGCCTTTCCCGTCCGGCTTCGGGGGTCCGGTGATAGAAGGGCGTCATGGCAAAGAGGTTCCCGATGTCCTCCCGGCTCCCGAGCTCTGCCTCGAAGGAGACCGTCTTCCGCCCGATCAGGGAAAATCCCGCCTCGGGGGGAGGGGAGGGGAGAAAATCGGTGAGCCGCACTTCGTCGTAGAGGATCCTGCGCATTTCGATGAGGTGTTCCCTGCCCGCCGAGGCCGCGAGAAACAGCCTGCCCGGCCTGAGGATCCGCCCCGCCTCCTCCCACGCGATGGGGGCGAAGAAGGACAGCGCGGCATGGGCGGAGGAATCCCGGACCGGCAGGCGGAAGAGATTCCCGGCAAAGACCGCGGCACGGACTTTCGAATCCCCGCCATCCTTCGGGAAGTATCCGAGGGAGCGGGCATACCGGCACCCGGATTCCGCGGCGTGTTTCGAGGCGTCAAATCCGAGGGCGGTCACCCGGGTCCCCAGCGCATCGGCCAGAAGTCCGGCGACGCGGCAGGTATGGGTCCCCTCTCCCGCTCCCATGTCGAGGAGGAAAAAGGGATCCGCCCCTCCGGCCCCTTCGGATGCGAGCCAGAGAGCGGCTTCCCGGTCCACGGGGTCGTAAAACCCTTTGCGCAGGAACGACGCCCGGGCCGCGACCATCTCCCGCTCGTCCCCCGTCCTGGCGTTCCGGCCTTTTCCGGGGGGCAGGAGATTGACATACCCGGTCCGCGCGGCGTCGTAGGAATGTCCACGTCCGCACCGCCAGACGCACCCCTCTTCGGACAGGCTCTCCCCGCAGAGCGGACAGACTAAGATCTCTGAAAAAGCGTTCATCGTTCGGTCCTCAGTCGAAAACCGTGGCCCGGACCAGCTTGGCGTGGAGGGCGAACCGCTGGGTCCAGTAGCCGTTCGTACAGGTGGACAGGGTGAGGATACGGTCCTTATCGGTGAAGCGGAAGCCCTTGTCGTGGGTCCCCAGTCTCTGGGCGTCCTCGGCGAAGGCGACGAAATCCTCGGCGGACTCGAAGCTGACGCGGAAATACTCGTCGTCGTAGGCGGCCTCGTACACCGCGAAGGGCTCGAATTCGTAGATCCCCTCCAGGGTGTAGACGTAGATGTTTATGGACTTGAAATACTCCTCGTTGAAGAACTTCGTCACGTCGTGGAGCATCGCGCCTTCCTGGATATTGTGCCCGTAGCAGACCGTGTTGAAATTCTTCGTGACCGAGCGGTCGCACCGGTAGTCCACGAAAATGCAGCCGACGGGGTTGTATTCCCCGTTCACCGCGTGATTCAGATAATATTCGTTGTCCGCGCCCTTCGCGAGCGGATAATTGATGTTCGTCCCGGGCACGGAGAGCCATCCGTAGACGTCCGGGTTCTTGCGGATCATATTCTGCAGTGCTGCCCGCATCCGCTCGAATTCCTCGTTGTGCTCCCGCACCTCCACGATCCTGGCCTCTCCGGTGTCGGCGGCATCGTTTTCCGCCCCCGCGAGAAGCTCCGTCATCGTGTGGATGGTCCGCTGCTCCGTGTCCTCCTCGAGGCCGGGCATCTGGGCGCGGTCGGTGCGGAAGGCTTCGGATGCGTCGAAGGAGAATCCGGCGGAGAAGAACTCCTCCTGGATCTCCCGGTAGATCTGCGCGGCCTTCCGTTTCTGGATGCCGTTGCGGATCAGAAGAAACATGCTCACGACGAAAGCCGCGAGGAAAAACCAGAACATCACCCGGCGGATGTATTCGAAAACCGAGACCCGCTCGGCCTCCGCCGCGTGCTCCGAGAGGGGGATGTCCTCCTCTTCGAGCTGATCGAGGGAATTGATGAACACGCCGCTCTGAAAATCCGCGTCGCTTTCTTCGCTGAAGAGTTCGAACTCCTCTCCCCCGGTCTCCGCGCTCCCGCCGTCCGCCGGATCTTCCCCGCCCTCTTCCTCTTCGGGATCGGGAACGGAGACTTCCTCGGGCGCGTCATCCGGGAGAAATCCGTCATCCGGGTCTTCGACTGCCTTCTCAGGCTCTTCATCCTCCCGGAGGGCGTCCCCGGTCCCCTCTTCCTCCGGACGGGGCGGAACGGGCTTATCGTCTCCAAACAACCAAAACATGGAACCTCGCTGCGCCGCTCTTTTTCTCCGGAACGGCAATGGGTAAAAGGATCTCAGCTTTTATTATACAGCAAACTTGTCCCGGTTCAAGGGGACGCGCGAAGAATTATCCGTTTTTTCATCGGATATTTACAATCTGCCCCGCCCGGGCCGCTGAACTTTCGGTAAAACTTTTTCCGGGAAAATCGGGAAAAGGACTGGACAAACGCCCGGCTTTGTGTTATAATACCCTTCGCAGACGGAAGCATAGCTCAGCCGGTTAGAGCGTTCGGTTCACATCCGAGAGGTCTTGGGTTCGAGTCCCAATGTTTCCAGAAACAAAGGTCTCCGTAAAGCCGGGGCCTTTTTTCGTCTCAGGCCTTCCCGGGCGTATCGCGGGGACTTTGCCGGAGCATCATACTGAAAGGAGGAGGAGAGCATGAGGATCCGAAACGAAACGGTCTTCCGCGCGCTGGCAGGGGATCCGTCCCGCTGGCTCTACGTGCTCTCTGACCTCTCCGATCCCGTGCGCTCTTCGGGGATCCGCTGTTATGCCGCCTCGCCGGAGAACATACCCGCCTCCCTCGCGACGGTCTTCGACGGGGAGGAGGAATGCCGGATCTCGGTCTGGGGGAGCGATCCCGGGCCATACGCGGAAGCCCTGTCCGATCCCGCCGTCGGGGAAGCGGTTTCGGCCGGACGCCGGGTTCTGGCCGCGTGTTATTCCTCCCTCGAGCCGCCGCGGGTCCCCGGGCTTGTCCTCAGCCCCTCCGACCGGCAGGTCCTCGACCGGTGGGGGATCTTCGGCGAGCCGATGCGTCCGCTGTTCCCCGCCCTCCCGGAGCACATTTCCGTCAGCCGGATCGGAATTGACGAGGCCCGGACTTTTGCCGGATGGGATCCCGCCGTGTGGGGACGGCTGCCGGAGCTGGCTTCTTCGATCGGGGACGGGGATCTCTTCTGGCTCGCGCGCGAAACGGATTCCGGCGATCCCCTCGGCTATCTCTGGGCGGCGGAGGCGGGATTCGGATTCTGTGATATCGTCAACCTCTATGTGCGGAAGGACCGGAGGCGGCGGGGAACGGGGACCGCGCTTGCCGGACGGTTCGCGGCGGATCTGGCCCCCTCCGGCATACGGGCGTATTACGGAGTAGCGGCATCCCCCGAATCGGCAGAACTGGCGAAAAAGCTCGGGTTCCGCCCCCTGTTCCCGCCCCCAGCCCTGTGGGAAATCGAAATCGGATCAACTCCCGAACCGGGATGAAAGGATACAAGATGAAAGTCACGCTCTTTGACGCAAAGCCCTACGACCTCCCCGGCTTCCGCAGATACGGGGAACAGGCGGGGATCGAATTCAAGATCTACGAAACCAAGCTGAACGAGGACACGGTCTCCCTCGCCGCCGGATCGGACGCGGTCTGCGTCTTCGTCAACGACACGGTGAACGCTCCCGTGATCGACCGGCTCGCGGAGTACGGCGTCCGGGCGGTGGCTCTGCGCTGCGCGGGGTACAACAACGTCGATCTCGAACACGCCTTCGGAAAGATCCACGTCATGCACGTCCCGGCCTATTCGCCCTACGCCGTGGCGGAACATGCGGCCGCGATGCTCCTGACTTCGATCCGGCGGATCCACAAGGCCTATATCCGCACGAAGGACTTCAATTTCAGCCTGAACGGACTGACGGGCTTCGAACTCCGGGGCAAGACCGTGGGCATCGTCGGCACGGGCCGGATCGGGCGGGCGTTCATCGAGATCTGCCGGGGATTCGGCATGAAGGTGATCGCCTACGACAAATTCCCGGCGGAGGGGATCGACTACGTCAGCCTCGACGAGCTTTTCGCCCGCGCGGACATCATCTCCCTCCACTGCCCGCTGACGGAGGAGACGCGGCATCTCATCAACCGGGAGAGCGTCGGGAAGATGAAAAAAGGCGTCGTGATCGTCAACACCTCCCGGGGCGGGCTGATCGAATCCGAAGCCCTGCTCGACGGGATCAAGGAGCGGAAGATCGGCGCGGCGTGCCTCGACGTGTACGAGGAGGAATCGGACGTGTTTTTCCGGGATTTCTCCGGGCACATCATGGACGACGACACTCTCGCCCGCCTCATCACCATGCCGAACGTCCTTCTGACCTCCCATCAGGCGTTCCTCACGGAAGAGGCCCTCGACAGCATCGCCGAACAGACCGTCGGAAATCTCGTGGAATTCTTCGCCGAGGGCAGATCGGAGAACGAGCTCTGCTACCGCTGCGGCCGTCAGGAAGAATGCCGCAAGAAGCGGAGCAGAAAATGCTTCTGAAAAGGGAACGCTGCCCGCTTCCGGCTCTTTTTGCCCGAACGCCTTGCCTTTCCGCCGATGTTCTGATATAATATCATACAGAAACCGTATTCATCCTGCCCGGCACCGGAGGACTTCCCATGCTCACACAGCGCGTCGCCCCTTCCATGATGTGCGCCGATCCCGCGAAACTCCCCGAGACCCTCGCGGCTTTTGAGGAGTGCGGCGTCGACCTGCTCCACATCGACGTGATGGACGGGGTATTCGTCCCGAACTACGCCCTCGGCACCGATTTCTGCCGCGCCCTACGCCGGCTGTCCCGGATCCCGCTGGATCTTCATCTGATGATCGGGCGGCCCGAGGACAAGATCGGATGGTTTGATCCCCAGCCCGGAGAATGGGTCTCGGTCCACGCGGAGTCCACCGTCCATTTCGAGCGGGCTCTGGCGGCGGTCCGGGCGAGAGGCGCCCACCCCATAGCGGCCCTCAACCCCGCGACTCCCCTCTCCGTTCTCGACTATGTGCTGGATTCCGTGGACGGGGTGCTCGTCATGACGGTCAATCCGGGATACGCCGGACAGAAGCTGATCCCCGCGACCTTACACAAAATCGCAGAGTGCCGCCGATATCTCGACGAGAGGGGCCGGGCGGACTGTGAGATCGAGGTGGACGGGAACGTGAGCTTCGAGAACGCCGAAAAGATGCGGGCGGCGGGGGCGAACGTCTATGTGGCGGGCTCGTCCTCGGTCTTCCGGGACGGCGATATCCCGGGGAATATCCGGAAACTGCGGAGGTGCGTCGAATGAAACTGAACCCCTCTCCCGCCTGGCTGACGGAGCGCGACGGATTCCTCTGTCCCTCCTGCGGACGGCGGCATTTCGGAGGGCTCCGGGACTGCGCGATCGGGGAAAACGCCCTCTCCTCCCTGCCCGTCCTCCTGAAAAAATACGGCTCGGTGAAGCCCTTCGTCCTCTGCGACCGGAACACCTTTGCGGCGGCGGGGGAAAAGGCGGTCTCCGTTCTCGCCTCGGCGGGGATCCCGTATGTCCTGCACGTCGTGGAGCGCGAAAGGCCCGCGCCGGACGAGCGGATCGTCGGGGAGGCCGTGATGTACTGTCCCGCGGACTGCGACGCCGTGATCGCCGTGGGATCCGGGGTATTGAACGACACGGGCAAGATCCTCGCCGCGGCCCGGAAGATCCCGGATCTCGTCGTCGGGACGGCTCCCTCGATGGACGGCTACGCCTCGGGGACCTCCTCGATGGAGCGGGGCGGGCTGAAAGTCTCCCTGCCGTCGAAATGCCCGGACGCCGTGATCGCGGAACCGGAGATCCTCGCCTCCGCACCTGTTCACATGATCCGCTCGGGGATCGGGGACATGCTCGCCAAGTACGTGAGCCTCGCCGAATGGAAGATCGCCGCCTTACTCGTGGGGGATTTCTACTGCGAAACCGTGGCGGATCTGGTGCGCGAAGCTCTCGAAATCTGCGTCGAAGCGGGTCCCGCCGCCGTGAACGGGGACGGGGACGCGGCGGCGAAGGTGACGGAGGGACTGGTGGTCTCGGGGCTCGCCATGAACTACGCGGGGATCTCCCGTCCGGCCTCGGGGATGGAGCACTATATCTCCCACATCCTCGACATGCGGGCCCTCGCCTTCGGGACCCCGTCGGACCTGCACGGGATCCAGTGCGGCATCGCCACCCTCGAAGTCGTGCGGGCCTACGAAAAGCTCGCGAAGATCGCGCCGGACCGGGAAAAGGCCCTCCGTCACGCCCGGAAGTTCGATCCGGAACAGTGGAAGGCCGATCTGAGAGAAAAGCTCGGGCCGGGAGCGGAGGCGATGATCCGGGGCGAGGAGAAGGAGGGCAAATACGATCCCGGAAAGCACGCGGCGCGGCTCGAAAAGATCCTCTCCGGCTGGGACGGGATCCTCTCGGTCATAGCGGAGCTGCCGCCCTCCGGGGAGCTTGAGGCCTTCATGAAGCGGATCGGGCATCCGGTCTCCTTCGCCGAGATCGGCGTGTCGGAGGAAGACGCCCGGGACGCGTTCCGTCTGGCCCCGGATATCCGCGACAAGTACGTGCTCGGCCGGCTGCTCTGGGATCTCGGCCTGACCGAGGAATTCTGCTGACACCCCGCCTTTCCCCTTTGGTTATGCTTTTCATTCCATCTTTTTTCGGAGGACTTCAACATGTCGGACAACAGGACGGACACAGCGCAAGCGGAACGCCCGCTCAAAAAGCTCTCGAACGGCAAGGTCTGGTGCTTCGCCGTCGGACAGTTCGGCTGGTCGGTGCTTGCCGCGCTGATCTCCAGCTGGCTGGTCAACTACTATCAGCCGGACAGGGCGGCCATTGCGGACGGGCAGACCCTGTTTCTGCCGGAGGGCCGCGTGATCTTCGGGATCCTCACAATCCTCGGCGCGATCACGGCGTTCGGGCGGGTATTCGACGCGATCACGGACCCGCTCGTGGCCTCGGCTTCGGACAAGTGCAAATCGAAGGCCGGGCGGCGGATCCCCTTCATGCGGGCCGCGGCGATCCCCTTCGCGCTCTGCTGCATCCTCACCTTCTGGTCCCCGGTGAACGGGACTTCCTGGGTGAACGCCGCCTTTCTCTTCGTCGTCATCACGCTGTTCTATCTCTTCATGACGATGTACTGCACGCCCTACAACGCCCTGATCCCGGAACTGGGGACGGATCAGCGGACGCGGATGGCGATCTCGACGGCGATCTCCTTCACCTTCATCGCGGGCACGGCCGTCGCCTATGTGGCCCCGGTGATCTGGGGGATCTTCGAGGGCTTCCTGCCCCGCGTGTCCGCGATCCGGCTGACCTTCACGATCCTTTCGCTGATCGGCCTTGTGTGCATGTTCGTCCCGGTCTTCACGATCCGGGAAAAGGACTACGTCGACGCGAAGCCCTCGGAGGGCACGGCGATCCACTCCCTCGGAGCAACCTTTCGAAATAAAGATTTCCGGATCTTCGTCGCCTCCGATATCGCCTACTTCCTCGGGATCACGATGTTCCAGACCGCCCTTCCCTTCTTCGTGACCTCCCTTCTGGGGCTGGACGAGGGGATGTCCACGGTGTATTTCGTCCTCATGACCGCGCTCTCGGTGCTCTTCTACATCCCGGTCAACAAGCTGACCCTGCGCCTCGGCAAGCGGAAACTGATCCTGATCGCCTTTGTGATCTTCACCCTGAGCTTCGTCTACACGGCCGCCTTCGGAAAGAGCCTGCCCATCCCGCCCACCGTTCAGGGATATCTGCTCTGCGTCCTCGCGTCCCCGGCGATGGCGATCTTCGGCATCCTCCCCCAAGCTGTTGTGGCGGACATCGCGGAATGCGACGCCATCGACACGCAGGAGAACCGCGCGGGGATGTTCTACGCGGCCCGGACCTTCGCCTTCAAGCTGGGGCAGTCCATCGCGATGCTCCTCGTGACGGCCTTCGCCACCATCGGCGCGGACACGGGTCTGGGCTACCGGATCACGGCTCTCGCGGCGGCGGTGGTCTGTCTCCTCGGCGGCGTGCTGTTCTTCTTCTATAACGAGAAGAAGATTTACGGGAAGATTCTGCGGAAGAAATAAGCTGTCCCTTCAAAGGAGTTACGCGGCTTCCCCGAAGAAGCCTGGCAAAAACTTCTGTAATGGATAGGGACAGGATATACCAATAACGTATCGTCGAAACCTTAACACACCAATATAACTATCCAACCGTATCAGAGTTATCGCATGCGAGCTCAATGTTACGGCTGACATAAGCGAGAATTCCTGAAAGGGATTCTCGGGGGTGGGATGGCCCGTGTCATGTTTGGATATATGGCATTCCCACCCCGTCGTTCGCATTCTACGGAGAGCGCTCAAAACCCATGAAGTCAGCTTCATAGAAGAAAAGACAGTATGAAAAACCGTTCGGATCGTTCTGATTCGGACGGTTTTCGTTTATTCTGACTTCTGCGTTTATCTCACCGTGCTCTCGAAGGCGACGGCTTTGCCGAGAATGCGGACCTCCTCGAGTTCGAGGCCGAGATATACGAACGGCTCATACCTTGCGTTTTCCGGGGCGAGGACCAGCTTGTTCCGCTCGGGATAATAGTATACCCGTTTGAGGGTCGCTTCTCCGCCGATCACCACGGCCGCGATATCGCCGTTCTCCACCATCGGGACCTGCTTGATGAACACGAGATCCCCGTCGCAGATCCTGGCGCCGACCATGCTGTCCCCCTTCGCGCGGAGGACAAAATCGGCGTCGATATCGCTCATGACGTCGACGAAGGTCTCCCGGTCCTCGTCCGCGAAGATCGGTTCTCCGCACGCGATATCGCCCAGCAGCGGATAGCGTCTGCGGGTGACGGAGAGGAAGCCCTCCCGTTCGCCTTCGGTGGGCATAGTGGTCGGAAGGGTGGGATTGCGGAATTCCTCCCCCGCCAGCAGATAGTCGAGAGTGACGCTGAAATACGCGGCGAGCTTCTTCGCGGTATCGAGGTCCGGGTTGGTGCGGCCGGTTTCCCACTGGCTGATGGCGGTCTGATGCACGCCGAGGGTCTCCGCCAGCTTCACCTGGGAGATACCCTTTTCCTTTCTCAGCTGTTTGATTCTGTTCATCGGTCTGCTCCTTCTGAATAGCCTGAATGATACCTTTATTATAATAGAAAACCTCATTCAAATCAAGGGGTTCGTGAAAATTTATCGAAGAAATTTCGTATTTTTTTCCGTTCTTCCCGGCGGAAAGGGGGAATTCCCCATTGACAAGGAGCGGCGGCGTTTGCTATAATGCAGAAAGAACGCATATACACAAAACAGGAAACAACAAGGAGGTCTCCCATGATATTCAGAAACGGAACGATCTATGACGCCGTACACCGGGATCCCTATACCGCCGATCTGCGGGTGAAGGACGGAAAGATCGCCGCAATCGCCGAAAAGATCGCACCCGAAGCGGGGGAGGAGGTCGTCGACGCCGCAGGGCTGCGGGTCTATCCCGGACTCATCGACGCCCACAGCCACATCGGACTGGACGACTACGGCATCGGGCAGCCCGGTCAGGACTACAACGAATACAACGATCCCGTCACGCCCCAGCTCCGGGCGGTGGACAGCTTCTATCCCAGGGATCTCGCGCTTCCCCAGGCTCTCGCGGCGGGCGTGGTAACGGTCTGCGCGGGGCCCGGGAGTTCCAACGTGCTCGGCGGGACCTTCGTGGCGATCAAGCTCCGGGGCAACTGCGTGGACGACATGGTCGTGAAGGCGGAGGCGGCGATGAAGTGCGCGTTCGGCGAGAATCCGAAGCGGTGCTATTCGTCGAAGGGCATTTCCGCCCGCATGACCGTGGCCGCAAAGCTCCGGGAGACCTTATTCAAGGCGAAGGAATACATGGAGAAGAAGGACGCCGCGGGGGACGACGCCTCGAAGAAGCCGGGATTCGACATGAAGCTCGAGGCCATGCTCCCGGTGATGCGCGGCGAGATCCCGCTCAAGGCCCACGCCCACCGCTCCGACGATATCTGCACCGCCATCCGGGTGGCGAAGGAGTTCGGCGTGAAGCTGACCCTCGAGCACGTCACGGAAGGGCATCTGATCGTGGAGGAGCTGAAGCGGGCGGGCTATCCCGTGGCCATCGGACCCTCCCTCTCCTCGGCGTCGAAGTCCGAGCTGCTCTACAAGACCTTCGAGACCCCCGGGATCCTCGCGAAAGCCGGGCTCTCCGTGAGCATCATCACCGACGCCCCCGTGATCCCGCAGGAATATCTGCCCCTCTGCGCCGGTCTTGCGGTGAAGGCGGGGATGGATCCCTTCGACGCCCTCTGCGCGGTCACGATCAATCCCGCGCGGCACATCGGGATCGCGGACCGGGTGGGCTCCCTCGAAGCCGGGAAGGACGCGGATATCGTGCTCGCGGACGGGGATATCATGTCCGTCGCCACGAAGGTCGTCGGGGTATACGTCAACGGCGAAAAGGCGGTCTGATACTAATCTCAAGCTAAAAAGGAAACGCGGCTTCTTGAAAGAAGCCTGGCAAGAACTTCAATTGGGGGTAGGACAAGGTTATACCAATTAAGTG
>CACZNC010000067.1:14837-31232 GCA_902782445.1 uncultured Ruminococcus sp.
ACCAATATAGCCATCCAACCTTATCAGAGTTATCGCACGTGAGCTCACAATCATAGATTGTTCGCACTCTACGGAGAGCGATCAAAACCCATATAGTTATAGTTAGCTTTTTAGAACGAGAATAGTATGAGGTCGGAAAAGGAAAACAGGATCTCCCTCATTTAAGGAAAAAACCTGCGGAGTTGAAACTTCGCAGGTCCTTTTTTTGCCGGGGATCTTATTTCTTCAGCGCGATCGCGGCTTTCGCTTTTTCGGCGATGGAGGCGGCGTCGAGGTGATAGTAGGGGATCAGTTCCTTCGCGGGACCGGAGCGGCCGAATTCGTCTTCGATACCGACGCGGAGCACGGGGGTGGGTCTCTTCGCGGAGAGGCATTCGCAGACCGCGCCGCCGAGACCTCCGATGACGGTGTGCTCTTCGCAGGTCACGACCGCGCCGCACTTCTCGGCTTCCGCGACTACGAGATCCTCGTCGAGGGGCTTGATGGTGGAAATGTTCACGACGGAGGCGGAGATCCCGTCGGCGGCCAGCAGTTCGCGCGCGGCGAGGGCCTGCTCGACTTCGATGCCGGTGGCGATGAGGGAGACGTCCGTGCCGTCGGCCATCTTCACGCCCTTGCCGATCTGGAAATCGTAATCGTCGCCGAAGAGAACCGGAACGGCCATTCTGCCGAAGCGGAGGTAGACCGGGCCCTTGTATTCGATGGCCGCCTTGACCGCGAGTCTGGCTTCGACGGCGTCCGCGGGATTGAGGATCACCATGCCGGGGATGGTGCGCATGAGGGCGATATCCTCGCAGCACTGGTGGGTCGCGCCGTCCTCGCCGACGGTGATGCCCGCGTGGGTCGCGCCGATCTTGACGTTGTTGTGGGGATAGCCGATGGAGTTGCGGATCTGCTCGAAGCTGCGCCCCGCCGCGAACATGGCGAAGGAGGAGGCGAAGGGGATCTTCCCGCAGAGGGACATGCCGGTCGCCACGCAGATCATGTTGTTCTCCGCGATCCCGCAGTCAAAGTGACGCTCCGGGAACGCCTTCTTGAAGATAGCGGTCTTGGTCGCGGCGGCAAGGTCCGCGTCGAGGACCACGAGATTTTCGTATACTGCGCCGAATTCCGCGAGCGCCTTTCCGTATGCCTCGCGGGTTGCGATTTTGTCTGCCATTGTATCTGTTCCTTTCGTTGATTCCTTGATTGTTCAGTGACCCAGTACCGTCTGACGGAAGGGGCTCGATCTGGCTTCGAGGTCGGGGAACCGGTGTTCGAGGGCTGCCGCTGAGATCTCGATATCCTCCGCCGCCTCCCGGGCGCTGTTCGTCCCGACCGTCACCATGTCGCAGTCCCGGATCGCGTTCCAGGAGAAGGTCAGCCCGACGTAGGGGGTGCACCGTCCCGCGGCCATCGGCTTGATGGTCATGACGGGGTGTTTCGCCGCGTGGATGATCCGGGCGACGTTCTCGATCTCGACCTGCATGAGGAAGCCCATGCAGTTGAAGATCTGGATATAGGTCTCGACGTCGTACCCGTTGGCGTCCGTATACTGGACGACCTCCGGCATGTGGGCCGAAAGTCCGGGGAGCATCCCCTCGTCCCGGATCATGGCCAGGTAGTCGGGGAGCCGCGGGATCTGGCCGAGGTTCTTGTTGACGAGCTGTTCCACCGAGGTGTGGTGGATCAGGCAGAAGTCGGAACCGATCTCCCGGCTGTGACGGATCGTCTTCGCGGCTTCCCGTCTGCCCTCCGGCGTGTCGTCCACGTTCATCGCGGGGGTGTCGATGCGGATGATCTTCTTCCCTGCCTTCTGCTCTGCGTAATCGACGGCCTGTTCCGCTATGGGCGTGGTGCTGAGCGGGGCCATGATCGCGTCGATCCCGGATGCGAGGAAGGTCTCGATCACGGGGTAAAAATCCTCCGGGCGGGCGAATTTCTGTCGGATCGCCTCGTCCGCGGCCGCTCCCGTGTGGCTCCATCCGAGCAGCCAGTTGGTGCCGATGAGCATTCTCGGCAGGCTGACCCCGCCGACGGTGGTTCTCGGAAACTGTTCCATGACGTTCTCCTTCCGCGGGCTCTTCCGTCGTTCGGATCCGTATTCGGATTTATCTTTCGCCGAGGTCCTTCATGGCCTGTTCGTACTGCTCCGCGTTCGGGGCCGCGCCGTGCCAGGACACGCTGTTTTCCATATAGGACACGCCCTTGCCCTTGATCGAATGGGAGATGATGACGGTGGGACGGTCGGTGCAGGCTCTCGCGGCCTTGTACGCCGCTTCGATGGAATCGAAATCGTGGGCGTCGCACTCGACGACGTTCCATTTGAAGGCGTGGAACTTTTCCGGGATCGGGGCGGAGTTCATGACTTCGGCCACGGGACCGTCGATCTGGAGGCCGTTGTAGTCGACGAGCCAGCAGAGGTTCGAGAGTCTGTAGTGTCCAGCGAACATCGCGGCTTCCCAGACCTGGCCCTCTTCGATCTCGCCGTCGCCGAGGATGGCGTACACGCGGACGGAGGTGTTGTCGATCTTATTGGCAAGCGCCATGCCGCAGGAGGTGGACGCGCCCTGTCCGAGGGAGCCGGAGGTCATGTCCACACCGGGGGTGTGCTTCATGTCGGGGTGGCCCTGGAGGTAACTCGAGGTCTTGCGGAAGGTCTTCAGGTCTTCCACGGGGAAATATCCGCGGTGCGCGAGGGCGGAGTACAGACCCGGCGCGCAGTGGCCCTTCGAGAGCACCATGCGGTCGCGGCCTTCCCAGTCGGGATTCTTCGGGTCGATGTTCAGTTCTTCAAAATAGAGGTAGGCGAGCACGTCCGCGATGGAGAGGGATCCGCCGGGATGTCCGCTGTTCGCCGAATAGACCGCGTCGATGATGCCCACGCGGATCTGCCGGGCGATCTCCTGAAGTTCGGTTTTTCTTTTGTTGTCCATAGTCTTCCATGCCTTTCGTGATGACTGTCCGCGCCCGGAAAAAGACCTCCCGCGCGCAGATTTTGGGATTGTATCTATTGTAATCCTTTTGCGCCGGAATGTCAACGGAAATCGCAAGATCCGGGAAAATTTTTTCGATTTTTCATCAAATCCCTTGACAAAACCGGGGCCGTATTGTATAATAATCAGGCATGATGTGATGACAAAGCCGCATCTGCCGTCCATCCGGACGAAAACTTGGTACGGAGAAGTACTCAAGAGGCCGAAGAGGCGCCCCTGCTAAGGGTGTAGGTCGGGATGACCGGCGCGAGAGTTCAAATCTCTCCTTCTCCGTGACAAAGTGAAACCCTTGAGATCGCAATGATTTCAAGGGTTTTCGTTATGTTTGGGGGCTTGAAACACGGCCTGAAAACGGCCTTTTACCCTTTGTTTTACCCTTTACAGGCTTTTTAGCCGCCTTTTTTTGCTTTTTGCCCTTCAGTCCGTCCGAACGGTCAGCCGGGAACAGTCTTGATGAACTGCTCCATTTGGTCCGCGCCGGCCTGTTTCATCCGTTCGGTGACGTGGCCGTACACGTCAAGTGTAAATGAAGCCGTCGCATGGCAGAGGTTTTCCTGCACCGTTTTCACGTCGTCCCTGATGACGACCGTGCGGTATGCGTTTTTTTGAGCAGCTCACCCTCGGTGTATCCCTGTAAGCGGATCACCTGACGGCGGATCGTGATTGTATTCTGCGCGCAGTCCACATCCTCCCCCCTTTCTCGTCAACAACTCCACGCACACTTGGCAGCAGATACCCGTGACGGGGCTTTCACCTGTTAAATTCGTGCTATGCCCGGCACACCACGAAAAAACTGACTCCGGAGAGGGGAGTCAGTTTTAAAATACTTTCGAAAAACCGTCAATGAACTTATCAGATTATCACTCAACTCATTATTTCACGGTTTTACATAATGTCGTATGGACCGCTTGCTAAAAATATATCCTCTTCATCAAACACAATTACTTCCGCTTCAATCTCTTCATAGACTTCTTCTTGGTTTTCTACCGTGTTGTCCTGTTCTACAACCGCTTTGTTCTCCATTCTGGCCCCCCTTTCTAATAAAATGATATTATACAGTGTCTTTTGGGGTTGGGATTATTATCAATCAGAATGCTAAAACAATACCAGAATGAGATCATCATGATTATAGCATAGTTTAGCCATTATTTCATGAGCCTCTCAAAAAACGACTTTTAGTTCGGATAATCTTTGCATGACTCAGCGATTTTCGTCGGCAGTCGAGGTCATCCTCTTCATCCTCACGAACGTTCTGTGCAATCAGCCGCATAGTTTCTTCTGCATCAGTCCTTATTAGCTCCCGACACAATAAAGACCATTTGGGGCATCCGTTTCAGAAAACGGTGTGCACTTTGGCAGAAAGACGCATCTTCTGCATTCCTCGCGTGCTGATTCAAACCCCCGATCATCGCTGTATACGGTTAAATACGAATCAAAAATGCTTGCCCAACGATGTCGTTCACAGTGGTTAAGGGTTCCCGTCTTACCGTTTTTTCAGTCTCACGAGAACCGTGGTATAAAGAGGCAGTTCAAATTCGTGCGCACCGGTCGAACCGAAGAAGGTCTCCTCCGCGACGGCCTCCATATCGTGTCCGGCATCGAGAAGGAGATAGGCGGCGTCGACCCCGCTGTCCGAGGAGAAGCCCTTCCAGTCGATCTTCAACCGGACCGTCTCCTCTTCCGTTCCGGTCCCGTCGATGGAAGGATGATCCTTATAGTACGACAGCAGGACCGCGGCCTCGCCCCCGTTCTCCGATACCGCCCCGGCCGCGTAAATGCCGTGGGTGTCGGATTCCGCAAAGACCTCCGTGCCGAGACCGTACAGTTCCCCGAAGGCTTTCAGCGGGTAGTAGGATTTCAGCGGCTTCTGGGTAAAGCTGTCGAAGAGGCCGTTCCACTTCACGCTGTAACTGGCGTCGTAATACATGAAGTGATCGAGGGGGGATTTCTGGGCCGTGAGGACGGAAGACGCGACGTAGGCCGAGCCCTTCAATCCCACGATGGTGTAATAGGAGGTCAGCAGTTCGTCCCTTGTCCACGCCCGCACATAGTTCCACTCGTTGAGGATCAGTTCCGCGTCCGTGTAGCCGTATTTGTCGGCGATCGCCCGGGCGGCCTCCGCGTCCTTTGCAAAATCGTCCGCTTCCCTGCCGTAGTGGTGGAAGGAGAAGAAATCCATCGGAGCGGGATCGGCGGGATCCCGGGTCATGTACCGGAACAGCCCTTCGACGAGCCAGTGGTTGAAGACGGACGAGGCGGCGGGTCCTCCGATCTTGATGTCGGGGAAGCACTTTTTCAGGTGCCGGGAGGCCGTGTCGTAGAGGGGGAAGAAGTCCTCCACCGGCGCGTCCCAGCACTGGGGGTTCACGTCCGGCTCGTTCCAGATCTCCCAGTATTCGATGCCGTAGTGATGGCCGTCCGCCCAGCCTTCGTTCATGTGGCGGATGATGTGTTCGCAGATCCGCGCCCATTTCGCGTAATCCTTCGGCGGGATGGAGCCGTACCGCTTCGACTCGTGTTCGATCCGGTTTCCGAGGCGGTAGAAGACCTTCGTCCCGGAGGCGAGGATGCTCTCCATGTACTCGTCCGTCAGATCGAAGTCGTAGGACGCGGGGTCGTTCTCGTCCCGGTCGAAATCGGGGAAGATCGCGAGGATGTCGACCGTGTGCGGACCGCCGTAAGCCGGGGTGAACGAGGCGTCGTGGGTGCGCGCAAAGGGGAACTTCGCCGCGGCGTAATCGTCAAAATTCCCGAAGCTGTGGGCCTGCGGGACAATGGGGCCGTTGTTGACGCTGTGCATCGGCTTGATCCTGCCGGTGCGGTTCTGAAAATCGACGTGAATCTGTGCCATGAGGAACCTCCCTGTTTCAGAAGTCGGATTCGGACGGCGGACGCCCGTTTTTTTCATTATACCCAGCCCCCGCCGTGCTGTCAAGTGTCGGAGCAGCCGCCGAAAACAGAAATGCCCCGCCGGAGGGGGAGGAGGATCCCTTTCCGGTCGGGGTGTTCTTGTTTCGCGGATGTGCGGCGGAGCTTTTTTCCCCGGCAGCCGTCCGGTTCACACGGTACCATCCGCGGCTTCGTCGAATTCCTTTTCGATCTTTTTGAGGTCCCCGGCGGAGGCTTTCTGCGTCGCCAGGCTGACGATGATGTTGATGAGGATGCCGCAGAGGAAGGCGGGGAGAAGCTCGTACAGGTCGAAGATCCCGCCGACGGGACGGACCAGGTACTTCCACACGAAGACCATCACGCCCCCCGCGATCATGCCGGCAACCGCGCCGTATTTCGTGCTCTTCTTCCAGAACAGCGCGAGGAGCATCGTGGGTCCGAAGGCCGCTCCGAATCCCGCCCAGGCGAAGGAGACGATGGTAAAGACGCTTCCCTCCGCTCTCGCCCAGACGATCGCCACGACGCCGATGACAAGGACCGCTCCCCGGGCGATGATCATGGCGGCTTTGTCGGAGATCTTCAGCTTGAAGGTGTCCGCGAGAAGATCCTGCGTGACGCTCGACGCGGCGGCCAGAAGCTGGGAATCCGCGGTGGACATGGTGGCGGCGAGGATGCCGGAGAGGATCACGCCCGCGACCAGAGCCGGGAAGACGCCGTAGCTCCCGAGAAGCTCCGCGATCTTGATGATGATCCGCTGGGAGTCCCCCGAGGCGAGGGGGGCGACGGAACCGTTGGCGATCATGCCGCTGCCCACCACGCCGATGAGGATGGCGACGCCCATGGCGATGAAGACCCACACGGTGGCAACCCGTCGGGAAAGGGCCAGCTTCTTCGAATCCCGGATGGCCATGAAGCGGAGCAGGATGTGGGGCATTCCGAAATACCCGAGGCCCCATGCCATCGTGGAGATGATCACCAGAGGCGGGTAGGAGGCGGCGGATCCTGTGGCGGGGTCATAGCCCTTCATCAGATTCAGATACCCCGGCAGGGAAGCAGCGTTTGCCGTCACATTGGACCAGCCGCCCGCGGAGTGGATCCCGAACGCGACGACCACCACCAGCGCGCCGGTCATGACGACGGACTGGACGAGGTCGGAGGTGGAAGCCGCCAGAAATCCGCCGAGGGAGGTGTAGATCAGAATGACGACGGCGGAAATCAGCATGGCGGTGAAGTAGTCGACATTGAAGAGACTCGAAAAGAGCGTGCCGCAGGCGTTGAAGCCGGACGCGACGTAGGGGATGAAAAATACGATGATGACAAGGGCGGCGATGACGGAAAGCACATGCCGTCCGTCGTGGTAGCGGCGGGAGAAGAAATCCGGGACCGTCACCGACCCGAGCTTCTGGGAGTAAAGCCGGATGCGCTTTGCCACGACGAGCCAGTTGATATAGGTCCCGATACCAAGCCCCAGCGCGGTCCAGAACGCCTCGGGGAGACCGGTCGCCAGCGCGACGCCCGGCAGGCCCATCAGAAGCCACGAACTCATGTCGGAGGCCTCCGCGCTCATGGCGGTGACGAAGGGTCCGAGCCTGCGTCCGCCCAGATAGAAGTCTGCGGTGGACCGGTTTTTCCCGGAGAACAGAACGCCGAGGACGATCATCCCGATCAGATAAACCGCCATGGCGATCATCATCAGTACGTATTGCGTGCCCATACAAAGACCTCTTTTCCGAAGATACCCGTATTATAGCACAGGGAACGGTTGGACGCAATACGGAACGAAGTCTGTACGGAAACGCGAAAAATCAGGAAAATACAGGATGTAAAATCAATAAAATCCGGTGATTTCCATATAGACCGCAGTCTGTACGAAACACCGGACGGAAAAATTATTTTTTCAGATATCCGAGATACCGGGGAAGCTGGACGGAGGCGTACTGGGTCAGGGAATAGCTCCCGCCGCAGATGCACCAGTCGTACATCAGGGCCCGTTCCTCCAGGGCGTAGGAGCGGATGATCTCGGTGATGGGGATGTCGTCCCGCAGTTCGCCCCGTTCCTGCCCCTCGGCGCAAATCCGGCGGAGGAATTTGAAATAGTAGCGGTTACGGTCCATCAGGTGCCGCTCGCTGCTCGTGGTGAGCTGAGTGGACAGCATCTGGGTCAACAGATCCAGGGAAACCGTGTTCTCGATCATGAAGAAGAGCTCCCGGTTGAGCAGCATGAGCTTGTCGAAACTGTTCATCCTGGGATCGATCGTCTCGCTGAGGGAGCGGTATTTTTCGTCGAAGAGGGCGGAAAGGGAGCCGAGAAGCGCGTCCTTCCCCGGGAAATAGTGATAGAAGGACCCCTTCGAAGTCCCGGACCGCTCGACGATCTCGTCCACCGTCGTGTCGTCGTACCCGTTTTCGTAAAACAGTTCCCATGCCGCCGCGATGATCCGGTTCCGCGTGTCGGCCGATTGTCTTGCCATAGCCGTCTCCTTTGTGTCGATGCGTCTTTGCCTTTCCCGTCTCTATCCGTCACGCACGCCCGAGAGCCATCAGGATATCCTTCCATCTCAGACGCCGGACCGCGATGTCCGTCAGCAGAACGATCAGAAGGAAGGCCCCGAACGGGAGCAGAAGATCGGTCCAGCTCCGCGTTTCCGGCTCCGAGCGGTCGAACGACGCCGCCTCTTCCGGCGCCACGGGGACCGGGATCCCCTCGGCGAGGATCTGACGGAGCATACGCCGGCCCGGGTTCGTCTCCCGCCAGCCGGAGGTCCAGTCCCCGGTCATATCGCTGGCGAAGGCCTCCGCATGACCGCCGCCGAGCTTCCAGCCCGCGAGAATGGGGTCGCCGCTCTCCGTCTGGAGCATGAGCTCCGCCGTCTCCTTGAGGGTCGTCCCGACATAGCCCCCCAGGTCCGGCAAGTCGGTGGGGATCCCTCCCGGCAGGGTCACGGGGGTCCCTTCTTCGATCAGGGGATCGGACAGAACGGTCTCCGTCTCGCCGAGCATGATTTCCGGCAGTTCCTCCACGCTCTGGACGGGATAGTACCGCCCGCCGCCCGCCGCCGCCATGTCGGAGAGGACGTAGGAAGAATACCCGACGGCGATGGTCGAGAGGGAGATCCCGTCCCCGGCCATATCCTCCACGATCTCCTCGTACCCGTAGTCGCTGGGTTCCCCGTCGGAGAGAAAGATCACGTGGCGCACGGAGGCGTCGGATTTTTCGAGCTCTTCCCATGCCATCATCAGGGCGTCGCAGTAGTAGGTCCCCCTGGAGGTATCGAGGGCGGAGACCATGCGGGACAGGACGGCCTTCTCCGTGTCGGTGGCGGAAACCAGCGGGGAGCGGAGGGTCGCTTTGCTGTTGAAGGACACGATCCCCACTTTATCCTCGGCGGAGAGCGTCTCGATGCTCCGGATCGCGCCCTGCTTGGCCATCGACAGGTTTTCCGCGCTTCCCCACCATCCCGATCCGCTCATGCTGTTCGAGCAGTCGATCACCAGCATCATGGCGACGCTGTCCCCGGCCTCCGCGCTGTAATCGAAGGACACGGGGAGCAGGGTCTCGTATGCGGTCCCCCTCATATTGCCGAGGGAAAAGCTGTGCCGCCCGCCGGAAATCAGAACGCTCCCGCCCTGCTCGACGTACAGAGCCAGCTGTCCGCCGAACCGCCCGGGGAGATCGTTCGCCGACACGCCGAGCAGAAGGACCTTTTGGTATTTCGTCAGATCGGTGAGGGATACGGGAGCCTGACGGGGACTGCGGATCTCGAGTCCCACGTCCTCGGGGAGAAAATCAAGGACGGCATCCGCCTCTTTTCTGCTGTCCGCGATGACGAGAAAACGGTCCCCCTCCTCTTCCTCCGGCTCCTCTTCCGCGTCCCGGTCCGGCGGTGGCGTTTCGGGGCGGCTCAGTCCGGCTCCCGCGAGGATCAGGATCAGAACCAGCGCGAGGGCTCCGTGAAAAACGGCAGGGGCGGTTTTCCGAAATCCCTGCCGCTGTTCCTTCGGGATGAGGAACCAGGGCAAAAGGATCAGAGCCAGCGCGGGGATCAGCAACAGCAGCGCCCACGGCGACTCGAACGTCAGCTTAAAACTGTTCATACACCCAGATCCCCCATTCGCAGAGAAGCAGAATCAGCATGACGGCGGCGACGATCCGCCACATCCCCGATTCGGCGTTTTCCGGCGTCTCTTCTTCCGTTCCCTCGGCGGGGATCAGGGAAAGGGAGGAGATGGACTGGGGCGCGCTCTCTCCTTTCGGGATCGAGGCGAAAAAACCCGTCTCCTCTTCCCCGGCCTCCACCGTGTAGACGCCCGGAAGAACGATCTTCATAGTCCCGCCGTCCCCGTCCTCAAACAGCGAAACGGTCCCGTCCGGGGCTGTGACGCTCACGGAAGCGGTGTTCGGCGAGAGATTCACCCGCTGGGACTGTCCCACCTCGGTCAGACGGAGTTCGAGCAGGGACGGCACCGCGATGTTCATGAGATTCCGCATCAGATAGACGAAATCCGTTGTCAGCGGAAGATTTGAGTCGTGCAGATCGAAGAGCAGGACCGCGAGCGTGCCCCCCTCCTCCGTCGTCCGGGCCAGCAGAACCGGCTCGCTTCCGGCGGAGCAGACCGTGATCCACCTGTCGGAGGCTTCCGCGGAGATGTGCTTCGCCACCGAGATATTCCCGAGCTTCATCAGGCGCAGCAGCTTTTCTTTCATCCCGCTGTCCGCCGCCGACGCGACCAGTCCCGCCGCTTCCTCCGAAACGCCCGCCGCTTCGATCCCCTCCGGCATCCTGTCCGGGTTTATGAGAAGAACCGCTCCGGCCGCCGGGATCTCGTCGGGCACGGATCCGTCGCAGAGAACAAGGTCGAAATCCCCCTCCACCGGCCCGTCGGACAGGCGGATCCTCCCCCGGTCCAGGGCTCTCAGGGCGGTTTCGAGGTAGAGGGGCGCTTCCGAGACGAGCAGGGTGTCGCAGGGGCGTTCGTTGTCCGGGAAATACGCGATCTGATTGTCGGCATCCAGCGCGTCGCCGGGTTCGATTCGCAGAGCGGCCCACGCGATCTTATCGGCGTCGGGAACGGAGAAGGAGACCTTTACCGGGGTGTCCGCCGCGCAGGAGGTATTCGCCGCCTCCGCCAGCCGTCCGTTCACGGAAAGCCCGACGGCGATCACCGCGTCCCGGCCCCAGCTCGTGAGATCCGCTTCGAGGGTGCATCCGCCCTCGCCGTCCCGGGTCACGCTCAATCCGGTCAGAGAGGCGTTCCACTCCCCGCGATCGAGGGAGACGACGGTCAGATTGTCCGCCTCGTCCACCGCCTGATCGGTATAGACGATCACCTCCGCCCCCGGGTGCTCATAGCAGAACAGCTGAGCGAGGGTCATCGCCCCGGACATGGCGGAAGTCCCCCATCCGCAGGGAGTGGCGGCGAGCGCGTCGGAGATCTCCTTGCGGGAGGAGGATTCCGAGACGACGGTCCGGGCTTCCTCTCCCGCCGTGATCACGGTCACGGTATGGCCCCGTCCGGTCTCTTTCGCGAGGTTCCGGATCATCTCCGCGGCGGCCTCGTACCGGGTCAGCCCCGATTCCGTCACAGTCCGCATACTGGCGGAGGCGTCCAGAATGACGAGATAATCCGCCCGGTTCTCCCGGGAGAGCACCGGACGCGCGGCGAGAAAAGCCCCGCACGTGACGAGCAGAAGCTGCAGGACGAACACCAGCCACCGCTCGAAAAGCGTGATCGGCAGTCTCCGCTTCATGAACCGGTCGCTGAGCCGCCAGATATAGCTGCTCGACACCCGCCGGTTTTCGTGCTGGGGCCGGATCAGCCATATCGCGATGAGGACCGGGATCCCGAGAAGAAGCCACAGTCCCGCCGGATTCTGAAAACTCATCGTATCATCTCCGATCGGATCGCTCCGTCAAATAGGATGCGGGCGGCAGGCTCGTCCGTCAGGCATGTGAAAAACCGCACGCGCCTCGCCTCGCAGAAGGACCGGATGTCGTTCTCGAGCCAGAGGCACGCTTCCGCGTAGGCCCGGAGTCTCTGCCGTCCGATCTGCATCCTGAAATTCCGCTCGTCGTCCTCCCCTTCGGCCTCCGTGTCGCGGAACCGGAGCTTCCCCCTCAGTTCGGGGACCGTTTCGTCCGGGGAGAGGACCCGGATGAGGCAGACTTCCCTCTCCCTGCCGAGGAGCCATTCCACCGCGCTCTTCCAGTCCCGGTCCGTCAGAAAATCGGAGATCAGAAAGCTGATCCCGTCGCGGAACCCAGGATCCGGACAGCGGGGAACGGAGACGTCCATCTTCGTGTCGCCGCCGCATTTCAGCGCTTCCAGCCGCTCGAGGGCGAGGACCCAGTTTTCCCTGGTGGATACCGCTTCCGTCACCCGGCGGCACGCGTCCTTTTCGAGGGCGTACCAGGAGACCCGGTCCGATCCGCTCACCGCGAGATACCCGAGCAGCGCGGCGATCTTTAAGGCCGTCCTGTGTTTTTCCGGCTTCCCCCACCCCATGGAGGCGGAGCCGTCTATGTAGATCCGGTGGTGCTGCCTGCGCTCGTCCGTGAACAGCTTCAGATACAGCCTGTCCGTCCGGCCGTACAGATTCCAGTCGATCCGCCGCGGATCATCCCCGGGAAGATAGGGGCGGTAGTCCGCGAATTCCATGGAGGAGCCGTAATAGGCCGACCGCCGGTTCCCTCCGAACAGCCCTTCCATCAGGCTCCGGATGTTGAGATCCCGGCTTTCGAGGAGGGCGACCGTCCCGTCGTCAATCAAGCGTTCTTCTGCCATTTCCGCTCACGCTCTCGTGAAGATCCGCCGGTTCTGTTTTTCCGCGTCTTCCGTCTTCCCCGTCTTCGGGCGTTTGCCTCTCAGCTCGTCGATCAGCGCGCGGATCACCTCGTCGGGGGTGCGTCCCCGCATGATCGAATCGTAGGTCAGCTTCACGCGGTGCCGCAGGACGGGGCAGGACAGCGCGTCCACGTCGTCCCGGGACACATTGTATCTCCCGTCGGTCAGCGCGAGGATCCGGCCGCCGGAAATCAAAGCCTGCACCGCGCGGGGGGACGCTCCGAACCGCAGTTCCTTCTTCGTCGTCTCGGGCGCGCCGTCGAGCTCCGGGTGGGTGGCGGCGACCAGACGGGCGGCGTACTCCACCACCTCGTCGATCACCGGGATCTGCTTCGCGGTCTCCCGCATGGCGAGCAGTTCTTCCCCGTTCATGATCCTCTCCGCCCGCTCCTCCTGCGTGTCCTGGGTCAGCCGCACGATCCGGCAAAGCTCCGCCTCATCCGGGAAGGTCATGAGGAGCTTGAACATGAACCGGTCCGTCTGGGCTTCGGGGAGCACGTAGGTCCCGTCCTGTTCGATGGGGTTCTGGGTGGCCAGCACGAAAAACGGCTCCATCAGGACCCAGGTCCGTCCTCCGGCGGTCACGCGGTGTTCCTGCATCGCCTCAAGCAGGGCGGACTGGGTTTTCGGCGTCGCGCGGTTGATCTCGTCCGCGAGAACGATGTTCGAGAAGATCGGACCCGCGGCGAACCGCTGTACGTTGTTCCCCCGCTCGTCCTTTTCGATGATATTCGCGCCGGTCACGTCCGCGGGCATCAGGTCCGGGGTGAACTGAATGCGGGAAAACATCAGATCCAGCGTCCGCGCCGCCGACCGGACCAGCCGGGTCTTGCCGGTGCCGGGCACGCCTTCGAGGAGGACGTTGCCCCCCGCGATCATGGCGATCAGGGTCCCGTCCACCGCCTCGTCCTGGCCGACGATGTCCTTCGCGATCTCGGCCCGGACCGCCCCGTACTGCCGGCTGAAATACTTGATCCGCTCCTCCATGCTCCAGTCGTTGTTCATATCGACTCCTTTATCTGTCCAGATCTTCGAAATAGGAACGGGCGGCTCCCGAGACCTCGTAGGGAATCCCGCCGTTCTGGGCGTCGCGCAGATAATCCGAATAATAGGCGGAAAAGACCTCCCCGTAAGGCACGGTCCCGGAGATCGGATCGTAAACCGGCTCCGTCATGCGGGACAGGCGTTCCTCGCCCCCCTCTTCGCCGGAACCCCGTCCCGATCCGTCCTCATTTCCTCCGGGCTCGCCCCCGGGCACCTCTCCCTCTCCGGGGAAGTCTCCTGGGCCTTCCATGCCCTGTTCGCCCTCTCCCGGGACGAGGAGCATCTCTTCCCCTTCCGTCCCCTCGCCCTCCTCTTCGGGCGGTTCCTCTTCCCCGAGGAGCAGGCGGCGGGCTTCTTCCAGCACGTCGAGGGCTTCGTTCATCGCGCCCCGGGAAGCGTCCCCCTCCCGCGCCGCGTCCTTCACGCCTTCCTCCGCATCGCTGATCTCCCCGACGGCCCTGAGGATGCTGTCCGTGTTTTCAAGTTCCCGGATCAGCTCGTCCATCTCTCCGGCAAGACGGTTTTCTCCCGCTTCGGCGAGACGGTCCCGCTCTTCCCGGAGCATTTCCATGACCTGCTCCCATGTCTCTCCCATCCCGTCCCGTTCCCGGGCGAACCAGGAGGAGGGGACCAGAACGCTCGCCGCCGCCGTCAAGAGGGCGATCAGGACGAGGACGACGGACAAGGCGCCGATTTTGACGCGGAGCCGGCTCACTTTGACGGCCCCGAGGTGCCTCAGCGCGTCTTCCCTCTGAAGATCGGCGATCTCAAACGGGTAATCCCGCAGGGCGAGCATGGACAGGGTGCGGTCTTTCAGTCCGAGGGCGTCGATCTGACGGGCGGTCTCGGTCCGGCTAGGGAGGAAGACGAGAAACGCCGCGATCAGGGTGACGACCGCCGCCGCTCCCGCCGCAAACCACACGATCTTCTCCCCGTCCGCTTCCCTCTCGGCGATCTTCGACCCCAGCGTCACGGCGGCGAAGACAAATCCCCCGGCAGTCAGCGCGGCGAGAAAAGCCCGGAGCGCGGCGAAAAGGGTGAGCCTCAGCCGGAAGGGGCGGATGGATCCTGTTATGAGGGAGGTGCGTGTCATGATGCTCTCCGATGATCTTGATACTATTTCCGTTCTAAATGATGTCATCCAGAGATATCGCTGTTCTTTTCTCCTTTATCGAGGAGAAAAGAACCAAAAGAGGAACTCTCTGGAAGTCATGGGTGTTCCGACGTCTGCGGACGTCGGCAAGGGCTCTGCCCCTTGACCCCGCAACCTTTTTGAAAAAAGGTTGATCAAAAACTTTTGACAGCCGTAACTTTTCTGTAAACAGGAACCGGCTTCCCGGCTCCGGCTCTCAGAAAAAAGGGCCTGCCCGCGACCCTTTTCTCTTTCTCCGGTTCACCGCTCCCGTTTCCGCTCCTCTTCAAATCTCGCGTCGGCGAGGGCGGAGAACCGCTTGATGATGTCGATCTCCCTCGGGTCATAGGGACGGCCGCTGATCCTCAAGAGATCGTGCTGCCATTTCGAGACGTCGATATCCCGGTTCCCCGCATCCACCTGTTTCCAGAGGGCTTCCCAGGGTTCGTAGGTCTGATACTTCCCCGCGACGAATCCCCAGCACCAGCATCCGATGTTCAGCGCGTAGAACAGCGGAAAGATCTCGGCCACGTCGTTGTGCAGGCACCGGTTGAGCCATTCGGTGCAGATCACGGGCCTGCCGCTTTTCCGGATCAGCCGCTCGGCGCGCTCGACCGTGTCGGGATAGGGACCGTAATAATGGAAATCGACGATATCGATGAGGGAAAGGATCAGTTTTCTGACCTCCTCGCTTTCCCCGCCCCAGATATCGGCGGTCAGCGGCTGGATGGGGCCGATCTCCCGGGCGAGGGAAAACAGTTCTCTGAGGTAGGGCCCGCAGATCCCGGAGCGGTTGTTGTTCCCCGCCTCGTTGTAGAGATCCCAGATACAGATCCGCCCGTCGTCCCTGTGGGCCGTGATGATCTCCCGGGCCATCTCCATGAACACGCCGTGGAGTTCCGGGTCGTCGAGGACCGTCCATCCCACCTCGCCCGGCAGGGAGCCGTGCTGGGACACCTTCCGGCCGCCGTGATAACCGACGTCGTATTTCTGCTCGCCCATCTCGGGTTCCCGGTACAGCCGCCGGGGGAGCGAGCAGTCGTTTCCGATCACGAACATCGTCGAGATCCCGTGCCGGGACGCGGTTTCGAGATACCGCTCGATGTGCTCCATATAGGAATCGTGCTCCTTCTGCCACACGGGAAAGCTGCCGATGACCCGGATCGTGTTGAAGCCGATCTCCGCCGCCATGGCAAGCTCCTCGTCCGCGGTTTTGAGCCTCTCCCCGAATCCGTATTCCTGCCACTGGTCGATCCGGTTTGCGCAGTCCGAGCTCATGAAATTGCATCCCCGGAACCACGGGCGGGCGTTATACCATTCCCACGCTTTTTCGGGCGTCCATCTGTCCTTCATGTTCTTCCCTCTCCTCCGTTCTGATGCTGGGTCCCCGTTCCCGAAAAGGAACCGGGTGATATAATACTAAATCCCTTCTAAGGGGTTACGCGGCTTCTTGAAAGAAGCCTGGCAAGAACTTCTGAAATGGATAGGGACAGGCTACATCAATAATGTGAA
>CACZNC010000068.1 GCA_902782445.1 uncultured Ruminococcus sp.
GTCATGTTTGGATATATGGCATTCCCACCCCGTCGTTCGCATTCTACGGAGAGCGATCAAAACCCATGAAGACAGCTTTATAGAAGGAATATAGTATCAGCTTTCCAAAAGCTCTTTCGCATTGGTATACAGGATCTTTTCGATCTGCGCGTCCGTGAGGTGCAGATCCGCCGCGACGCGCTTCAAGGCCCGGAGCTGTTCGTAGATCATCAGGGTGATGTTTGTTTCATCCGATTCCAGCATGTGCGGATCCCCGGACACGTCGCCGTAAAGCCCGCGGGGGACCACATTGCGGTAGAAACCCGTCACGGGATCGGTGATGCGGTACATCCGCATGATGGCGATGGGCATGTCGGAGCCGAACATCAGCCTGCCGCATCCCACCGCCTCGATGCAGGCCCGGATCGCGTCGTCGCAGAGGTTGGCCGTGAAATCGAAAAGCATACGCTCCGTGCGTCCGAGGAGGTCGAAGGCATCGCCGATATCCTGTTTCGAGTAGGCCCGGCCGATGTGGGCGACGATCAGCCTGATATGCGGGTACCGCTTTTCGATCTCCAGAAGCTGAGCCAGGTTCACGGGATCCCGCAGACGCCCGGACCGCGGGATGTGGAGCATGACGATCCAGCCGTTTCTGTCCGCGGCTTCCAGGTGCTCGGGGGGAAGGAAGTCGAAAATGCGGATCTCGTTCGGGGGGATATAGGGCGGACAGTTGGTGAGGTAGGGTTTCAGCCCGAGGCAGCCGTATTTCCGGACTTCCCGCTCGACCTCCTCCCCCGTCATGGCATAGTCGGTGCGCAGAAGGGTGGGATAGCCGTACTGTTTCGCCGTCTGCCCGACATAGGCGTTGCACTCCCCGACGTCATGGCTGCATCCGCCGAAGACGAGGGGGATCACCCGCTTTCCGGGGAAGAGGGTTTTGTACGCCCCCAGAAGATCTTCCGCCGTCTGCTCGTCCGCCACGAACTTCGTCCAGGTCGCGCCGCCGTTGGAGGAGCCGTAGGGGGTGAAGGTGCTCTTCCAGACGTGGGTGTGGATGTCGATGAAGGTGGAGGGAAGGAAGTCTTTCAGTTCCTTCTCATAGACTGCGGCGTCGGTCTCGTTGTAGTTCAGATGAAACATGATGCTCCTCCCGTGTCAGTTCCCGGCGGTTCTCTGCGCGTCCGCTTCGTCCTTCCAGACCCCGGCGGCGATCCCCGCGAGCATGGCGGCTCCGACGGCTCCGGCAAAGGCCCCGTGCTTCACCGTGACCGTCAGGCCCGTCTGTTCTTCGATCAGCTTCGCCCAGAGGGGCGTTTCGGAGGGTCCCCCCACCATGACGGCCTCCGTCGCAGAGATCCCCTTTTCCTTCATTTCCCGGATCCGGCGGGCCAGATGCGCAACCGTGCCCTCCATGATCGCGCGGGCAATGTGGGTTTTCGGGTGCCGCGCGATCTCTTCCGCGTCCTGCGGGCCCAGCGGATCGATTTTCAGCCGGCCTGCTCCCGGTTCGCTTTCGGCGGCAAGAGAGGCGAGGGTCCCGTAAATATCCCCCTCGTTCGTCACATACCGGCGGACGCAGGCTTCGAGGATCCCGGAGACGGACGCCAGCGAGACCATCCCACAAGAAGGGCCGCCTTTTTCGGAGAGGAAGGGATCCGCGAGCATCCCGGCATCGAGCACCCGCTCCCGGTCGCCGATCGGATAAAGCCCGACCCACGAGGTCCCGCAGGAGAGCAGAAGCTGGCCTTCCCGCAAAACGCCCACGCCCCGCGCCGCGGAGGGATGATCGAATGTCCCGACCGTCACGGGCACGCCCGCCGGGATCCCCCATGTCCGGGAGGCCTCCTCCGTCACGCACCCGAGGATCGAGCCGGTCTCGAGGATCGGGGGGAGCTTTTCTTCGGGAACACCGATCTTGTCGAGCACGTCCCGGCGGTAGGTCCCGGTCGGCTGATCGATCAGGTAGAAGGGCGTTCCGGCGGAGGTCCCGATCCCCCACTTCCCCGTCAGCTTATAGTTGAGGTATTCCGTGCTCATGGCGACCGCGGCGGCGGAATCGAGCAGATCGGGACAGTGGACTCTGTACCAGCAGAGGTCGCCGAGGGGGAAAGTCTTCATGTCGAATCCCCAGCCCGTCGAGCGGTAGTAGGCGTCCCGGTCAAAGTCCCCGAGGACCGTTTCGCACTCGTCCGTCACCCGGGTGTCCTGCCAGTTGATGATCGGGGCGAGGGCTTCCCCGTCCTCTCCGACAAGGACCGGGTTCCCGCTGGCCGAGGCCTCGGAGATCCCGGCGAGTTCGGCGGTTTCGGGGACGGCGGCGGCAAGCTCCGACAGCAAGGCGCGGCAGGAGGCGAGATAGCGGTCCGCGGGGATCTCGATGAGTCCCGGAGCCGGGCGGTCGTAGTCGAATCCCCGGCGTCCCGCGGCGAGGACTTCCCCGGTCTCGGAGAGGAGCACGCCCTTGACGGAGGATGTCCCGATATCGAGCCCGATGAATGTCTTTGTCTTCCGGTCCATGTCGTCCTCCGCCTCAGACGGTCACGGTCTCGAGCCGCAGAAGCCGCCCGAAGTATGCGATCTGTTCGACGGACGCGCCGTAGACGAACACGCTGTGGTGGGTCGCGCCGGCGGTGCTGAGGGCTTCGAGGAACGCGGGCACCGTCTTCCCGGCGGGTTTCATCCATCCCCGCATGGAGCCCGGGAAATTGTCGGATTCATAATCCATCATCTCGCAGGCCGCGCAGGTCAGGCGGTAGTCGTCCTTCGCCCTGCTGATATTCACGTAGACTCCCTTCCCGCCCTTCATCCGGGTATATCCGGCGTAGGGGTTGACGTCGTCCGATCCGTATTTCCGTCCCGCCCGTGTGACGCAGGGCTTCGTGGCGGCGATCCGGTAGTTGACCTCCCCCATGTGGCTGAGGAAAATGAGGCCGTTTTTCCAGTCCGGACAGAAGATCTCGCAGAAGGTGGATTCTGCCCATCCCTGCAGGAGCGCGCCGCAGAACGCCGCCGTCAGCACGTCCCCCTCTCCTGCGTAGCCGATGCCGTTCTGCATGGCCTTGCAGCTTTCGAGGAAGGGAGTGGAGGTGATGCCCGTGCCGCTGGGTCCGGTTTTCAGGAAATTGGCGGTGAAGGCGGTCAGCCCGTCGTCCTTCACGAATTTCCGGGTCGCCAGACAGGACCGGACCGCCTCCCGGTATTCGTCTTCGATGATCTCCCCGGCGAAATCGTATGCCGCGCGGTTCGATTCGATCTCCGCCCCGATCTCCTCCTCCGTGAGGGCGGCCATGTACCCCCGCATCCGCTCCGCCGACGGCTCGTCCACCCGGATCCCGAAGCGTTCGTACAGTTCGCCGTAGGGCACCCGGAAGTCCCCCATCCCGGCGAAGGATTCCCCGATCAGCCCGACCTTTGCGCCTCGGACGGCCTTCGCGGCAACGGCGGCTTTCACGAATCCGAGAGCCCTGTCGACGACGTCGGAGGTCTCCCAGAATCCCGCGGCGATGGCGTAGGGCTTGCCGTACCGGGTGAGCATGGAGCAGAGATCCATCACGCCGTGGATGCCGTGGTTGTACATGATCTCGTCCTCGGACTGCTCGTTCGTGAATGCGAGGGTCTCCGTGGTGTCCAGCACGACGACGGGCAGGGTGGTGTCGGTCAGGGCTTCGATGCACTCGAGGGAGGGGGAATAGGCGATGTGGAGCGTCACGATGGCGTCGGCCTTCTCCTCCTCGAACCGGCGGACCGCGTCCTTGAACTCCGCCCGGAGGCGGCAGAAGGGCGCGCGCACGGCTTCGGTTCCCCGGGATTCGACGGCGCGGGCGATCTTCTCATAGAAGGTCTCCATCCGGGGCCGCACGTCCGGCGCGACGTCGTCGTACAGTTTGATGTAAAGCGGCAGCAGTCCGATTTTCATGTTGTCCTCCTTTTGACGCCCGTCCCGGGGTCATTCCCCGATGATCATGACCTGAACGGTTCTCTGGCGGGCGCGAGTCTGGTCGAAATCAATGAAATAAATGAATCCGAATTCCCCGAGGTCCGGTTTTCCGTCCTCGACGACGATGGTCTCGCTCCGTCCGATGATCGAGGAGCGCAGGTGTGCGTCCGTGTTGTGGCATCCCCGGGCGTCCTCCCCGTGCTCTTCGGCGAATTCGAGGGCTTTCGGTCCGGGATGGAGGTACATGCCCTCCTTCCGCTGGGCGGGGATGAACCGCTCGAAGGCTTCGATCAGATCCAGCTGGAGCGTTTCGAGCCCGGTCATGGACATGTCGAAGGCGCACTCCTGGGTGATGACGCCGCAGGTGGTGTGGTGGGAGTAGACGACGAGGATCCCGTTCCGGATGCCGGAGCGCGCAAGGATCTCCTTCGCCTGAGCGGTGACGTTGTGGAAGGTGCAGACCTTATCGTTCGACTGCACCTTGAAGGATTCTCTGTAAACCATGCGCTCCTCCTCAGTTCCCCTGCTTTTTGAGATCGTCCGCGGCGCGTCGGACGGCGGCGATCATTTCGTCGATCATGGCGACGGGATCCGCGGCCTTCATGATCCCCGAGGCGGCTCCCGCTGCTTCCGATCCGGCCATGATGAAATCGTAGACCTGCTGTCCGTTCGTGATCCCCGCGGCCTGCTCCACGAGGATATCCGGGTAAATGGCCTTGATGGCGCGGATGGACTCCCGGACGAATCCCATGTCGCTCACCCCGCCCCCGGTCCCGCCGATCAGTTCGGAGGGCTCGGGATTGATGATATCGGGGTGCAGTTCCGCGATGGCTTTCGCTTCCGCGATGGTGTCGGCGCAGGCGAAGACCAGCATGTCGAGCTCCCGGGCGCGGTCGATGGTGGCCTTGATCTGGGGCAGGGACATGGGCTTTTCGCAGTGGTTGACGACGACGCCCTCGGCTCCCGCGGCTTTCAGGGCTTCGGGGAGGATGTCGGCCATCCCGCGTCCCGGGCGGAGGGTGTCCATATAGGGGGCGAGGACGATGAGGTTCTCCGTGTTCTCGGCGACGCGGCGGATCTCGACAGCGGGGGTGATGAACAGCACGTCGATATCGTATTTCCGCGCGGCTTCGTCGGCGGCTTTCGCGTATGCGAGGACCGTGTCGCCCCAGATATAGTTCTTTGTGCCGATCTCAAAATACGGCGTGCGGATCTTCCGTTTCATGGCGGGCCTCACCTCTTCTGCTGGAGGGTGTAGTGGACGTCGAAGTCCTTTTCCTCGTCCGTGAACTTGTGGAGGGTGTCGATCACCTCGCCGTTGTTCCACTTGCGGTCCTCCACGTCTTCCGTCGTTCCCATCACCGTGATGTTGAGCTGACGGCGGCGGGCGCGGACATGATCCCAGTCGACGAAATAGATGTGGGCGAATTCCCCGCCGTCCAGTTCGCCGTCCTTGATGGTCATGGTCTCGCTCCGTCCGAAGAAGACGCTGCGGAGGTGGCCGTCGGTGTTCATGCTGGTGTAGTCCCCGGGCTCGCCGACATAGCGGCCGAATTTCGCGTGGATCGGGCCGGGATGGCGGTACTGATGTTCTTCCTGAAAATCCGGGATCATCTTCCGCATGATATCGAGCAGATCGTGCTGGAGGTATTCCAGATCGAAGGAGTCGATGTCGTGGGAGCATTCCTGGATCATGACCGAGCAGGTGGTGTGGTGGGACGCGATGCAGCAGGTGCCGTTCTTCACACCGGAGGCTTTGACGATCTCCAGCACCTCCTTCGAGACGTCGTGAAACGTGGGGATCCAGCCCCGGGACTGCAGTTCCAATTCCTTCTGATAGACTTTGAATTCCATAGCGGCTCCTAGTTTGTTGTAAGATAAAGGGGGATCTCCCCCGGCGGTCTGGTTTATCCGTTCGCGTTCAGCCGTTCCCCCACCGCCCCTCCGGGATGAATGACGGCGAACTCTTCGTCGGTGAATCCGATCTCCTCCATGAGGGCGGTCGAAAGGGTGTGGAAGATCACGCAAAGCGCCGTGGAGGAGGTGGTCCCCTGCGTGTTGAAGCGGTCGGTCTCGCGGTTGACGTGCTGTTTGAGGACCGCGTCTGCCGACTTTGCGAGAACGGAATCGGTGTTTTCGGTGATCGTGATGACTTTCACGCCCTTTTTCAGGCAGATCTCGAGGATGGGGAGCAGTTCCTTCGTCTTCCCGCCCCGGGACGCGAACACCATGACGTCGCCCTTCTGCAGAAATCCGGTCGCGCCGTGGACTGCCTCCGCCGGGGAGATGAACCGCGCGGGACGGCCGATGCAGCAGAGCAGGTGGGCGAAGTGCTGACAGAGGATCCCGGAGTGTCCGCATCCCGTCGTCCCGATCCGGGGGGCGTCTTTCAACAGCTCCGCGGCCCGGGTGAAGGACGCCTCGTCGAAATACGCCTCCATCTCCGCGATGCACTCTTTTTCGATCGAATATACCGCCCTCGCCGCGTCGAGAGATTCCTTTTTCAGCATGGCTCTGCCTCCGTGGATCCGGTTTTCAGCCGGTCTTTCCCTGATTCCAGTATAGCACTCGGGGGAGAATTTGTCAACTCCCCACAAAAATTCGGAAAAGCGGATCCCGTTTTTTATACGGTCCTCCGGCGGCGGAAACGGGCTTGACGCGCTCCCCCGCTCCGTGCTATAATGGGACCGACGACAGCGGCCAGGGCAGGAATGGCGGACGGCAAAAAAATCCCGGATCACGGGACTGAAAAGGAGAACGGATATGAACAAAGAAACGAAAGCTCCCGTCTTTGCGTGGGAGGACGCCGCGCCCTCGCTGAAAGAGGCGTTCGCGGGAAAGTTGAAAATCGGAGCCGCCGTCAACACCCGGCACCTTTCGGGGGACACGCCGGAATGCAGAACGATCAAAAAGCAGTTCAGCGTCCTGACCCTTGAAAACGAATCGAAACCCGAGCCCGTCCAGCCACAGGAAGGCCGCTTCGTCTTCGGGCCCCTCGACCGGTTCGCCGCCTTCGGGGAGGAAAACGGGATCCGCCTCCGGGGACACACCCTCGTCTGGCACAGCCAATGCCCCGCCTGGTTTTTCGATGGCGCGGACCGGGACCTGCTCCTGAAGCGGATGCGGGATCACATCGGGACCGTGGTGTCGCGGTACCGGGGGAAGATCGCCGTGTGGGACGTGGTCAACGAGGCGCTGAAGGACAGCGGCGGGATGCGGGAATCCCCGTGGTACAAGATCATCGGGGAGGACTACATCGCCGAAGCGTTCCGGGCGGCCCGGGAAGCGGATCCCGGCGCGAGACTGATCCTCAACGACTACAACCTCGAATCCTCGGACGCGAAGGTCGGCACGATGGCGGCGGTCGCGGAAAAGCTGCTCCGGGACGGGGTGCCGCTCGACGGGATCGGATTTCAGATGCACCTCGGGCCGGACACGGATCTCGGAAAACTGCGGGAAAATGTCCGCAAAATCACCGCCTTGCGCTCCCTCCGTCCGGATTTTCAGATCGAGGTGACGGAGCTGGATCTCTCGTCGTACCGGTGGGGTGACTTGGCGGAGGACATCAAATGGACCGAAGAGCGCGAACGCCGGTTCCGGGAAACTTACGCCGCGCTCTTCCGCTTCTATCTTGATCTGGCAGAGGAAGGGGTTCTCGATTCCGTCGTCTTCTGGGGCCTTTCTGACGGGGTCTCGTGGCTCAACGGCTTCCCTCGCCGTCACCGGAATTATCCCCTGCTGATCGGGCGGGATCTCCGGCTGAAACCGGCGTTCTTCGAGGTCGCAGGGATCGGGACGGGGGACTGAATCTCACTCCAGCCCGACCCGCACCGCAGCGGAAACCGTCTCCGCCGCGCCGAGCTCCCGGCTCCTTTCATCCGGCTGGGATCCGCCGACATAAGCCGTGTAGACGCCGGGGCAGAAACGCGCGTTCCCGTCCGGGCCGTACAGCGTGAAGTCCTCCTCCGTCAGGCGGAAGACAACGGTCCGTATTTCTCCGGCTCCGAGGGCGATCCGGCAGAATCCCCGCAGTCTGTACCGGGGCTGGCCTTCCATGCCCGCGCTGTCCAGATAGAGTTCTGCGACCTCTTCCCCGGCGGCATCACCGACATTCTCCACCGCCGCCGATATCTCAAAGCCCCCCGCGGTTTTCCGGATCTCCGGTTCGGAATAGGCGTACCGGGTATAGGACAGTCCGAACCCGAAGGGCCAGAGCGGGGGCTTTTTCGCGTACATATAGGTCCTGCCGTGCTCCATTTCGTAGTCGTCGAAAGCCGGGAGATCGTCCTCGGAGACCGGGAAGGTGGCGCAGAGACGGCCGGAGAAGTTCTCCTTTCCCGAAATCAGTTCCGCCAGCGCTTCCCCGCCCCGTTCGCCGGGATACCAGGCCTCGATCACCGCAGCCGCGCGCCGCTCGACCTCCGGGACGGACAGGGGGCTGCCGTTGACGAGCACCACGACGACGGGCTTTCCGGTATCGAAGAGTCTCGACAGGAATTCCTCCTGCTCCGGGGGCAGTCCGAGGGTCTCCCGGTCGCGGCCTTCCATCTCGTATTCCCGGCCGAGGCCCATGACGGCAACGGTCACGTCCGCACGCTCCGCCGCCGCGATCTCTTCCGCGAAGGGGTCCCCGATCCCGTTTTCCGGCTCCGCCCATTCGAGGCGGATCGACGGGTCCTCCGCGGCCTTTTGATATTCCACGGTGACGGCGTACCGCCCTCCGGCCTCGAGGGAAACCGCCGCCTCCTGCCCGAGATCCTTCCCGTCAAGGGTGATCGTCGGCTTCTCGCAGGGCGCGCTCCCGGACCATTTCAGGCGGAGGAGATAGACCCCCGTGGTTTCGGGGCGGATCTCTCCCGTCCAGCGGACCGAATACTGCAAAGTCGTGACGAAGCTGTCCGGCATCTGATCGTTCCAGGTGAAATCCACGGCGGGATCGGTGCGGACCAGCGGATCCCCGAGGAACCCGGCGTTGGCGTAGTACTCTCCCCGCAGTCCGGGTTCGCCGTCCGGGGATAAGAGGTGAGCGGAATCGAGGATCCGGTAGGTCTGGCCGCCGGGCTTCCATTTCCACGGGACAGCGGTAACCGCCGCGCCGTATTCCGCCGTCATGCCGTCCTTCGGGGAGACGGGCGGATTGAGGGGAACGCCGCTGTAATCGCCGAACTGGCAGAGAGCCGCGTTGCTGCCCACCAGCGCGATCGTCTTGTCCTTCGCGATCGGGAGGACGCCGTCGTTTTTGAGCAGGACGATGGATTCGAGGGCGGATTGTTTCGCCAGTTCCCTGTGCTTTGCGCATCCCACGGCGGACAGGGGGATCTTCGAGAACGGCACGTCCTCGTCGGGATCGAACTGCCCGAGGCGGAACCGGGCCGTCAGCACCCGGAGGCAGGCCTCGTCGATCCGCTCTTCGGTGGTCTTCCCCTTTTCCGTTTGTCCGGCGAGGAATTCCGTGTACATGTGCTCGTAAGCGGCATAGCCCCCGCATTCGAGATCCACCCCGGCGTTCATGGCGGCGGACGCGGCGTCGGCGGGATCCTCATAGCGTTTGTGCGCGTCCCACAGCCGGGCCACCCCGGAGCAGTCCGAGACCACGTAGCCGTCGAAGCCCCACTCGCCCCGGAGGATGTCGGTGAGAAGCCGGCGGTTCTCGTGGCAGGGGATCCCGTTGATCGCGTTGTACGCAGCCATGACTGCCGCGGGACGCCCCTCTTTCACCGCGATGCGGAAGGGTTCGAGGTGGTATTCCCGGAAGGACTTTTCACTCATCCGCGCGTTGCAGGAAAACCGGTTGTGCTCCTCGTTGTTGGCGGTGAAGTGCTTCGGCGTCGCGACTGCCTTTAAGTATTTCGGATCCTTCCCCTGGAGACCCCGGACGAAAGCCGCACCGGTCTTGCCCGCGAGGAAGGGATCCTCCCCGTAGGTCTCGCCGGTCCTGCCCCACCGCGGATCCCGGCAGAGGTTGAGATCGGGGGACCAGAACGTGAGCAGGCCGCTGTACCGTCCGCCGAACTGATTGTCCCGGGCGGCGATCTCCTGACCGTGGTGGTGCATGGCCCGGGATTCGTCGGAAATGGCTCCCGCGATCTCCTCCATCAGGTCCGTGTCGAACATGGAGCCGAACGCGACGGCCTGCGGGAAAACCGTATATTTTCCGGGCCGCACCACCCCGTGAAGGGCTTCGTTGCCGTGGTAGTATTTCGGGATCCCGAGCCGTTCGTTCGCTTCGGAGGTCTCGATGAGGATGTTCAGTTTTTCCTCGAGCGTCATGCGGCCGAGAAGATCCCTTGCCCGGTCCTCAAAGGGCAGGCCGGTGTCCCAAAAGGGCAGTTTTTCGCTCCTGCCGCCTGCGGTCTGATTCGGATTGTTTTCCATGATGATCCCCCTGATGTTTCTGCTCCCGGAAGAAAGCCGTTCCCCTCCGGCGGGCGGGATTCTGTCGGCAAATATTATACCGCAAAACGGGGAGATTGGCAAGCCCTCTATTTCAGCGGAAGTCCGTCCGTCTCCCGGTTTCTCTTCCCCGGGACTGTCCCCCGCGCAAATCTGTTTTTCACGATCCTTTTTTTCGTCAAACCATCTTGCAATCGGACCGGCGGCGTGGTATAATAACGTTGTATACCGTGACACGGAGTTTTTTTATTCTATTTCTCAGAAAGGCCAAACGCAATGAAAAAATCGTTATCCGCTCTTCTGGCCGCCGTTCTTCTCTGCTCCTCCCTGGCCGCCTGCTCCACCAATACGGAGAACGCCGCCGGAGAGCAGAAGAACCCCCAGACAAACACGACCCCCACGGCGGATCTGACGGAAGAAGCCGAGGAGACCGCCCGTTTTCTCGACTCCATGCCCGAGGAAATGGACTTTGAAGGCCGCGCCCTGAACTTCCTTCTGGTGGAGGGGTCCAACGGCAACATCACCGAGCTGTCCATCTGGGCCGAAGAAGACACGGGCGAAGTCGTGGATTCCGCCGTCTTCAACAGAAACCTGACCGTCACCGAACGCCTCAACATCGCCATCGACCAGCCGGAGGTCAGCACCGACTGGAGCGGAAGCTGCAACACCATCCGCAACGCCGTGAAAGCCGGAGCCGCGGATTACGACCTGTTCGGCGCGTATCAGTACTACGGCATTGTGATCGGCTCCGAAGGGGTGCTGCTCAACCTGAACAACAAGGATAATTTCCCCTACAACGACTTCGACCGGGAATACTGGGGCACGAGCTACATGAAGAACATGTCCTACGACGGCCAGAAATACTACTGGTCCACCGGCGATATCGCGCTCCGCTACACCGGCGGCATGTACGTCACCTACGTCAACTCCACCCTCTTCACCAACTACTATCCCGACACCAACCTGTACGCCATCGTGGACGAGGGCGAATGGACCATCGACAAGGTGGGCGAGTTCGCTTCCGCCGCATACGTGGACCTGAACGCCAACGGCAATAAGGACAACAAGGACCAGTTCGGCTTCGTGCTCCAGTCCAACGATATCACGGACGGTTTCGCCGCCGGCAGCATGGTGGAGTTCTCCTCCCGCGACGAGGCGGGCCATCCCTACATCACCCTTGACAACGAGCGCACCTACGCCTTCTGGGACAAGTATTACGCCATCATGTTCAACAACGAGGGGACCATGCTGAACCCCGAGACCGACGACTCCATCGCCATCATGACGAACTTCGGAGCGGGTCAGTACATGATGACCACCAACAAGCTCTACCAGTCCCCGATCTATCTGCGCGACATGGAAGACGACTTCATGATCCTGCCCGTGCCGAAGCTCAACGTGGAACAGCCTCACTACAACACGAGAATCCACGACTCCTGCACGATCTTCGGCGTTCCCGTCACCGTCGGCGGCACGGACTGCATCTCCGCCGCTCTCGAAGCCCTCGCCTCCCAGTCCTTCAAGGAAGTGACCCCCGCCTACTATGAGATCGCTTTGAAGGTCAAGTTCACCCGCGACTCCGACTCCGGGCGCATGATCGAGCTCTGCCACGAGAACGTCTACATCGACTTCGCCTGCCAGTGGTCCAACAAGCTCGGCGACATCAACCACTTCTTCCGCGGCCGCGCCGACGCGAAGGATGAAGCCATCGCCTCCACCATCCAGAAGAACCAGAAGATCTGGACCAAGACGATGGACAAGCTGGCCAGCGCGTTTGAAGGACTGGACGACTGATTTCCTACGCCCTTCCGGTATATCATTGAGCCCTCGGATGGTTCCGTCCGGGGGCTTTTTTCCGTCGTGAGGAGGAAGAAAAGGCGGTTTTATCATAAATCGTCCCGCCCCCTTGCGCTTCTCCGCCCGATGTGGTATAATATGGGAAAAATGAAGAACTGCAGCCGAACAGACGATTCCGGCGAGGAAATATGAAACAGATGAAACGAATGCAAAACACGCGCGCCCGGCTGAGATCCCTCCCGAAGACCCTGCTCCTCTGCGTCCTTGCGCTCTGCCTGACCTGCTGTTCGGGCAAAAACGGGGGCAGCGGGAAGATCAGCGCTCCTCCCCAGTCCATGCGCGACACCGTGACGGGGGAGTTCGATCCCATCACGGGCACGGCTTCGCTGACGGGCATTTACCGTCCCGCGGAGACCTACGGCTTCGAGGGAGAACGGCTGTCGCGCTCCTCCTATCCCCTCTACGACGGGGAGACCGGGAGCCTCACCGCCTTTTCGACCTTCGAGGATTTGGTCCCCATGACGGACGAAAACGGCGATCCCGTCTATGTTCTGCCCGGCGTTCAGGGGATGGATTTCCGATACACAACGACCCTGCGCACGCTCCTGCCCGACGGGACCTGCGCGGACGCCGTCGAGCTGCCCATGCCGGAAGGACACCGATTTTATAAGGGCGGCATCGCGGAAAACGGGGTGTGGTATATCTCGTATGATACGTCCGATGCGGCGAACGACCCGGATCGGTATGCCCTGAACCGGACGGAGCGGGATGGCGGGGAGCACCGGAGTATACCCGGCTCCGCAATCTTCGCCAATCCGGCGGACGCGCAGAGTCTGACCCGCATCGAAGCCGCGCTGTTTCCGGACGGGACGCTTGCCGCGGGGCTTGGGATCGAGGTCGCGGTATTGGACCGGGATCTGAACCGCCTGTACTCCGTCGCGACGGACGGGGAGATTTCGGAGCTTGCGGCATACTCGAACGGCTCGGACGGCGGGATCTGGATTATCACAGGTTCTTCCGCCCATACGCAAAAACTCTGGACCCTCGGCGCGGGAGAGGACCGTCTCACGCTCTTTGCCGATCTGAACGGATCCTCGGATCATATCTTTTTCGGCCCCGGCGCGGATTATTACGGGCTGGACCGGGAGGGGGTCTACGCCGTGCGGGGGGAAGAGACCGTCCGGCTGCTGAACCGACAGAATTCCGGCCTCTCCGGTTCGGTCTTCCCGATCGAAGCCGCCGCGCCGGAGGTGTTCGTGCTGAACGTCGTTTCGGATACGGGAGAAGACGACCCGTCGATCTCCCTCTACCGCCGCTCGGAGGACATCGATCTCTCCTCCGTCAAGGTGATCGAAATCGCCACGACCCTGTTTTCCATCCCGCAGGAAATGGAATTAAAGATCTCGAAATACAACCGCGAGCATCCCGAAACGCGGGTGGTGGTCACGCAGGCTGTGGACGAAGATGTGCCCTTCGAGGAACGCTTCGACCGCCTGTGCTTCAGTCTGGCGAACGGATTTTACAAGCCCGACATCATCCTTGCGATGAACAACGCCAACCCGCCAAAGCTATTCGACACCGTCCTCGCAAAGCATCTCTACCGCGATCTCACGCCCTTCCTCGAAAAGGATCCCGTCGTGAAGCTGGCCGACCTCTTCGGCGTGGTCCGATCCTATTTCACGGACGAGGACGGGGGACTCTGGGGGATCGCTCCGACCTTCCGCCTCAACGCCCCCACCGGAAGGAGCGATATCCTCGGCAAATATGCGAAGAAGGGAAGCTGGACCCTCGGGGAGGAGCTCGATTTTCTCGGATCCCTTCCGAAAGGCTCCGTCGGCATCCACGAGCTCACGCAGGCAAACTGGCAGCGGATCCTGCTCGGTCCCTCGGGCTTCAACCGCTGGATCGACTATGACGCCGGGGAGTGCCGGTTCGACCGCGAGGATTTCGGAAAGCTCCTGCGGTATCTCTCCACCCTCCCGAAGGACTACGACGAATACGTGCGCAGAGCAGGATTCTGGGCCGGGACGAGCAATTCGGAGATCTACAACTATTATCCGCCGTTCCGGAACGGGGAGATCGCGCTGATGGACGCGTATCTCGACGGCGTGACGAGCTTCTACTCCACCGGGGAAAGGTTCGGGACGGTAGGTGACGATGCGGAAGCGGAGCTCTGTCACATCGGCTTTCCGACGGAGAACGGACTGGACACAGTGGAATTCTCGACGGATTCCGTCTGCATCCTCACGTCCTTCTGCTCCGACCCGGACGCGGCCTGGGACGTGATCCGCTCCCTCTTCGGCGATCCGGCAAGCTGGGGCGGAATCAACGGAGACGTCAACGCCATCTTCTACAACTACACGTTCTCCGCGCTGAAATCCGTGTTTGACGGTCAGGCGGAGGTTTTCGACACCTATTTCATCGAGCGCACTTTCCTTCCGGGGACTTCCGTTCCAAATGTATACATCCTGCCCCGGGCCGCCGGAAGCACGCCGAAGCCGCAGAATGGGGGACAGGTCGTCGTCTATGACCGGGAATTCATCGGGAACATCCGGTCCTTCCTCGACGGCGCGGCCTGTTCGCCCTATATCAACTACACCCCCGCGGGGATATCGGAGATTGTCTTCGAAGAGGTCTCGGCCTATCTCGGCGGAGGAGCGGACGCGGACAAATGCGTGCGGAACATCCAGTCCCGCGTCGGCATCTGGCTGGCGGAGCATCGGTGAAGACCGGTCCGGGGGATCCTCTGAAAACGGAGTTCCCCCGGATTCTTATACTAAATCCCTTCTAAGGGGTTACGCGGCTTCTTGAAATGAAGCCCTGCTGAACAAGTTCAGCGGCAAGAACTTCTGAAATGGATAGGGACAGGCTA
>CACZNC010000069.1 GCA_902782445.1 uncultured Ruminococcus sp.
GGATATAGATGCTTTAACTTAGTTCTTGCCTCACCAGTGGTAAACTGCCAGTCAACACCTTTCTGCACAGCGTTCCTCGCAACCGCCCACGGTTCAAGCAAGCTGCGCAGCGTGGGAAGGTCAGGAATCCTGTTGCCGGCAATACACTGACGGCCAAGCGCCGAAAGCTCAATTTCCGCTATGTCAAGCCAGCTGCCATGCTTCGGGGTATAGTGAATTTCCAGACGCTCGGCAAGAGCCCTTGCCTGTTCGGGAGGAAATGTGGCGTATAGTGAGGCCGTGGTATGCGTGTTCAGGTTATCCATCACCAGAACGACCTTTTCCGCAGTCGGGTACTGCTCCGTCAGCAGCCAGTCGATCTGCCTGGCCCAATCCTGCGCCGTCCTTCTTTCCTGTGCGTCGGCGAATCTCCAGCCCGCCAATGGCTCGGTAAAGAGGAATATACACGCCGTGCCGTTGCGGATATACTGGTAATCTTCGTATTGGGCGCCATCCCTCTTGGAACGAAACCCTTTCCGAAAGTCAGCAAAGAACTGTACCGGTTTTTCATCCATGCAGACAACCGGATATGCTTCGTCGTAATGCACCAGCATTTCTTCAGGTTAGGCTTAAATTCGTTTTTTTAAGTATGTTTGACACAGTAACATGCGAGATGGAATCTATATATCCCAATTCCACCGTCTTATCCGCGAGAAGACGCAGCGTCCATCTTGAATATCCTTCCGGGGGCTGTCCACACGCAAGCGCGATGACATGGGCCTCCACTTCGCCGGTGACTTTGGCGGGGACGGGAGGTGTTTCACGCTTCTTCCGGTGAATCGTCGCTTCAAGCCCCTTTTCACAGTAAGAAGTCCGGACAGTTTGTACGGATCACATATTTGAACGACGGCATATGATCCCTCCCTATCATCGTTTGGAATCATTATAGCACATCTATCCGAATTACGCAAGATTAAGTTTTAACAGAACACTAGTACTATATCCGCGATAGCTTGTACCTTGTCCGCGGGTCCTCGCTGGTGCGCATGACGGCGACGCCCTCCGTATTCCGGCACCGCTCGACCAGCCTTGTGAGGTGGGTGACGAAGATGAATCCGCATCCCAGCGCGCCGAGGTAGTTGAGGATGGGGATCATGCCGTCCGCGCCCTCGTCGTAGGCCGTGGTCTGGAAGGTCTCGTTGAGAAGCAGGAGGGATTCGGGTTCCATGTCCCGGATAATGGCGGCGATCTCCGCTACCTCCTCCTCGAACCGTCCGGCGGAGGACTGGGGGACAAGCTCTCCCTCCGCTTTGGCAAAGGTGGTGAAGATCTTTCTGCGGATGCTGATCTTCGCCTCCTCCGCGGGGACGGGCAGGCCGCACTGGGCCAGCAGGACCGCCGATCCGATGGAACGCAGATACACGGTCTTTCCGCTGTTGTTCTTTCCGGTGACGAGCATCCCGGAGAGCGTCCCGCCCTCTGCCCTGCCGAAGGCCACGTCGTTGGGGATGACGGACTGGACGTGCATGCTCTCGGTCAGAAGCAGCAGATCGCTGAGAGAACGGAAGGACAGGGAGTTTTCCTCCGGCGGGAGCATTTCGGGCCAGGTGAGCTTCACGCCGCGCTCCTCGAACCGGGTCATATAGAGGACCGCGCATTTATAGAAGTACAGTTCCTCTTCCAGCCCCGCGAACCGGTCCGTGAGGGTGCGGAGGAAGGAGGTGAACAGCCGGTCGCACTCCTGGACCCCGCGGGCGGAGAGATCCTGTCCCCATTCGAGGGTCGCGTCCCGGACCGGAACGTGCATGAGCAGGGGCTCGTCCTCCTTCGGCACGTCGACGTTCACACTGTCTCCGGGTTTGTCCTTCCGGTCCCGGGTGAGGAAGGCGAAGAGATTCGCGGCGCGGGTCGGCTTTTCCGGCTTTTTGGCGAGGGGGACGTACTCGAAATCCGCGAGGAAGGGCGCGCCGATCCGCATTTCCTCCGTGACGTCCAGTTCCACGTCGTAGGAATGCGCCATCGAGAGGCCCTTTTCAATCTTCGTCGCAAACTCGGTCAAGCGGTCGGTGTCGGGGGTCGCGGCGATCTTCCGGGCCTCTTCTCTCAGCCGGAGCAGCCAGCCGTCGTTCGCGCCGAACATGTTCATGCACTCGTAGACCTCTCCCACGGCGGCGAGGAAGATTTTCAGAAAATGGGAGGTGAGGATCAGGTTTTCCCGCGCCACCCAGAGGACGAGGGTCTTGTCCTGGGGATTGACCCGGCGGGAGGCCATCAGGCGGGAGCGTTCGCTGTCCCACATGTGCTTGGTCAAAAGGATCTTGCGTACGAGCTCCGTCAGCTTGTCGAGAAAGCCCGGGGTATCGTGGAAATACTTCAAAATCCGCTGTCTCTCCCGGATCTCGGCGGGATCGCGGAGGGGGGTGCGCAAAACGGACAGAAAGGATTCCCGGTACATCGAATCGGAGCAGATCAGGCGGAAAGCCCGGTCGATCTGGAGGTCTTTCAGGGTCCGGTTCCCGGCTTCCCGTTCCGCCCGGTCGAGGATCCCCCGGGGGTGTTCGCAGAGAATGGTGAATCGCTCCGCCATGTCAGTTTCCTCCTTTCTCCGATTCGGCGCGGATTTCGGCGATCCGGGCGGCGAGGGTATCCCCGTCCAGTCCGTACTGTTCGAGGATGTCCTGAGCGAAGGACGACGCGGTGGCTCCGACCCGGCGGATCTTGTAGGTGCGGCGGTTGTCGTCGTTTTCGTCCACCACGGCGGCCAGCGTCGGGATCTCCCCGCCCGTCAGTGCGTGGATGTGGGTGACGTAGATCCCGAAGACCCCGCGCCTCCACATCTCCCCGGCAAGCCTGGCGGAAAACTCTTCGCTCCGCTTTTCGTCGGTGCCGGAGAAGGTCTCGTTGAAGACGGCGAAGGAACGGTCGGTGGCGGCTTTCTCGATCTCGTCCGCCCGCTCCGCCTCGTCCGCGAACCGTCCGCTGTTCTCGAAGCTCTCGTTGGAGGGGAAATGGGTGTAGACCGCGTCGAACGGCATTCCCCTGCCCTCCCGCGCCGCCACGGGACAGCCCGCCGAGAAGAAGAGCGCGGCCAGAGCGGATGCCCGGAGGAAGGTCGTCTTGCCCCCTCCGTTCGCGCCGCTGAGGATGAAGAACTGCTCGCGGCTCCCCTCTCCGGTCCCGTCCGTCATGCGCAGATCGTTCGGGACGACTTCGTTCCCCGGCACGTTCCGCCGTCGGAGCGAGGGATCGACCAGCCCCGTGAGAACGAATTCCCGGCGGGAGGAGACCTCGGGACAGCAGAGGGGATATCCGGCGTCCCGCAGAGAGCGGAAATAGGCGGTCACGTCCAGGAGGAATTCGAGCTCCTCCCGGTACCGGAACACGGCGGTCATATCCCGCTCCCCGCCGACATAGTCCCCGAAGCACTCCTCCCAGAACGCCGACGCGGACTGAAAATAGGATGCGTACACGCCCCCGTATCCCGAAATCACCAGTTCCGAGGCCTTCTGCGGGTGGCGGTCGGCGGGAATGGCGTCTTCGAATCCCATATCCCGGAGGGATTCTTCCAGGTCCGCGCGGATCCCCCGTCTGCGTTCCCATGCCGAGACCTGGGAGCCGTGGATGCGGAGGGTGAGCTTCGGGTCCTGGCGGGCGAGAAGATCCCGGCACCGTCTGGCGTGGGCGGCATGGGCGACGTTTTCGCAGTATTTTTGCCAGTAATCGGCGATCTCGCGGGCTTTCCGGGTCCCTTCCGGGGCGTGGGCGGAAAAGCGGGCGAGCTCCTCGGCAAGGGTGAAGAAGCGGTTCATGGCGGGCAGAAAGAGCAGGATCTTTTCGTCCTCGTTCTCCGCCCGGGAAATCTCGTCGAAAAGCTGTTCCGCTTCCGAGAAGCCGAGCCGCAGTCTATCCGCGCAGTCCGCGAAATCCTCGCTTTCGAGCAGTCCCATGATAAGCTCCTGACGCGGGGGGATCTCCTCGGGCAAACAGGGTAGGCGGAGCACGGGCAGGCTTCGGGCGCGGATCTCCCCGTCGGCGAGCAGGTCCGAGAGGGTGCTCTCCGGCACGGCGGGCTCGCGTTTCGCGCTGTCTTCCAGCGGCGCGGACCAGAGTAACGATGGGATGGGCATAGTACCTCCGTTCGGGGAGCGGGGGACCGGGATCCGTGGAATTGGCAAAAAATACCAAATCCGGCGGATGAAATTCGGTCAACTTTTCCGTGGGTCTCCCCTTGCATTTTCTGGCAGATTATGGTAAAATTCCGTTACCGGGCAATGGTAAATATTTCCAGTATCAAATCACGAAAGGCATGGTAAATAAAGATGGATAAGGACACAAGAATACTGATCGCCGACGAAAACAACGAGTTCCGCACGCGCTGCCGGGAACTTCTCGCCGCGGAGGGAGCGTCGGTCTCGGAGGCGCGGGGAGGGGAGGAAGCGTCTTCCCTTCTCTCCTCCGGCCGCTTCGACGTGGTGATCGCGGATCTCTGGTCGGCGGACGCACTGACGCTGCTGAGGCGGTCCCGGGACGGATCGGGGTCGAAGGAGGCTCCGGCGTTCGTCGTGCTGACGCAGGTCTCGACTCCCGGGGTGCTGATGGAGGCGAACCGCGGCGGGGCTTCCCTCTGCCTGCAGAAGCCGGTGGACTACGAAGCCCTGCTCTCCGGCATCGCCACGATCTTAAAAAACAGGCAGACCAAGCTGAACCGCGCCGGGGAGCCCTCCTCCTCCGACCGGAACGCCCGCGGGAACGAGCCTTCCTCCGCCCTCCCGCCGGACATCGAGACCCAGGTGACCCGGATCATCCACCAGATCGGGGTGCCCGCGCACATCAAGGGGTATCAGTATCTCAGGACCGCCATCCTCATGACGGTGCAGGATTCGGACGTCATCAACTCCGTGACGAAGGTGCTCTACCCCTCCGTGGCGAAGAAGTACCAGACGACCACCTCCCGCGTGGAGCGCGCCATCCGTCACGCCATCGAGGTGGCATGGGACCGGGGCGACGTCGAAACGCTGAACTCCTATTTCGGCTACACCATCCAGAATTCCCGGGGCAAGCCCACCAATTCGGAGTTCATCGCCATGATCGCCGACAACCTCCGGCTGAAATACAAAATCCGGTGATCAGACCGATCTTCCGACGGTCGGATAGGTCAGCTCGGTGATGAAAGCCCGGGTGCCGAAGACGTACTCCCGCTCATGGAGCAGATCCCCGTCGAAGAGCCGCCGCTTCTCGAGGGTCGTCTCCGGGGGCTTCGTGTACATGGGCTGACGCTCCACCGTGGTATGGGACAGACGGACGACTCTCGCCTCCGCGACGTTCATGGGGGCGGGGCAGAAGAGCAGGACGGGGATCACGCCGTATGAGGTCCCGGCGGGAGTCCAGTAGTCCACCGGCTCGCGCGTTTTAGGCCGGGTCTCCCGCAGCCAGTTGATCCCGCCGCCCGTCCCGTCCGTGATGGGATTGAAGTCCCAGTCCATCCAGGTTCCGAAGCGTCCGGCGAGGGGGATGATCCGGCGGACCTGCACGGTCTGGGGATCGGTCCCTATGAAGACGATGTTCTGCATCTTCCGTCCCGAGGCCCAGAGCTTGACGGAGTAGATCCGGCGTTCCCCGTTTTCGGTCTTCCCGAAGAGGACGTCGGGGGATGAACCGGAATTGGTCCCGAAAAACCAGAGGGGATGCAGGGGCCGGAGGGTATAGCCGTTCTTCTTCGCGGCGGCGAGGAGCTTCACAGCCATGCGGATCCGGTACAATAGGGTGAGGAGCCGCGGCACAAGGAACAGGATCGCGGCGGCCCCGAGGATCCAGAGAAGCGGTTTCATCTTGCTCCGTTCATATTGTAGTTCTTTATATGCGGATTGTCAAGCAATGATTCGTTGCGGCGTCAGGGCAGATCCCCGCCCCGGATGACGACGGTGCCTTCGCGGTCGGTCCGGCGGATTTCGATCCCCCGGGCGGCGAACCGGTCCAGAACGATCTGGGAGGGGTGGCCGTAGGGGTTGTTCTTCCCGCAGGAGATCACGGCCACGGAGGGGTCGATCCGGTCGAGGAGGGCTTCGGTGGACGAGGAGGAGGATCCGTGATGCCCGGCGTGGTAGATGGCGGCGGAACAGTCGGCCCCGCTTGCGGCGATCTCGCCCTCGAGCCCGCGCTCGGCGTCCCCGGCGATGAACAGACTCAGCCCGTCCACCGTGACGCGCATGGCGAGGGAGGCGTCGTTGAGATCCTCCCAGGGGTAGCCGAAAGTGTCGAAAAACTCCACGCGGATATCGCCGAAGAGGAATTCCCCGGGCTCCCGTACCTTCACGATCTCCGTATTCCGTTTTCCGGCTGCCTTCATAGCATCTACGTAAAACGCCTCGGAGCTCGGGATATCCGAGAGGTAGAGTTCTTCCACCCGGACCGCTTTGAGGATCGCTTCCGCGCCGCCCATGTGGTCCTCGTGGGGATGGGTGACGATCAGGGCGTCGAGGCGGGGGGCGTACCGGGCGACGGTCTCGGCGGTGGAAGAGGCGAAATAAGCGCTTCCTGCGTCGATCAGCACCGCGTGGCCCCGGTGGACGACGAGGGTGCAGTCCCCCTGCCCGACGTCGAGGAACCGGATCGAAGCCCGCCCGTCGATCAGCTCCATCGTCGGCGTCAGAGTCCCGGTCATGCGGAGGGCGGTGACGCAGTACACGGCGATCAGGGAGACAATCAGGGCGATCATGCCGGCCCGGTTGACGCGGTCGACGGGATCGAGGGGGCGAGCGGTCTTTTTCTTCTTCATGCTATATCCGTTCTAGGGAGTTACGCGGCTTCTTTGAAAAGAAGCCTGGCAAGAAACTTCAATTTGGTTATGTCAAGGCTGACTCCATTTTGTTCAGGCTGTGTCTGTACACCAATTTAGTCATCCAACCTTATCAGAGTTATCGTTCGTGAGCTCACAATCAGAGATTGTTCGCATTCTACGGAGAGAGCTCAAAACCCATGAAGTCAGCTTCAGAAAAGGAATACAGTATCATGAACCGAAAACCGCCCCGGAGGTGTCTCTGAGGCGGCTTTTCCCATGGTTTTATGCCGGACGGCTTTGGGGACTCATTCCTGCGTCTTTCTGGCGGCGCGTCTGGCTTCCCGTTCCGCGGCTTCGGCGGCTTTCTCGGCTGCCTCCGCTTCCTCTCTCTTCCGGCGTTCTTCTTCGCGGAGGCGTTCGTCCTCCTCTTCGGCTTCGAGGGAGGTCATTTCGGAGCGGAACCCGTCGAAGGTCCCCTTGATGATGAGCGGGACTTCCACGGCGAGGCAGATCACCCCGGCGAGCATACGGATCAGGACCGGGACCTTGATGCCCTCGTTGATCTTGCGCTCCGCCCGGGAAAGGAAGATGCCGAGATAGCGGATCGGCCCGGCGAAGAAGGAGAGCCCGAAGACGGCAGAGACGATGAAGTAGACGAGAACTGCGAGGGCGACGGAGAGCAGCAGATACCGCTTGTCGATCTTCCTCTCCTGATGGTTGCGGAAGGCGTACATGGCGTCCGCTTCCCCGGTCTTGCGGGCGAGGAACATCCCGCCGATCGCGCAGATCGTGAGGCAGATGACCGTCAAGGTGAGGTTCTGGATATCGTAAACGCTCTGGGTGGTGGTGTTTTCGCGGGTGATGGCAACGCCGAAGAGCCCCGCCGGGATCATGGAGACGATGTAGGAGAAGACCGCAAGTCCGCACATGAAGACCAGAAGCAGGCCCCCCTGTATCACGGCCTGTATCGTTCTCTCCTTATACATGCCGTTCGGCAGCTTTTCGGACGGATCCAGAGTTTTCTTTTTCTTCTTTGCCATGACAAACGCCCTTTCCACGGATTCTGACCCTGATGGGATTTCTGTCTATATCATACATCGAAAAGGGCGGTTTGTCAACGGTTTTGGTGAGATTTCACAGGGAAAAGTTCAGTTTTCGGAAGGAGCGGGGGTTTCGTCCGGTTCTTTCTTTCCTTCTCCCAGGTATTCGGGGAGCTTCATGCCCGCCATGTCGAACATTTCGTTCAGCGGGGGGATGGACTTGTAGAGGCCCGTGATGAAGTCGGCGGTGGTGTTTTTGCCGTCCGCGTTCTTCGCGCCGGAATCCCAGACGGTGATCTTGTCGATCTGGAGGTTCTTGATCGCCTCGACCTGAATGCGGGTGATCTCCTCGAGCTTGTCGGCGACCATGAGGCGGATCGCGGCGTTGGCGTCCCCTCCGGCAGATTTGACGATCTCGGCGAAGCCTTCCGCCTGCTTCATCAAAATCTCCTTCGCGCCGTTCGCTTCCGCCTGCATCCGCATGAGGGTGGCGTCCGCTTCGCCCCTTGCCCGGCGTCTGGTCTGCTCTGCCTCGGCTTCGGCTTCCAGTTCCCGCTTCTGCTTGTCGATCTCCGTGCGGACGATCACATCGGCTTCCAGCTTGGCCTGTTCGTACTGGCGTCTGGCCTCTTCGGCGGAGCGCTGGGCTTCGAAGGATTCCTCCTGCGCCTTCGCCTTCATGATGTTCTCAGCGGCGGTGGCGCGTTTCAGGGCTTCGGCCTCGCGCTCGCGTCTGGTGGCGTCGGAGTCCGCGACTCTCGCCTTGGCGTCGTTTTCGCCCGAGATCGCCTCGGAGTCGGAACGGGAGACGTTCACGCGGCGGTCCCTGTCTGCTTCCGCTGCGCCGATCGCGCCGGAACGCTCGGCCTCGGCGACGGAGATCTTCGCGTCGTTGATGGCCTTCGCAGCAGCTTCCTTACCGAGGGCGACGATGTATCCGCTCTCGTCGGTGATGTCGGTGACGTTGACGTTGATGAGGCGGAGTCCGATCTTTTTCAGTTCGGTTTCCACGTTCGAGGACACGGCCTCGAGGAATTTGTCCCGGTCGGAGTTGATCTCCTCGATATCCATCGTGGCGATGATCAGACGCATCTGACCGAAGATGATGTCCTCGGCGATCTGCTTGATCTCGTCGATCTTCATGCCGAGAAGCCGTTCCGCCGCGTTCTGCATGACGCCGGTCTCGGTGGAGATGCCGACGGTGAACCGGGAGGGGACGTCGACGCGGATGTTCTGCTTCGACAGGGCGTTTCTCAAGTCCACCTGAATGGACATGGGGGTGAGATCGAGGTATTCGTAGGACTGAATGACGGGCCAGATGAAGGACGCGCCGCCGTGGATGCACTTTGCGCTCCTCTGCTGTCCGTCCTGAGTCTGCCCGACCTTGCCGTAGATCACGAGGATCTTGTCGGAGGGGCATTTGCGGTAGCGGGAGAGAATGACGATCACGGTCGTCAGGGCGATGAGCACGATCACGGAGGTCAGCATGACCACGGAGGGATCGATGCCGGCGGAGAGGAGAAGATTCATGGAAAGGCTCCTTTCGTTGAATTAGGAATGAGGAATTTACAGCAGCGGCGGAAAGATTTCGTTTGACCTGCCTCAATGATCCGAACTGCCGCTTCCCCGGTGGAGACGGTTTTTGTCCCAGCGTTTGCTTGCGACGAGGAGGCAGAGGGCGTATTCCGCGGCGAAGCAGAGGACGGCGAGGAAGAAGCTCAGGACGCGCGGGATCGGCAATTCGTAGAATCCAGCCTCCTGAATCATGAGGAAGTAGAAGAAATTCGCGTTGACAAAGTGCGCGAGCAGTACGATCAGGGACATGGCTCCGTAGATGATGTGGTCCAAGAGGCCGATCTTTTTATACACCGCCTTAAAGACCGTTTTCAGATCGAAACCGTTGTCCGTCACGCGGAGCACTTCGGTTTTCAGGCCGATATCCTTGCGGAAGAGGAAGATGTAAAGGGGGATGATGTAAATGACGGACCATGCCATAAAGGTGGCGGCATACCTCCAGTCCCTCGCGGCCTCGTCGGTGGGATCGATCCGGGCGGCCAGCATCGGGGCGAGCGGAGCCATGACGACGAGATAGATCACAAGGATCCCGAAACTGCACAGGAGAAACCACGCGATGCGGGAGAGGACCAGTTTCGCGGTGACTTTTTCGTTTCGTTCGGCGTTCATTTTACTCTCCTGATTATATATTTTTGCGTTCCGTTTTCATCTCTCTCTGCTGTCGGAGCGGCGGATCCTGTGCGTGTCCCACCATTTCGCGGAGACGAGGAGGCAGAGGGCGTATTCCGCGGCGAAGCAGAGGACGGCGAGGAACCAGCCGACGATTTTCGGCAGGGGGACGGTGAAGAAGAACATTTCCTGAATCGTGAGGAAGGAGAACGGATTTTTGAACGGGTCGCCCCCGCCGAAGGGGAGAAGGAGGAGCAGGCTGTAGGCGGCGTAGAGCGCATGGTCGATCCATCCGGTCGAGCGGTACACGCCTTCGAAGACCTTCCGCAGGTCCCACCCCTCCTCCGTCAGATGGAGGACCCGCGTTTTCAGCCCCACGTCCCGGGCGAAGAACAGGACGTACAGGGGGAGAAGATAGAAGAGGGCATAGAGGACGAACATGATGTTCTCCGGGACGTTCGACCCTTCGGTTTCCGCCTTTTCCGCCCACTCTCCGAGGACCCCCTGAAGCGGGAACATCAGGACGAAATACACGAGCAGGACGATCAGCCCGCAGACGATGAAAAGCCCGATCCGCCCGAAACAGTACCCCGGGGTCAGAAATTCATTTTTCGGAGGAGTATCGCCATTTTCCGGTTTGTTCATTTCATAACCCTTTCTTCAACAGGCATATTTTATTTCCATTTTTTGAAGTCCCGGCCGTGCTGCCAGACGAGCTGGGCGATGACGAGTACGGTCTCTATGACGTAGGCGATCACCGTGCGCAGGACGAGGAAATCTTTCAAACCCGTCACGGTGCCGACGGCGAAGATCGGAGACAGAGCGGTTGCGACGATGTTGTCCGGTCTGTTGACAATGATCATGGCGGCTTCGAAAATGATGGCCAGAACCGCAAGCACGACGGCAAGGATCATCCCCTCGCCCTTCATCGTATCCTTCAGGTCTTCCTTCCACGAGAAGGTTCCCTCCCGGTGGACAACGGCGAATTCACTTGAAGATTTCCTCGTGTAGCAGATCCAGAACGAGATCTGCCAGATAAAGACCAAAGAGACATATATCGGCGAAAAATCACGTTTGCCGTACTGATCGTGATAGAAGATCACCTGAAGAGGAAGAGATAATACGACGAAGATGCCAAACGAAAGCAGGGTGGCAAGAGTCAGTCCTATGAGAATGCTTTTCAGGTACTGTGCAGTGGTTTTCTTCTTCATTTTTGCCCTCCTGTGCATTCATTCCTTCACGAGCGGCTCCACGATCACCATTCCCGCGGGATCGGTGGCGGTGATGCGGACGCTCTCTCCGGTCCCGAGCTTTCGGTCCGCGGCGGTCTTCGCGTCGATCTCCACGAACCGCTCCTGGATCGTCAGATTGATCTTGCCGGTGCCCGTCATGTTCGGCGGGATGGGGATGTAGACCGTCCCGACCCGGCCGACGGCGTAGCCGATGTCCAGATTCCCGTTCTGCTGGAGCTTCGCCGCGAGCTTCATGATCCAGGCGATCCCGACCATCGCGAGGAAGCCGAAGGCGGCGGCCAGAAGCACGTTCACGCCGAGGGGGATCCCCGCACCGCGCATGACGAGGCCGCTCCACCCGGCAATGGCTCCGAAGGACATGATGCCGCGGAGGGAGAAGAGCGCGAGTCCGCCGTCCCCGTCCCCTTCGAAACCGGGCGTGTCGGGGATCCCGTCCCCGTCCAGGTCGATGCCGTCCGCCCCCCCGCCCATGCCGAAGATCAGCATCACGGACTGCACCACCAGAACGAGGGTGCAGGGGATGGCGATGAGCGCGAAGATCTGTCCGACCAGATCCATGGAATTCCACCAGTTGAGCATAGCGTTTCGTCTCCTTTCGTCACATTGCCGCCGGACGCGCGGGTTTCGGTTCCCCGGCGGCCTTTTCCGGTCCCCCGTTCAGGAAGTCACGACGGTCGGATCCCCGATCCCGGGGCAGAGCGGTTTCCGAGGGGCTTCCACCCCCTTTTACTGTTCTTGAACATTATAGCACACGGTCCCGAGACTGTCAAGCGGGTTTGAAAAAATTATCGCGGATTTTTCAAAAATGTCCGTTGCCCGGAAAAAAAGAAAAACCCGGAGATAATTCCGGGCGTTTTCCTTATTTGATTTCTACTGTGATCTTCTTATCGGCGATCTTGGCGGCTGCCTTTGTTACGGTACGGAGTGCGCGGGCGATCTTACCGTGTTTCCCGATAATCATGCCCATATCGTTTTCCGCCACGTTGAGGGTGAGGACAGTGCCGTCTTCGGTCTCTTCTTCCGTGACCGATACGGCGTCGGGCTCGTCCACGATCGCGCGGGCCATGTCGGCCAGCAGAAGCGCGATATCTATGTCGCGGTAGCTTACCTGGGCGTTGTCCATTATTCTCCGATCACGCCGCTCTTCTTGAGGAGGGATTTCACGGTTTCGGTCGGCTGCGCACCCTTCGTCAGCCATTCCTTCGCCTTGTCCTCGTCGATCTTGATGACGACGGGTTCCTTCATCGGATCATAATATCCGATCTCTTCGATAAAGCGGCCGTCCCGGGGATAACGGGAGTCCGCGATCACGATGCGGTAAAAGGGAGCCTTCTTCGCGCCCATTCTTCTGAGTCTGATCTTGACCATTTCGGTGTTCCTCCAAAGTGTTTTGTTTTGGTTTTGTTTTTTTGGCTTTTATAAAAATCCGCACGCCGGCATCAGCCGAGGCTGAACGGAATTTTCATTTTCTTCTTGCCGCGCTTGCCGCCGAACTGACCGGAGAACTGCTTGATCATCTTGTTCATCTGGTCGTACTGCTTCATCAGGCGGTTGACTTCCTCCACGGAGGTCCCGCTTCCCGCGGCGATCCGGCGTCTGCGGCTTCCGTTGATGACGTCGGGGTGGTCCCTCTCGTATGCGGTCATGGAGAGGATGATGGCTTCGGTGCGGGCGAGGGCTTTTTCGTCGATCTTCGCGTCCTTGAGCGCCCCCGGCTTCATCCCGGGGATCATGCCGACGAGCTGATCGAGGGAGCCCATGTTTTTGATCTGCCGGAACTGTTCGAGGTAGTCGTTCAGGGTGAAATTGTTCTCCCGGAGCTTCTTTTCCAGTTCGGCGGCCTTCTTGTCGTCGATGGTCTGCTGGGCCTTCTCGATCAGGGTGAGCACGTCGCCCATGCCGAGGATCCGGGAGGCGATGCGGTCGGGGTAGAAGGGCTCGATGGCGTCCATCTTTTCGCCGACGCCGACGAATTTGATGGGCTTCCCGGTGACGTAGCGGGTAGCGAGAGCCGCGCCGCCCCTGGTATCGCCGTCCATCTTCGAGAGCACGACGCCCGTGATGTCCAGCCGTTCGTTGAACACGGTCGCGACGTCGACGGCGGCCTGTCCCGTCATGGCGTCCACCACGAGCAGGATCTCGGTGGGATTCGTCTCGGCCTTGATGTTCTCCAGCTCCTGCATGAGCACGTCGTCGACCTGAAGACGTCCGGCGGTGTCGATGAACACCATGTCGTGCCCGTGGCGGGCGGCGTGTTCGAGGCTGGCCTTGGCGATCTTCACGGGGTCTTCCTTCCCCATGTCGAAGACCGGGACCTCCACCTGCGCGCCGACGACCTTGAGCTGGTCGATGGCGGCGGGGCGGTAGACGTCGCAGGCCACGAGGAGGGGACGCTTGCCCTGCTTGCGGTACATCCCGGCGAGCTTGGCGGCGTGGGTGGTTTTGCCCGTACCCTGCAGGCCCACCATCATGACGACGGTCGGGGGCTTCGGGCTGATGACGAGCTTGTTGTTGGTCTCCCCCATGAGCTTGATGAGCTCTTCGTGGACGATCTTGACGATCTGCTGTCCGGGGAGGAGGCTCTCCATCACTTCGCTGCCGACGGCGCGTTCGGTGACGGTCTTGATGAAGTCCCGGGTGACCTTGTAGTTGACGTCGGCTTCGAGCAGGGCCATTCTGACCTCGCGCATCCCTTCCCGGACGTCGGCCTCGGTCAGCTTTCCCTTCCCCCTGAAGCGGCGGAACGCGTTGTTGAGCTTTTCGGATAAGCTGTCGAACATAGTCACTCCTTTGTGTTGTCTGCGGGACGAAGGGCGGCTAGGCGGGAGGCGGCTTCCCGGATCGCGTCGGCGAGGGCGGGATCTTCCGCTTTTCCGGCCAGGGCGAAGAGGGTCTCCGTCACATCGGCCACGACGGCGGCTCCGCGGACAAGGGAGAGCTTGTCTTCGAAGGCTCTCAGTTCCTCCTCCGCCTTCCGGATCCCGTCCCGCGCGCCCTGCCGGGTGAGCCCGGTGAGCTCCGCGATCTCCGAAAGGGAGAGGTCGTCGTCGTAATAGTATTCAAGCAGTTCCCGCTTCCTCTCCGTGAGCAGGACGCCGTATGCGTCGAGCAGGAGGGGAAAGCGCATATCTTTCACAAAAATCGAAATCACCGCGCGATGCTGTAAAGTAAATTGCTTTACATAGTATACCTCACAAAGTCCCCGTTGTCAAGAGGAAATGACGGTCCTTCCCGTTTTTTCTCCCTTCCGCCGAAAGACGGCCGGGGAGAGGAGAGCGGATTGGGCAGATTGACACGGGAGAGATGCGGCTTGACAAATCCCCGCCGGTATGGTATGATGGGGGCAAATCAAAAGAACGGGAGTGAAACGATGAAATCCGTCATCACGGCTGAAACCCTGCGCTCCTTCGCCTATCTCAACGACCGGGTCCTCTGCGGCCGTCCCCGGGGGCTCGTGCTCGATTTCATGGGACTCGGCGGCATGACGATGCACGGGGAGGACACGCCCCGGGGCGAAATGTTCGGCAAGGCCGGCGTGCTCTACTGTGTCCCCTACCTCGATCCCTGGAACTGGATGAATCCCTTCGCCGTCCGGGAGACCGACGAGATCCGCGCGGCGATCGAAGATCTCACAGGCGCGTCCGGTCTGCCCGCGGTCTCCTCCGGCGGAAGCATGGGCGGGCTCGCCTGCCTCGTCTACACCCGGTATGCCGCCGTCACGCCCGTCGCCTGCGCCGCGAACTGCCCCGTCTGCGATCTGCCCTACCACTACACCGAACGGCCCGATCTGCCCCGGACGCTCTACGCCGCCTTCGGCACTTCGGAACAAGAGGATCTCGAAGCGGCCATGAAAAAGGCGTCCCCCCTGCACCTCGCCGAAGCCGGGGACATGCCGAAGATCCCCTACACGGTCTTCCACTGCGAAGCGGACGGCGCGGTGAACAAGCAGATGCACTCCGACCGGCTGGTGAAAGCCCTTTCGAAGATCGCTCCGGTGAAATACGTCTCCATCCCGGGCCGCGGACACTGCGATCTCGGGGAGATGTGGGGGGACTACGACCGCGCGATCCTCGAGAGTTTTGACTGAGAAAAGAGAGGTCTGTATGAAATCGATTCTGGTATTCGCCGAGCAGGAATGCGCCGTCGTACCCTACACACACTTCTACTGCGAAGACGAAAAGACGGGCGTGATGGGCATGGGCCGCGGACGCTACATGCTCATGGGAGGCACCGGAACGGACGACTTCGTGCTCGCCTGTTTCGACAATCTCGACGACGCCCGCGAAGAACTCCGCCGCCTCTTCGAAGCCCTGAAACGGGGAGACGACTGGATCATCGTCTGATATGCTCCAAAACAAGGAAAGGACCGCATTTGCGTGCGATCCTTTTTCTTTATCTCATACTATATTCCTTCTATAAAGCTGTCTTCATGGGTTTTGATCGCTCTCCGTAGAATGCGAACGACGGGGTGGGAATGCCATATATCCAAACATGAC
>CACZNC010000070.1 GCA_902782445.1 uncultured Ruminococcus sp.
TGGTGTGCAAGGGTTCAACCGCACTTAATTGGTATAACCTTGTCCTCCCCCCAATTGAAGTTCTTGCCAGGCTTCTTCGGGGAAGCCGCGTTTCCTTTTAACTTGAGATTAGTATGAGGAAACCGGTTCGAGCTTCCTTATCCGGACGCGATGGGATTTTCTGTCCGCGTGAGTTCCGCGAAAAAACCGGGCGCGCTTTGACGTCCGGTCTTTTCGTTCTGCCCTCAGCCGTCCACGCGGACAAGCAGATCGCAGGTATTCATATCGAGAACGGTGAGCATGGTGCTCGAGACGATGTAGATATTGTCCCCGACGTAGAGGCCGCGGGAATTCCAGTCCCAGTACCAGTCGCTCTCGAATTTGACTTCGTCCATGAGCGAGAATCCGCTCCCCTCCTCATAGCGGAAGAGAACGTAGCCGTTGTCCGTCGGGAATCCGATCAGCCCCTTGTTCGGAGCCGCAAGGATCGCCTTGTGGTTGTACAGCGCTTCGGAATAATACTTGTCGTCGAGGATGTACTTGTCGCGCTCCGACACGTCGTAAGGGTTGGAGGTGTCGAACATCGAGAGCTTCATGCCCCCCGTGCGTCCGGTCTCCTCGTCCGCGTCCTGACCGATGCCGAGGAGCAGTCCCGCGCTCCAGGGATGCAGATAGCGGGAGAATCCCGGGATCTTGAGCGCGCTCATGACGGTGGGATTCGCGGGATCCGAGAGGTCCACGGCAAAGAGCGGGTCGACCTGGCGGAAAGTGACGAAATAACCGACGGTGCCGTCAAAGCGGACGGAGTAGACCTGTTCCCCCTCCGCGAGGCTCGTCACGGCTCCCGTGAGATTCATCGAGGAGTCGAAGACGTAAAGGCCGTTGGTCTGGCCGGATTCGAGGTACTTGTAGTTGGTGAAGCCGTGCTCCGCGTCCTCCCAGATCTGATAGGAGCTGTTCCAGCAGGTCGTGACGACGCGGAAGGTATCGCCGTATTCGTCCATCGAGAACTGGTTCAGAAGATTGCCGTCCACAGATCCGGTCTCCTCGATCGCGATGGCGCCGGTGACGGAGAGTTTCAAGAGTTCCGTCCGGTTGCCGCTCATGTATTCCGTGACATGGTAGACGCTCTCGTCCCACTCGTTCCGGGCTTCCTCGAAATAGCGGGAGTCCGCGAGATAGAGGTAGTTCCGGCTCATGTAGACGGTGCTCCCCGCTCCGAGGACGCTGAGGGAGTCTTCGAGATCCCGGGCGTCGGGGGAATAGCGGGCCACGACGGTGTAGGAACTGTCCGTCGTCGATTCGGGCCAGCAGATCCGGTCCACGGCCACCTCGAACGTCTCCCCGCCGCGGTAGAGCATGGGGACGTATTCGGAGGGGTTCTCCTCGTCGTACTCGTTCCACGTGTAGATGTAGCGGTTGGTGACAAGGTAGAGCTTCCCGTCCATGAGGCGGCTCGTCATATAGTAGCCGTCCTGCCCGGCGGATCCGGCAAATACGGGGTTCGCCCGGTCGGAGACGTCGTAGAAGTCCACCGAGACATAGCTCCGGTTTTCGTCGAACCAGTCGCCCTTCACATATCCGGAGGCGTATTCGTTGCAGTTGGCGATCACCATGACCGTGTCGCCGAGAACGAACATCTCTTCCGCGGATTTGTAGCTCCCGGACCAGCTCTTTTCGGGCTCGTCGAACACGATCTCGTCGATCCAGTAGTCCCGGTTCGATTCGCTGCCCGCCTGGGTGACGGAGACGAGAGCGGAATCCCCGCCCGCCGCGGAATAGATCTTGAGCTTGCCGTCGTAGAGTGCGTAAATCCAGTTCCCGTCCGTCTTAACGATATCGGCCTCGTCTACGCCCTGCACCTGGGTGTTGGTCTCGGAATAGTCCGCGCCGCCTTCGTATCCGCCCGCGTATGCCTCGTCCTCCGCCGCGAAACTGGCTTCCGGCTCAGGCATCGGAGCTTCCATCGGGGCTTCCGCCATGACTTCTTCCACCGCCATGTCGGCAAAGTCCGCGTTTGCCGTCTTCATCCCGCCGTATCTGCGGGTGTTGTTGCCCCGGGCGGTGATCTTCTTATAGACCTCGCCGTAGGAGGCCGGGGTCACGATCCCGACGCGCTTCGAGGGGATCTGCGGCTCAACGGCGTCGGACTTGTTTTCGTCCCCTTCCCCGGCGGGTTCTGCGGGATCTGCGGCTCCTTCGGTCTCTGCGGGTTCGGTCCGTCCCTGATCGTCTTTCTCTCCGGCTTCCGTTTCCGCGGGTTCCGGCTTGCCGATCCCGGGATCCGCAACTTCCGCCGGTACGATGCGGGAGCAGGACGCGAGGGTCAGGGCGGCGAGGAGCAGGACCGCGATTCTCTTGAGTTTTTTCATTCCGTTCATCCTCCGTTTTCTGTCTTCTGTTCATTAGACGTCCGAAAGATGAAAAAGTTCCGCGGAATCTGAAAATAAATCCCGCGGAACAAACATTTTTCGATAATGCCGTCAGGTCTCGAACCCGGCGAACTGGTTCTGATAGAGGTTGTAGTAGACGCCCTGCTTCGCGAGCAGTTCCTCGTGATTGCCGGACTCCATGACCGCGCCGTCCTGCATGACGATGATGATGTCGGCGTCGCGGATTGTGGAGAGCCGGTGGGCGATGATGAGGCTGGTGCGGTTCTTCATCAGGGCGACCATCGCCTGCTGGATGTGCATTTCGGTTCTGGTGTCGACGGAAGAAGTCGCCTCGTCGAGGATCAGGATCTTCGGATCGGCGAGCACCGCCCGGGCGATGGAGAGAAGCTGACGCTGCCCCTGGGAGAGGTTCGAGCCGCCCTCCGCGAGCACGGTGTCGTACCGCTCGGGCAGACGGTTGACGAATTCGTCGGACTCGGACATATCCGCCGCCCGCTCGATCTCCTCGTCCGTCGCACCGAGACGCCCGTAACGGATGTTGTTTCCTATGGTGTCATGGAAGAGCACGGTGTCCTGCAGGACGATTGCGATGGCCTGCCGGAGGGTCTTCTTCGGGATATCCCGGATGTTCACCCCGTCGATCCTGATCTCGCCGGAGTCCGCGTCGTAGAACCGGGTGAGCAGATTCACGACCGTGGTCTTGCCGGAGCCCGTCGCGCCGACGAGAGCGATCTTCTGGCCGGGACGGACAGTCAGGCTGAAATCGTGCAGGACCTGCTTGCCGGGGACGTAGGAGAAATTGATGTGGCTGAATTCCACTTCCCCGCGGATCTCTTCGACCGTGATTTCGGACTTGCCCTCGTTCACCTCGTCCGGGGTCTCGAGGATGGCGAAGACACGCTCCGCGCAGGCAACGGCGGTCAAAAGGGTCGCGTACTGGTTGGCGATCTGGTTGATCGGGAAGGTGAGCTGGCGGGAATACTGGAGCACCGCCTGAATGTCGCCGGGGAGCAGGATACCGCGCATCGTGAGATAGGCGGAAAAGGCGGCGACGAGGAGGTAGTTGACGTTGTTGATGATGTTGTTCACCGGACCCATGATGCCGCCCCAGAGGTTGGCCTGGATGGAGCACTTGCGGAATTCCTCGCTAATGGCGGAGAACTCGCGGCAGGCGTCCTCTTCCTTGCCGTAGGCCATGACGGTTTTATAGCCCGTGACCATTTCCTCGACCTGCGTGTTCATCTGCCCGAGCAGGACCTGTCTCTTGACGAAGTACTTCCGCATGAAGGCGGAGAGCTTGAGGGAGGCGTAGATCGTCACGGGGATGGTGACAAGGGTGACGAGCACCACGCTCCAGTGGTAGGAGAGGAGCATGATGAGGGCCAGAGCCAGCGTCAGCACCGCGGAGATCAGGGAGGTGAGGGAGGAGGAAATGGAATTGGAGATATTGTCCACGTCGTTCGTCATGCGGGACATGATATCGCCGGAGGGATGGTTGTCCGTGTAGGAGATCGGAAGATAGGAGATCTTGCGGAAGAGGTCCTGGCGCAGCGCGTAGACCGTGGTCTGGGAGATCTTAGTGGAGGCGAATCCCTGGAAGAGCTGCATCAGGGTGCTGGCGAGATAGACGACGCCCATGAGCACCAGTGTACGTACCAACGCGTCAAAATCCACATCGAGGTGCCCGTCCGTCAGCGTCATGGCGTTGATGGCCTTGCCCTGGAGTCTCGGCCCGAGGGAGTTCAGGACGGAGGTGAGGACCGTCGTGAGCATAATGAGGAGCACGAGATACCGGCTCCGCCCGATGTAGCGGATCAGCTTCAAAACGGTCTGACCGAAGTTCTTCGGCTTCTCGCGGATCATGCGTCCGGCTCCGGGGCCGCGGACTTCGGAATTGTTCTTCTTCATCATCTGCCGCAGTTCGTCGGCGGACGGTTCGTTCTCCTCGGGTTCCGCGCCTTTTTTCTTCTTCGGAGCGGGATCCTTCTGAAGAGGGGCGTTCTCGTTTTTCAGATCTTTCTTTTTGTTCTTGTCCGTCATGCCTCTGCCCCTCCTTCGCTTGATTTCATCTGGGAACTGTAAATGTCGCGGTAGGCCGCGCTGGATTTCATGAGCGCGTCGTGGCTGTCGAATGCGGTGATGCGGCCGTCTTCGATCACGGCGATACGGTCCGCGTGCATGACGGAGGCGATGCGCTGGGCGATCATGATGACGGTGGTGTCGGCGAACTCGGTGTTGAGCGCCTGTCTGAGCTTTGCTTCGGTGCCGAGGTCAAGGGCGGAGGTGGAGTCGTCGAAGATGATGATCTCGGGATGCCGGAGGACAGCGCGGGAAATGGCGATGCGCTGTTTCTGGCCGCCGGAGAGGGACGCGCCCCGTTCCGCCACCGCGGATGCGTAGCCGTCGGACATTTTCGAGACGAATTCGTCTGCCTGGGCGATCTTGGCGGCGGCGGTGATCTCCTCTTCGGAGGCGTCCTTTTTGCCCCAGCGGATGTTCTCGTCAACGGTGCCGGAGAACAGTTCGCTCTTCTGGAGCACGAATCCGATGCGGCTTCTCAGGGCGCCGAGATCCCATTCCTTCACGTTGACGCCGTCGACATAGACCTCCCCGCCCGTGGCGTCGTAGAAGCGGGGGATCAGATTGACGAGGGAGGATTTGCCGGAACCGGTCGCTCCGATCACGGCCACGGTCTCGCCGCGCTTCACTTCAAAGGAAATGCCGTCGAGGACGTTGTCGCCCGCCGCGCCGGGATAGCGGAAGGAGACGTTTTCGAAGCGCACCGTGCCGACTTCGGGGAGCCCCGGCCTGTTTCCGTCCGCTTCGCCGGAGTACGCGCCGGAGACGATGGTCGGATCGGCCTCGAGGACTTCGCGGATACGGGCGGCGCAGGCCTTGGAGCGGGCGATCTGCTGGAACATGAAGGACATCATCATGACCGAGGAGAGCACCTGCGTGATGTACTGGGCGGCCGCCATGACGTCGCCGACGTTGACCGCTCTCGCCTGGACCTGCAGTCCGCCGATGTAGATGATGGCGATGACCGCGGCGTTCATCACGAGGGACATGGCCGGGAAGATGGCGGACATGATGTAGCCGACCCGGAGATTGGTACGGCGGAAGTCGTCGTTCGCGGCCTCGAAGCGGGAGATCTCATGCTCCTCGCGGGTGTAGGCCTTGACGACCCGTGCTCCCGTGACGCTCTCCTGCACGACGGAGTTGACCCGGTCGAGCTTTTCCTGCACGACGGTGAAGATCGGGACCGCCTTGACGACCATGATCAGCACGATCACGAGGATCAGGGGCAGGGCGACGAACGCCACGACGCCGAAACTCACATCGAGGGTCAGGCACATCACGATGCCCATGACGAAGAAGATCGGAGCCCGGACGAACATGCGGAGCACCATCATGACAAAGTCCTGGAGGGCTGTGATGTCGTTGGTGAGCCGGGTGACGAGGGAACCGGTGGTAAACTTGTCCGTTTGTTCGAGGGAGAGGGACATGACCTTGTCAAAGGCGTCCACGCGGATATCGCTTCCGAATCCCTGGGACGCGACGGAGGCGGTATAGCAGCACATGACGCCGCAGAAGCCGCCGAACGCGACGAGCAGGATCATTTTCAAGGCGGTCAGCAGGATGAAGGACATAACCTCGGGCTGATAGCCGCCCGTTCCGGTTTCGACGACCTTATTGACGATCGAGGCCATCAGCTTCGGCTGGAGCAGGTCCACGATCACCTCTCCCGCCATCATGAGGGGGGAGACAAGGGCGAAGAACCAGTATTTTTTGAGATAGGACACTAATCTGACTTTTTTCAAAACCGTTTCTCCTCCTCATTTGCGCCGATCAGATTGTCTTTCAGCTTGCGGAGAATGCGGGTCAGGGTCTCGCTCTCCTCGTCGGTCAGGCACGAGGTGGCGCGCTCCTCCTGTTCCCGGATGATCCCGCGGATCCTCTCGTCGAGCTCCCTCCCCTTCTCAGTGAGAAAGACCCGGGTTGCGCGGAGGTCGTACTCGTCGGGGCGGCGGCTGACGTAGCCCTCTTTTTCGAGCTTCTGGAGGGATACGCTGACGGTGGGGGCTTTGAGGTGTGTCGCTTCAGCAAGTTCGAGCTGGGTCCTGCCGTCGCGCTTCGCAAGCTCGATCAGGATGAGCTGGCCGGATTTCTGGGACACGGGATGCACCGCGCCCTGCCGCCGGACCGTCTCCCACATGAGCCAGGACACCTCGTTCACCAGCATCATGGGGATCCCCCGGCTGTCCCGCGGTTCCTCTTCCCGCTCGGGGCCGGTTCCGTTTACCTTGAGGTTCATGACGGTTCTCCTTTCGTGTTAGTTTAATGATAAATCGTTTATGGATGAATTATATCACGGACGGGGGGCAAAGTCAAGGGAAAGAAACAAAAACAGGATGCGGAAAACTGACAAAAAAACACCGCCCGAACAGGAGCCGGACGGTGCAGAATAACAGGAGGGGACCCCGAGACGGTCTCAGTCCTCCTTTCTCAGCCGGAAAACGAGGCGTTTCATGGCGCGGGCGTTCCACGGCACGAGGGGCCAGAGGAAGCGGCGTTTCCCGTCCGCGGTCCTGTTGCATGCGGCGAGGAGTACGGCGATGAACAGCGAGGCGGCGAATCCCCAGATATCGAAAGCGGCGGTCAGAAGGAGGGAGAGGACGCGGAGATATTTGAACGCATACCCCAGCTCGTAACTCGACTGGGTGAAATTGGCGATGGAGACGAAGGCCATATAGAGAATGACGTCCGGGGACACCCATCCGACGGTGACGGCGAAATCCCCGAGCAGAAGCCCGCCGACGACGGACAGGGAGCTCGCGAGGACGTTCGGCGTGTTGAGGGACGCGAGCTTGAGGCCGTCCAGAGCAAATTCCGTGACAATCAGCTGGACGAGAATGGGCAGATCCCCGGGGTCGTGAGGGAGGAGGAAATGCAGAACCGGCGGAAGAAAATCGGAATGCCGCAGGATGAGGAGCCAGAGCGGGGTGACGATCATCGTGAGCCAGAAGATCACATGGCGCAGGACCCGGAGATAGGTCCCGGTGAGCGGTCCGAAATAGAAATCGTCCGTCTCCTGCAAAAAATGGAAGAGCGTGACGGGAAAGATCATCGCCTCCGGGCTGTTGTCGCAGAGGACGATGACGCCGCCTTCGAGGAGGATCGCCGCGGCCGCGTCCGGTCGTTCGGTCGCCCGGGTTTTCGGGAAGGGATTGAGCCAGCCCCGGGGTGAGAGGGCTTCCGCGATGCTCTGATGCCCGAGGACCAGCGAATCCGTCCCCAGTCCTCCGATCCGCCCGGCGAGATCCAGGGCGTAGTTCCGGTCCGCCCGCCCCTCGATCCAGAGGACCGCCACGTCGGTGCGCGTGCTCTTCCCCACCCGGACGGCGCGGACGTTCAGATCCGGGGTCCGGATGCGGCGGCGGATCAGGGAGACGTTGGTGAGCAGGTTTTCGACAAATCCGTCCCGGCTGCCCCGCATGACCTTGTCGTTCTCCGGCTCTTCGGAATCCCGGGCGGGATAGGCGCGGAGATCGGCGAGAAGCGCTTCGGGCCCGAATCCGTCGGAGAAGACCGCGGTGCATCCGCTGAGCACGCCCTCCGTCAGCCGGGTAAAATCGGTCTCCGTCCGGGCAGTCCCCGCCGGAACGTACCGGACCGCATAAGCCGCCGCTCCCTTCCCGTCCCGGGCGAACTCCGAGGCCTCGAGGGCGGCGATCAGCCTTTCGAGGGATTCCGAACGGGTGAGCCCCGCAAGTGTCCAGAGCATGAAGCGGCATCCCTTTCCCGCGACGGGCCGCACGACGAGATCGAAACTGTCCCCCACATGAAGCATGTCCGAAAACCGGGCCGCGTCGGAATCGAAGTCCCCCGCCAGCTTATCCATTTCTTCCGTTTCCACGAAAAAACCGTCCTTTCCTTCCGAATAGACAGTCAAAGGATGGACGGTTTCGGGCGCGGGTATTCACGGGCGCGGATTTTTGAAAAACTGATAGTAATAGCAGGGGATCATGCCATTGTAGAGCTTGCGGATCTTGTCGGCCCGTCTGCCGTAGAGTTTCTGGAAATCCTCGCTCTGGGTGATGACGTAGATCTGCCAGCGTCCGAGGCGGGAGAAGGCCTGCCCCATCGCGCGGTAGAGATCGTCGGCCTCCTCGCGGGTGAGAAGCCGGTCGCCGTAGGGGGGATTGGTGACGACGGTCCCCCGGCGTCCCATCGTGTCGATGTCGAGGGCGTCCATCTGGAAAACGTTGATCCGATCCTTCACCCCCGCCCGTTCCGCGGAGGCTTCGGCGACGGCGACGCATTTCGGGTCGATGTCGGTGGCGTAGGCCTCAAATCCGCTGTCCGTCAGGATATCAGCCCTCGCCTCCTCCCGGGCGTCCTTCCAGGAAGATGCGGGGAACCCGGGGAAATCCTCGGCGGCGAAGGTCCGGTTCAGGCCGGGCGCGATCCGCTTCATCTGCATGGCTGCCTCGATGGCGATCGTGCCGGATCCGCAGAAGGGATCCCACAGGAGAACGTCCTCCCGGGGCCGGGCCAGTCTGACCATGGCTGCGGCGAGGGTTTCGCGGATCGGGGCGTCGACGGTCTCGGGGCGGTATCCGCGCTTGTGCAGGGGAGTGCCCGAGAGGTCGATCATCAGGCTCGCCCGGTCCTTGAAGAGGAAGAATTCGATCCGGTATCTCGTCCCGGTTTCGGGGAGCCGGGCCAGCCCGTACTTCTCGCCGAGCCGCACGGAGACCGCCTTTTTGATGATCTTCTGGCAGTCGGGAACGGAAAAGAGCCCGCTTTTCACGGAGTGTCCGGTGACGGGAAATTCGTCTTCCCTTCCGATCCAGTCCTCCCAGGGCAGTTCTTTCGTCCCGTCGAAGAGATCCGAGAAGGTCTTCGCCTCGAAGGATCCGAGGTTCAGATACAGCCGTTCGGCGAACCGCAGGCGGACGCTGGCTCTCGCGGCGGCGGAGAGATCCCCCTCGAAGGTGATCCGTCCGTCGATGTTCTCGATCCGTTCGCACCCGAGGGCTTCGATCTCCTCTCCCAGCAGTCCTTCGAGCCCGAAAAGGCAGGTGGCGGTATAGCGGACTTTTGTCTCACTCATGGGCGTTTTCTCCTTCCGTGTTTCTCTGTCTCGGGGCCGGGGCTTTGGGGAGGGTGAAGGTGAAGCGGCACCAGCTCCCGTATTCGCTCTCCGCTTTGATCTGCTCGCCGTGGGCTTCGATGATGGTGCGGGAGATATAGAGCCCGAGACCCGCGCCGGTCTTGTCCAGTCCCCGGCTCTTGTCGCTCTTGTAAAACCGGTCGAAGACGTAGGGCAGATCGTCCGGGGAAATGCCGTCCCCCTCGTTGTAGACGCTGATCGAGACCTTGTTCCCGGGGATCTCATGGATCGTCATGACATACTTTCCGCCGGGCTTCGAGAATTTGATGGCATTGTCGCAGAGATTGTAAAGCACCTGATGGATGGCGTCCACGTCGGCGTTGACGAACATATTGTCCCGGTCGGCGTCGAACTGCACGTCGAGCTGTTTCTCTTCCAGCCGCTTTTCGGAGGCGATGATGATCTGCCGCCCCATTTCGCAGATATCCATCGGGACCCGGTTGAATTTTCTCTCTCCCGCCTCGATCTTGGTGAGGTCGAGCAGGCTGGACACCAGACGGGACAGACGCATGACCTCCGAGCGGATCACTTCGAGGTAGTGGGGGACCTTTTCCTTCGGGATCGTACCCATGAGGATCATGTCGATGAAGCCGGAAATCGTCGTCATGGGGGTCCGCAGGTCGTGGGAGATATTGGCGAGGAAGAGACGGCGGGTCTCCTCGCTGTGTTCGAGGGTGGAGGCCATGTGGTTGAACGCCACGGCGAGCTCCGCGACCTCGTCGTTCCCGTTCTCCGGGACCCGGACGGCAAAGTTCCCCGTCGCGAATTCCCTTGCTGCGCTGCTCATGGACCGGAGGGGGGAGACCAGCCGTTCCGTAATGAAGTAGACCGCGATGAGGGTCGCGAGCATCAGCCAGAGGGAGGACATGACCATCGAGCGGATCATGGTTTCGAGCAGTTCGTCCATGTCGTTGTCCGCCGCGCTCGCGAGAACGGATCCCACGAGCCGCCCGTCCGCCGCGGTGATGGGCTGGACGCAGATCCTCCGCTTGTCCTCGAAAAGGCCATCCATGGCGCCGGAAAGGATGATCTTGCCGGACGCGGTGAGCCGGTCGGTGATCTCCTTGGGATAGCACAGGCCGTCCAGACTGCCGGACTCCCGCCAGCGTTCCGAACCGCCCGCCAGCTTCACGTTGCCCTCTCCGTCCGCGACGAAGATCTCCACGTCGTCCATCGAGGCGACCATGGCGTCGAGAACGGGCTTCAAAAGGACCACCGAATTGTTCAAGTAGTCGTTGAAGGCCACCTGACCGCTCTCGAAATAGTCCTTCACGATGTAGTCGGAGACATTGTAGGCGACGTTTCCGATGGTGCGGTTCTTGTTGTTCTCGTCGTAGACGTTGACGAGGGAGGTGATGACGGCCGTGGAGAGTAGAATGGAGAGGAAGTGGATCAGCATGAACGCCGAAATATACTTCACAAATACGGATTTGAACATAGAAACTCCAGTTCTTGTTTTCGCTCGGGTTGAAAAAAGGAGGAGGGAACGCTTTTACGCATATCCCTCCCCTGTCCCTCCGAGCCGGAAGGGAGTAAGGATCAGACGGCGAAGCCCGGTCGAGCGGGGATCACTGGATCAGTTCAAATTTGTAGCCGACGCCCCAGACGGTCTTCAGGGTCCATTTGTCGGAGACGCCCTCGAGCTTCTCGCGCAGTCTCTTCACGTGGACGTCCACGGTGCGGGAGTCGCCGAGATAGTCGAATCCCCAGACCTTGTCGAGGAGCTGGTCGCGGGAGAACACGTGGTTGAAGTGGGAGGCGAGGAAATAGAGCAGTTCCAACTCCTTCGGAGGAATGTCCACCGCCTTGCCGTTGAGCTTCAGCTCGTATTTCTGCTTCGAGATCTCCATGTTCTCGAATTTGATCGTCTCGTCGTCGTTCTGGTTGTCGTGGGCGGAATACCGCCTCAGCACAGCCTTCACGCGGGCGGAGAGCTCCTTCATGTCGACGGGCTTGACCACATAGTCGTCCGCGCCGAGTTCGAGACCCACCACGCGGTCGAGGACGTCGTCCTTCGCGGTGATCATGATGATCGGCTTCGAGGAGATCGCGCGGATCTCTCGGCAGACCTGGTTGCCGTCCTTGTTCTTCGGGAGCATGTGATCGAGCAGGACGAGGTCGGGCTCGTACATCTTGAAGAAGCTGAGTCCCTCCACGCCGTCCCCGGCCGTTTTCACTTCGTAGCCTTCGTTTTCGAAGAAATAACGCAGCAGATCGCAGATGTTGGGATCGTCGTCAATGACCAAAAGTTTTGTTCCCATTCTTATACCTCACTTATTATGTACTTACAGAGTCATGCGGCCGATTGTCCGCAGCATCCGGGACCGGCGGATTTACGCCATGTAATCGCCGTTGTAGCTCACGAGAACGGCCTTGTCCACGCCTTCGGAGGCGGAGACCTGATTCACGAACGCGGTGTCGTCGCCGTTCAGTCTGACTTCATAGCTGACTTCGATGTAGCCGCGGGCGACGGTTTTCGACTTGACGGAAGACTTCTTCGCGCCGGTCTTCACGAGTTCTTCGACCTTCTTTTCGGCGGCCTCGTCCTTGCATTCGACGACGAGGATGTAGTCGCCCTCGGAGGTCTTGGCGCGGACGAACACGAAGAGGATCAGGCCGACGACAAGGGAACCGATCACGGCGAGCGGGTACATGCAGGCTCCGAGAACGATGCCGGCGCCGACGGACCAGAAGAGGAAGACGAGATCGAGCGGATCCTTGATGGCGGTGCGGAAACGGACGATGGACAGCGCGCCGACCATGCCGAGGGACAGGACCACGTTGGTGGTGACGGCCAGGATGATGAAGGTCGCGATCATCGTCAGCGCCACGAGGGAAACGCCGAACTGACGGTTGAACATCACGCCCTGATAGGTCTTCTTGTAGATGAAATAGATGAACATGCCGATGACGAAGGCGAGGGCGATGGAGATCAGGGTGTCGACCACGGAGAACTGCGGGAGCTTCTCCACGAAACTGTTTTTGAAGATGTCGTTGAATGACATGGGGCGATTCCTTTCTGTTTAGTGGTATGATGGATTTTTTACTGACGGGTTTACGGCGGGTTTCGCGGAGAATCAGCCGAACTGACGGCAGATCTCGTACTTCGACGAGGACTGGCGGCTCCGGCAGATGGGGTTGATCAGACAGCGGATGATGTCCGGAAGGAACTCGTTGTACTTGACCTCGAGGACGTCGAAGCTGTCCGTCGGGACGCAGGGGAAGGGATCGAACAGATTGTTCGAGAAGATGCCGGTGCGGATGTCGCAGTCCAGCGTGACCCGGACTTCGGCAGGTTCGTAGATGAAAGGCGTTCTGGTGTACTCGACCAGAGTTTTCGGCCTCAGATGAAGCCCTCTCATCTGCGCGTAGAGCTCCGCCACGACGCCGCGACCGTCCTCCAGCATCCAGTCGATATCGCCGGCGACGATCTTTTCATATTCCTCGCGGGTGATGCGGGCCTGCAGCTTCTGCGTGAAGTCGTCCCGCTTCACTTTTTTCTCGAGGGAGATGAAGCTGTCGTCCCCGTTGTAGATCCGGATGCGGAATTTGGCGCGCGGATTGGAGCCGTTGATCTTTTCAAAGAGCGCCGTGTCGGAGAAATTGTCAAAGTAAAGCGAGCGGATCACATACCGTCCGTCCGCGTCGGTGTGCGGATCCCGCTTCATGACCGTTCCGAGGCGTCTTGAAAGCAATTCGCGGTCCCAGGCATTGATGTAGTACTTGAACTCATGCCTGTATTTCGCTTCAGATACCATAGAACCCTCCTTATCAATATCGTATCCATCATACCACAACACGGAGGAAAAGTCAATGGATTTCCGTTCATTTTTTGGAGCGTCTCCGCTTTTGCAGAACCATTTTACCCCTCCCGTGTGACGGGAATATGACGGCGGAGTGACGGAGCGATTAAATCGTCATGAAGTCTTCTCACGGAAAAACGAAGAATTTCTCCGCCGCCCTTGCATCGGGGAGGAAAAGAGTGTATAATAACGGAAAACGGAACCATTCAGGAAAGGTGAACCCAATTTATGAAACTCGGCATCATCGGTCTCCCCAACGTGGGAAAGAGCACGCTTTTCAACGCCCTGACCGGCGCCGGAGCTCCCTCCGCCAACTATCCCTTCTGCACGATCGATCCGAACGTGGGCGTGGTGCAGGTCCCGGATCCGCGGCTGGACGTTCTGGCCGAAATGTACCACCCCGAAAAGTACACGCCCGCCGTGGTGGAATTCGTGGACATCGCGGGGCTGGTGCGCGGCGCGTCTAAGGGGGAGGGTCTCGGGAACAAATTCCTCTCCCATATCCGGGACGTGGATGCGGTCGTGCACGTTCTGCGCTGCTTCGAGGACGGGGACATCATCCACGTGGACGGCGCGGTGGACCCGGTGCGGGACCTCGAAACCATCAATCTCGAACTGATCTACGCGGATATCGAAGTCCTCGAAAAGCGGATCGACAAGACTCAGAAGCTCCTCAAGGGCGACAAGACCTTAAAGGAAAATCTCGACTGCTACGAAAAGCTCCTCGCCGCCCTGAACGAGGGGAAGACGGCCAGGCAGGCGGACCTGAACGAAGAAGAGCGCGCGCTCTGCGAAGATCTGAATCTCCTGACCCTCAAGCCCATCCTCTACGTGGCGAACGTGGGCGAGGACGAGGCGGCGGGAGTATCCCCGGACAACAAGATGGTTGCGGCCGTAAACAAGATCGCAAAGGCGGAGGGCGCCGAGGTGATCCCGGTCTGCGCGGGCATCGAGGCGGAGATCGCGGAGCTCGACCCGGAGGAGAAGAAGATGTTCCTCTCCGATCTCGGGATCGAGGAAAGCGGCCTCGACCGGCTCATCAAGGCGAGCTATTCCCTGCTCGGCTACATCAGCTATCTGACGGCGGGTCCGAAGGAGGTCAGGGCCTGGACCATCGTGAAGGGGACGAAGGCTCCCCAGGCGGCGGGAAAGATCCACTCCGACTTCGAGCGGGGCTTCATCCGGGCGGAGATCGTATCCTACGACGACCTGATCGCGTCGGGGTCGATGAACGCGGCGAAGGAAAAGGGCCTTGTCCGCAGTGAAGGAAAGGACTATGTGATCGAGGACGGCGACGTGGTGCTGTTCCGGTTCAACGTCTGAGAATGAGGAATCAGGAGTTGCCGATGTCCGGACAGACCCGCGTCTTCCGGCAGGGTCCGGAGAATTAGGTCTGGAGGACATCTCTCATATCGGTAAAATCTCATTATTAATACTATATTCCTTCTATAAAGCTGTCTTCATGGGTTTTGATCGCTCTCCGTAGAATGCGAACGGCCTTGCCGTGAGCTCGCGAAGGATAACCCTGA
>CACZNC010000071.1 GCA_902782445.1 uncultured Ruminococcus sp.
GCTCTCCGTAGAGTGCGAACAATCTATGATTGTGAGCTCACGAACGATAACTCTGATACGGTTGGATAGCTATATTGGTGTGCCAAGGTTTCGACGATATGTTATTGGTCTAGCCTGTCCTTTTCCCATTTCAGAAGTTCTTGCCAGGCTTCTTTCAAGAAGCCGCGTTTTCCCTTTTAGTTTGAGATTAGTATGACATCCGACATCACGCTGTCACGATCCCGGCGGCTTCGCGGAATTCGGGAAGCTTTGCGGCTTCTTCGCGCATCTTGTATTTGAGGATCTTGCCGGCGGCGTTCATCGGGAAGGCGTCCACAAACACGACGTAACGCGGGACCTTGTGCTTCGCCATGTGCTCCCGGACGTAGGTCTGGATCTCCTCCGCCGTGCACGTCTCGCCGGGCTTGACGATCACGCAGGCCATGATCTCCTCGCCGTAGGCCTTGTCGGGCACGCCGATGACCTGCACGTCCTCTACCTTCGGATGGGTGTAGATGAAGTCCTCGATCTCCTTCGGGTAGATGTTCTCTCCGCCGCGGATGATCATGTCCTTGATCCGGCCCGTGACCTTGTAGTTCCCGTCCGGGAGGCGGCGGAGCAGATCGCCCGAATGCAGCCAGCCGTCCTTGTCGATCACGGCCGCGGTCGCTTCCGGCATCTTGTAATAGCCCTTCATGATGTTGTAGCCCCGGGCGCAGAACTCGCCGTCCACGTTGTCGGGGCAGTCCTCGCCGGTCTCGGGATTCACGATCTTGCACTCCACGCCGAAGATCGGGCCGCCGACGGTGTTGACGCGGGTCTCGATGGAGTCCGTGGTCTTCGACATCGTCGTCGCGGGAGAGGCCTCCGTCTGCCCGTAGGTGATGCAGATCTCGGGCATGTGCATCTTCTCGACGACCTCCTCCATGACCTTGATCGGGCAGGGGGAACCCGCCATGATCCCCGTGCGCATGTGGGAGAAGTCGGTCTTCGGGAAGTCCTCGTGGCCGAGCATCGCGATGAACATCGTCGGGACGCCGTGGAAGGCCGTGATCTTCTCGCGGTTGATGCAGTCGAGGCTCTTCTTCGGAGAGAAGGCCGGGATCGGGGACATGGTGGTGCCGTGGGTCATGGACGCGGTCATGGCCAGCACCATGCCGAAGCAGTGGAACATCGGGACCTGGATCATCATGCGGTCCGCCGTGGAGAGATCCATGCAGTCGCCGATGGCCTTTCCGTTGTTCACCACGTTGTAGTGGGTGAGCATGACGCCCTTCGGGAAGCCGGTGGTCCCGGAGGTGTACTGCATGTTGCAGACGTCGTCCTTGTTGATCATCGCGGCGCGGCGGTACACGGCGTCCACCGGGGTCCTCTCCGCCAGAGCCAGCGCGCCCTCCCAGGTCAGGCAGCCCTTCTGCTCGCTCTCGCAGGTGATGATGTTGCGCAGAAACGGCAGGCGGCGGGAGTGCAGGGGTCTGCCGGGCTCCGCGGTCTCGAGCTCGGGGATCAGTTCCTTCATGATCGCCACGTAGTCGGAATCCTTGTAGCCGTCCGTCATGACGAGGGTGTGGGTGTCGGACTGGCGGAGCAGGTATTCGACCTCGTGGATCTTATAGGCGGTGTTGACGGTCACGAGCACCGCGCCGATCTTCACCGTGGCCCAGAAGGTGATGTACCACTGGGGAACGTTGGTCGCCCAGATCGCCACGTGGTCCCCCTGCTTGACGCCGAGGGTGATGAGGGAGCGGGCGAAGGTGTCCACGTCGTCACGGAATTCGGGATAGGTCCGGCTGTAATCGCAGGTCGTGTAGCGGAACGCCCACTGATCCGGGAATTCCTCGCAGATCCGGTCCAGCACCTGCGGGAAGGTGTAGTCGATCAGATGGTTCTTCTCCCAGACGTACCAGCCGTCGCCCCGCCCGTTCAGCTGGAGGCGGCCGGAATGGGCTTCGGTGCCCAGATACTTCTGCATGAAGTGGGCGTAATGCGGGAAGACGATGCCGGCGTCGGAGAGCTCGGGCATGTACTGCTTCAGCCATTCGAGGGAGACGTAGCCCTCGTAGTTCACGGAGCGGAGCGCGCGCATGAAGTCGTCCACCGGGAGATCGCCCTCTCCCATGAGGCGGTAGCGGATCGCGCCATTTTCGCCGACGACGGAGTCCTTGATGTGGGTGTGTTTGATGTACGCGCCGAGGTTCTTGACCGTGATCTCGGGATCCTCTCCGGCGAAGCGGTAGGGGTGGTTCAGATCCCAGAGGGCCCCCACGCTGTCGCTTCCGATCCGGGCGAGCACGTCCGCCAGACGGTCGGTGTGGGAGTAGACGCCGTTGGTCTCGATGAGCAGGGTCACGCCCGCCTCTTCCGCGATGGGGGCGAGTTCCTTCATCGGGGCGATCACGTTTTCGTCGTCAAAATCGGTGGTGGGCTCCGCCGTCAGGTCCCCGAGCACCCGGATATAGGGCGTCCCGAGGGCTTTTGCGAGGGCGATGTACTCTTTATATTCCCGAACGGTCTCCTCCCTCTTTTCCGAAAACCGCAGGGCAGAGCCGGATGACAGGCAGCAGATCTCCAGCTTGAGACGTCTCAGCTGCGCGCGGGTCGCCTCCAGATTTTCCGGCTTGAAGGGGGCGGCGTGGACGGAAAAGATGTTGCCGCCCAGTCCCCGCATCTCGATGCCGGAGAACCCGAAGTCCTTCGCCATGGAATAAATATCCGACCAGGAAAAGTCGGGACATCCGAGGGTGGAAAAAGAGATTTTCATATTCCTTGCTCCTTCATGATACAATCCCGCGCGGGGGACAAACAAAAAACGCCTCTCACAAACGAGAGACGCAACAAACCGTTCCGTGGTACCACTCTGTTTCGACGGAAGAACCGTCCTCTTGCCGGGCACGCGCGATGCCCTTCTTCTGTAACGGGAAGTCCCGTCCGCGTTTACTCCTCCCCGCGGGAGTTTCAGGCGGCTGCTCCGGGGCGAGCGGATTCCGGTTCTGCCCTCCGTCTCGCACCTTCCGACGGCTCTCTTGGCGGCTTGCCCGGCTCCTTATCCCCATCAAAGCGTTTGCTCTGTGAAGTTTGTCTCATTATAACACGCGGGAGCCCCGCTGTCAAGTAGTCGGAACGAATAAAAATTCAGCGTTCCCCGAAGGGTTTCCCGGCGAAATTGCCCTTTCCCGCCCTCCCGCGGACCGGACTGCCTGGGGAAAAGAGGGTAATTAAATAGTATATCACATTCTTCTCCGAATTACAATGGGCAGGTTCACGAATTTCGGCCGAAGAGGAGGGCTCTTCTTCTCACGGTTCCGATGCCCGGTTTTCTTGACAGGTGAAAATACACGTGCTATAATGGAGTGATACGAACCAATGTTCCGAAAACGGGAGGAGGGCGAAAAAGGTGCCGGAAAACAGAACGCCGGAAGAGCTTGCCGAACTGGCGAAGGAGATCCGCCGCAGGGTGGAGGAAGCCGTACGGAAATCCGCGCCGTCCTCCCGCGGGACCGACGGAAACAGAGGATCCGACGACGGCACCGCCCGCACGGAGAAGATCTACCGGGAGATCGCCGACGCCGCCGGCAGGATCTTCGAAGACGATCAGGCCGCCCGCCGGGAACCGGATCCCCGGACCTCGGACACGACCCCGATCGAATTGCAGACGCCCGCCCCGAACGCAGGGACCGTCCCCACGGGGGAAAGACTCCCGGAGAGCCGGACGACCGCGCGGGACGACGATTTCTGGGATCTCGGGAAGCCGAAGCCCCGGATCTACGAAAAACCGGATTTCTCCCGGCGCAGGGTGGGCGTGACGGACGTGAATGCTCCCGATCCCGAACCCGCGGCCGGGGAACGGATCGCCTCGGCGGAGACCATCGTGAAGGACGACGCGCCTCTCAGGGATCCCGGCCGGTTTGACACCCTGGACGCGAACCCCTCCTCCGGCGGAAGCTCGGGCCGGGTGATCCGAACGGCGGACGGATACCGCTCCGTTCCCACGGGATCATACCGGCGGCACACCCCTCCCCGTCCCCCGATCCGGCAGGCGGACAGGACCGAATCTCCGCGCAGACGGTCGGCGGGAAGCGTCGAAGTGAAAAACTACTCCCCCGGCGGAAAGCTGATCCGCACGGTGAGCGTGCGCACATGGGAATCGGATACGGAATTTTACAACCGTTTTCTCGCGGACGCGGCCCGCAGTCACGAGACTCCCTGCCCGGATCCGGAAACCAGCCCCGAACCGGTCCCCTACTCCTCCTTCGTGCCCCAGTACGCCCACATGAATCTGAATCAGCTGAATTATTACCGCTGGATGCGGGAAAACATCCGAAGGGGGATCACGCCGGCCGCTGATTTCTCCTATGTGCTCCTATATATCTACGAGATCCTCAATCTGCCGGACAGGATCCCGCCGGAGAGAGGCGCGGAGCTTCTTTCCCGGATCTGGCTCGGATACCGGGGGGCCTATCCCCGCCTCGACGGATCCCTCTGCGAATGGCTCCCGGATTACTGCCTGATCCACGGAGTCCCCATGCCCGCGGTCCTCGAGTCCATCCTGCCGGAGATCGTGCCGAAGGCCCAGCTCAAGGAGTTCTGGCTCGACCGAGCCGCCGGGGACGCAGACTGCATGATGCTCGCCCGGGCGATCCTCGAAACCTCCTCCGACTACAACTACCGCACGAGCCGGTATTACGCCGACTGCCGGGACGACTACGAAAAGCACATCCCCGCGGCCATCGCGAAAGCACTCGCGGCGGACCGGGAGGCAAACCGCGGACTCTTCGCCCTCGACAAGGTCTATCAGATGACCCGGGACAGCTATGTCGGGGCGGTGGCGGCTTCCTCGGTCAAGCGGCGGATCGACCTCAGTTTCGTCTCTCTCACCCGGCGGGCGGATTCGAGACCTCAGGTGACGGCGGCGGTGAAATACGCGGAAAACAAGCTCCGGGCGGTGCTCGGGATCAAGGCGAAGCTCGGCGCGGACGGCGTGAGCGAGGAAAACGCCCGTGCCATCGACGCCTGGTTCGCCCCCTTCCTGCCCACCCGGGAGCAGATCCGGCAAAAGAAGGAAGACGCCTACATGCCGCCGGATTACCTCAAAAACTACGAGGCGGAGGACACGGGATTCGACCCGGACGCGGCCGCCGCCATCGAAGCGAAGTCCTGGGCGAATACCAGCCGCCTGACCGGGGACGACTACGGCGCGGATCCGGCGGAAACGGAGATCCCCCCGGAAGCCCCCGAATCCCCGTGGGAGGAGACCGTGGCGGTGGAGGGCGAGATCGGAAGCGAAACCGCCTGCGAAATTCCCGCCCCAGCGTCCGACGGACCGGACGAAGATGCGGATCCCGGAAATCCGGCCGAAGAAAGCCCCTGTGGGGACGGATCCGGGGACGAAACGCTGCGGGATGCGCTCCGGGCCGCGATGAACGGCAGGTTCCGGGGCTATTGCCGGGAACACGGGCTCTATGAAGGAGACGCGGCGGACCGGATCAACGCCCTCTTCCTCGAATCCATCGGGGACGTGGTGCTCGAAGCGGACGCGGACGGCGGATTCCGCTTTGTGGAAGATTACAGGGAGGATGCGGAAGAATGGCTCAGATGAAACATGACACGGCGGCGAAGGTCCCGCGCAGGATCCTCGGTACGCTGCTCTCGTCCCTCTCCGGCGGCGTGGTCCCCCGGGTGGGCGCGCCTTACATCGCCATCGGACGGACGGAGGAGATCGACGCGCTGGCCTCCTCGCTGGACCGGGTGGCGGACGGCGAAGGCGCGATGAAGTTCATCATCGGGCGGTACGGATCCGGCAAGAGCTTTCTGATCCAGCTCTCCCGGGGCTATGCCCTCGACCGCGGATTCGTGACGGCCGACGCGGATCTCTCCCCCGAGCGGAAGCTCTCCGGCGGCGGAGGACTGGCGACCTACCGGGAACTGATGAAGAACATCGCCACAAAAACCTCCCCGGACGGCGGCGCGCTCCCCGTGATCCTCGGCTCCTGGTTCACCCGGCTCGGGGCGGCTCTGGCGGAGGAGGGGATGGATCCCTCGTCGGAGGCTTACGGGGTCGAATTTGCCCGCCGGATCACCCGGAATCTGCGGGAGCTCGAGGCGGACGTGGGCGGATTCGATTTCGCGGCGGTCCTCCGGGCTTATTACGAAGGATGGCGGGACGACGACGACGCCAAGCAGTCCGCCTGCCTGAAATGGCTCCGGGGCGAATTCGGGACCCGGACGGAAGCGCGGGCGGCCACAGGGATCCGCTCCCTGACCATCGTGACGGACGACAACTGGTACGACTACCTCAAGCTCTTCACGGCCTTTGTGCGGCTCTGCGGGTACGCCGGGCTCTGCCTTTACGTGGACGAGTGCGTGAACCTCTACAAGATCCCCAACCGGATCTCCCGGGAGAACAATTACGAGAAGATCCTCTCGATGTTCAACGACACGATGCAGGGACGGGCTCCCGGGCTGATGATCGTCTTCGGCGGGACGCCCCAGTTCCTCGAGGACAGCCGCCGGGGACTGTACAGCTACGAAGCCCTGCGCTCCCGCCTTGCGGACGGACGGTTCGGAGGGGGCGAGCTCCGCTCCTTCATGCAGCCGGTGATCCGCCTCAAACGCCTTTCGGACAGCGAGCTCTACGCCCTCGTGATCCGCCTCACCGCCCTCCACGCGGAATACCACCGCTGGAACGCCGCGGAGAAAATCACGGACGCGAACATGCGGGACTTTCTGACCCAGTCCATGACGAGGGAAGGCGCGGAGTCCATGATCACCCCCCGCGAGATCATCCGGGATTACGTCACCCTGCTCGACCTCTGTTTCTCCAATCCCGAGCGTTCCTTCGACGAGATCCTCGGCCGGGTGAAGCGGTCCGAAGCCCCGGCGGACGCGGACGGAGAAGGCCAGACGGGCGAAGACGGGCAGAGCGGGGCCCCCGGATCCTCCCCCCCGCCGCCGAAGCCCGCCGTGACGCTGGACGACATCGTATTCTGAGGAGGCCTCATGTCGGTATTCGAACGCTATTCCCCCTTCATCCGGGAATTCATATACAGCCGCGGGTGGGAAGCCCTCTCGCCCGTGCAGGTGGCGGCGGCGGAGATCCTCTTCGACTCCGACTGCAATCTGCTCCTGCCCTCCCAGACCGCGTCCGGGAAGACCGAGGCGGCGTTTTTCCCGATCCTCTCGGAGTTTTACGACAACATGCCCGAATCCTTCGGAGCCCTGTACATCGCGCCGCTCAAATCCCTCATCAACGACCAGTTCGGGCGGATCTCGGAACTCTGCCTGGAAACGGGAATCCCGGTCTACCACTGGCACGGGGACGTGGCCGCATCCCACAAACAGCGGGCTTTGAAGGATCCGCGGGGGATTCTGCAGATCACGCCGGAATCCCTCGAAGCGATGCTTATGAACCGTTCCTCCGATCTGATCCGGCTCTTCGGGGACCTCCGCTACGTGGTGATCGACGAGATCCACACCCTGACGGGAAGCGACCGGGGCAACCAGATCCTCTGCCAGCTTGCTCGTCTGAGAGAGAAGACGGGCGTTTCCCCGCGGCGCATCGGGCTCTCCGCCACCCTCGGGGATATGGAAAAGGCGGCGGCATGGCTCGGCGGCGGAAGCGGAAGGGACACGAAGATCCCGGCCATCCCCCCGGCGAAGATCCGCTGGAAGCTGGGGATGGAGCATTTCTTCATCGTGGACCGGGACGTGAAAACAGGCGCGGAAGCGGGGGAACGCTCTTCCGTCGATCCCGAAACGGGAGAGGTCACCCTCGTGCAGGACGTGGCCCTTGTGCCGACGCCCCCGGGGAACCGGCGGGAGGAAAAGCTCTCCCTCGATCCCGGCTACGAATATATCTACGAGGCGACGAAGGGCAAAAAGGCCATCGTGTTTTCCAATTCCCGGGAGGAGACCGAATACGTCTGCGCGACGCTGCGGGAAATCGCGGAATACCGGGGAGAGCCGGACGTCTTTCTGATCCACCACGGCTTCCTCTCGGCTTCCATCCGGGAAGAGGCGGAGCTCAAGATGAAGGACGACGATCTGCGGGCGGTGGCCTGCGCGACGGTGACGATGGAGCTCGGCATCGACATCGGGCGGCTCGAGCGGATCATCCAGCAGGGCAGTCCGAACTCGGTGTCCTCCTTCCTCCAGCGTCTCGGGAGATCCGGACGGAGAGGGAATCCGCCGGAGATGATGATGGTCTTCCGGGAGGAGAATCCCCTGCCCAACACCCCCCTGCCCCAGCTGATGCCCTGGGAACTGCTCAAAGCCATCGCCATCGTCCAGCTCTACATCGAAGAGCGGTTCATCGAGCCCCCGGCGATCAAGAAATGTCCCTTCTCCCTGCTCTTCCAGCAGACCCTGTCCGTCGTCGCCTCCTCGGGAGCACTCACGCCCCGGGAACTGGCCGCGGAGATCCTCAATCTGCCCGCCTTCCGGTACATGGAGGAGGAAGACTACAAGGTCCTGCTCCTCTCCATGATCAACAACGACTGGCTCGAAATGACGGACGAGCGGGATCTGATCGTAGGCCTGCGGGGGGAGAGGCTGACAAACTCCTTCAAATTCTACGCGGTCTTCAAGGACGAGGAGGACTACACGGTCCGGTGCGAATCCGACGAGATCGGGGTCATCACCACGCCGCCGCCCGTCGGGGACCGCTTTGCCCTTGCCGGACGGGTCTGGGAGGTGGAGGAGCTCGACATCCCCCGGAAGCTGATCTACGTCAAGCCCGTGCGGGGCAAGATGGAGGTGAGCTGGCCCGGGGACTACGGCGAGGTCCACACTAGGATCCTCGAACGGATGCGCCAGGTACTGAGAGAAGACACGGAATACCCCTACCTCCGGGAAGGGGCGCTCCAGAGACTGCGGGTGGCGCGGGCTGTTGCGCGGAACACGGGGATGACCGAGAGCTGCATCGTGCCCCTCGGCGGGTATACCTGGGCACTCTTCCCCTGGCTCGGGACCCGGTCCTTCCGCACGCTGAGGCGGTATCTGGTCCGGAAGGCGGGGGCGTTCAAGCTCACCGGCATGGACTTCGAGGGGTGTTACTACATGACCTTCAAGCTGGAAGGGGGCCGGGGGGACGACCTCATGCGCATGATCTCCGACAAGATCCGCCGGGAAGGGATCGACCGGGACGCCCTCATCAGCCCCACGGAGGCTCCGGTCTTCGACAAATACGACGAATACATCCCCTCGGAACTTTTGCGCAAGGCCTACCGGGAGGACAAGCTCCGCTCTGACGAGATCGAAGCGCGGGCGGCCGGGGGAGAACTTTCGGCCCGCTGAGAACGGATTTGAGAACTTTTTGTGAATATATAGATTTTCTGTTGACTTAGATTTTATATTCTATTATAATAAGTCGAACGCGGAAACGCTGCGCCGACTTCGCCATTACTCTCACGCAAAGGACTGTGCGTCAATATGCCTGAATTCATTTCGGTCCGCGGAGCGCGGATGAACAACCTGAAAAACATCGACGTGGACGTGCCGCGGGACAAGCTGGTGGTGTTCACCGGTCTCTCCGGCTCCGGCAAATCCTCGCTGGCCTTCGACACGATCTACGCCGAGGGACACCGCCGCTTCGTGGAATCCCTCTCCTCCTACGCCCGGATGTTCATCGGTCAGCTCGACAAGCCGGACGTGGACGCCATCGAGGGGCTCTCCCCCGCCATCTCCATCGACCAGAAAACCACGTCCAAGAACCCGCGTTCGACCGTGGGTACGGTGACGGAGATCTACGACTACCTCCGTCTGCTCTACGCGCGGCTCGGCGTCCCCCACTGCCCGATCTGCGGCCGGGAGATCCGCCAGACCTCCGTGGACACCATCCTCGACAAGCTGATGGAACTGCCCGAGGGGACCCGCTTCATGGTGCTCTCCCCCGTGGTGCGCGGCAAGAAGGGGCGGCATGAAAAGGTCTTCTCCGATGCGAAAAAGCGCGGATTCGTGCGGGCACGGGCGGACGGCATCCTCTACGATCTCGGCGAGGACATCCCCCTCGACAAGAATCAGCGGCACTCGGTGGAACTGGTGGTGGACCGGCTTGTGATGAAGCCCGATCTGCGCAGCCGCCTGACGGACTCCGTCGAAACCGCCCTGCGGGAATCCGAAGGTTCCCTCCTCGTCGTCACGGTCCCCCGGAACGGGGAAAAGGAAGAGGAATTCGAATTTTCCACCAACTACGCCTGCCCGGAGCACGGGATCTCCTTCCCGGAGCTCGAACCCCGGATGTTCTCCTTCAACAATCCCTTCGGCGCCTGTCCGACCTGCTCCGGCCTCGGGGTGCTCCGCTCGGTGGATCCCCGCAAGGTGCTCCCGGACGACACGCTGTCCCTGAGAGAGGGCGCGGTCCAGGTCAACGGATTCAAGACCCTCGACGAGGCGAGCTGGAACGGTCCCCTCGTCAAAATGGCCATCGAGAAATACGGCGCGACCCTCGACATGCCCCTGAAGGACTGGCCGAAGGCGGCGCGGGACGTACTCCTCTACGGATCGCCGGACGTCTTCACGGTGGACCGCGTCTTCGGGAACCGGGTCAACCACGTCACGACGACTTTCGACGGCATCCTGCGCCTGATCGAAGACCGCGCCAAGCCGGGGGGATGGGAGGCCGAATACTACGAACAGTTCCTCACCGACCGGGAATGCCCGGAGTGCCACGGGGCGAAGCTGAACCACGAGGCCCTCGCCGTGACGGTGGGCGGGAAGAACATCCACGAATTCTGCTCGATGAGCGTGACGGATTCGCTGGATTTCGCAAAGTCCCTCACCTTCACGCCATCGGAGATGCAGATCGCCCGGGAGATTTTGAAAGAACTGAGATCCCGGCTCGGCTTCCTCAAATCGGTGGGGCTCGACTATCTCTCCCTCGCCCGGAAATCGGCGACCCTGTCCGGCGGCGAGGCTCAGCGCATCCGGCTGGCGACCCAGATCGGATCCTCCCTCGCCGGTGTGCTCTACATCCTCGACGAGCCCTCCATCGGCCTGCACCAGCGGGACAACACCAAGCTCATCGCCACCCTGAAAAGCCTCCGGGATCTCGGGAATTCGGTGATCGTGGTGGAGCACGACGAGGAGACCATGCTCTCCGCCGACTACATCGTGGATATCGGCCCGAAAGCGGGGATCCACGGCGGCGAGGTGGTGGCTTGCGGAACGCCCGCGGAAGTGGCGGCAAATCCGAATTCCATCACGGGGGATTTCCTCGCGGGGCGGCGTTCCATCCCAGTCCCGGCGATCCGTCGGGCGGGGAACGGAAAGAATCTGAAAATCGTCGGCGCGCGGGAGAACAACCTCAAAAACATCGACGTCGGGATCCCGCTCGGCTGCTTCGTCTGCGTGACGGGGGTATCGGGATCGGGCAAATCCTCCCTCATCAATTCGATCCTGTACCGCTCCCTCGCCCACACCCTCAACAGGGCGGTCACCTTCCCCGGGGATCACGACCGGATCGAAGGAGCCGAGGCCCTCGACAAGGTCATCGCCATCGACCAGTCCCCCATCGGTCGGACGCCGCGCTCCAATCCCGCCACGTACACCGGGCTGTTCGCGGATATCCGCAATCTCTACGCCTCCACGCCCGGCGCGAAGATGCGGGGCTACGCGGGCGGACGGTTCTCCTTCAATGTGAAGGGCGGCCGGTGCGAAGCCTGCGAGGGGGACGGCGTGAAGAAGATCGAAATGCACTTTCTCCCCGACGTCTACGTCACCTGCGACGTGTGCCACGGCAAGCGGTACAACCGGGAGACCCTCGAGGTAAAGTACAAGGACAAGTCCATCGCGGACGTACTCGACATGACGGCGGACGAGGGCGTGGAGTTCTTCCGGGACATCCCGCGGATCGGGAACCGGCTGAAACTGCTCTGCGACGTGGGCCTCGGGTATATCAAGATCGGGCAGTCCTCCACGACTCTCTCGGGCGGCGAGGCGCAGCGGGTGAAGCTGGCGACGGAGCTTTCGAAGCGGTCTACGGGCCGGACGCTCTACGTGCTGGACGAACCCACCACCGGCCTGCACACCGCCGACGTGGAAATGCTGATCGCCATTCTCCAGCAGCTCACGGACGCCGGGAACACGGTGGTGGTGATCGAACACAACCTGGACCTCGTCAAATGCGCCGACTGGATCATCGACATGGGTCCCGAGGGCGGCGACGCGGGCGGCACGGTGATCGCCCAGGGCACGCCGGAGCAGGTGGCAGAAGTGCCGCAGTCCTATACGGGGCAGTATCTGCGCGGAAAGCTCGGGATGAAGGAATAAGGACATGAAAGACCAAATCCTGCGCGGGCTGTTCTGCGGGTACGGGCTGTACCGGATCGTGCGGTTCTTCTGGGTCCTCGGCTTTTTCGGGTATGAATCGGTGGGAGCGCTTGTGACCTCCCTCATGGGCGCTCTGCTCGCGGCCGGACTCTGCATCGTCGTCGCCGGACTGATCCGCCGGGTGTCCTCTCTTGAAGAGAAGCTCGAAGAAGGGCTCCGGGAGCGGGAGAAGGACGGAGAATAAGGATCTGAAAGGAGCTGTTCCCGCGGCTCCTTTTGGTTTTTCCTCCCGTTCGCGTTCCTTCGACCTTCTTTCATCAAAGTTTAATCATCCTTATCTTGACAGGCGGGGCGGGTTCATGGTATGATAGCTTGAACCGGGAAAGAGACCGGTTTCGGACAACGAAAGGAGTACGAACGATGATTCTCAAAAACAAAAGAAGAGCCCCGAAAAAGAGCCGCGCTCTGCCCATTGCCCTGTACCTGATCGCGGCGGTCCTCTTCGTCGGCTTCGTATACTACACCACCCTGCCTCCGATGAACATCCACTCGGGCGCATTCTGGACCTTCCTCTTCTTCCTCGGCATCGTCGTGACAGTCTCGTATTACGTCGTCGGCGTGCTGTCCGGGAAGATCTTTACGGAGACGGTGCGCTTCCCCTCCGGCATGATCGACTTCCAGACCTCGATGGGCGGCGTGAAGCGGAAGTTCCCCCGGATCATGGCGGGGATCGGGCTTGCCGCGGTCGCCTTCCTCGTGATCGGTTCCATCGCCGGATCGCAGATGCTCCGCGCGAAGACCTATTCCTCCCTCATCACGGTGGAGGACGCGGACTTTGCCACGGGGATCGAGGAGACCGAATACGTCACGGATATCGCCCTCATGGACACGGCCTCCGCCCGGATCATCGGCGCGCGGACCCTCGGCACCCTCTCCGATCTGGTCAGCCAGTATCAGGTGTCCTACGACTACACGCAGATCGCCATGAAGGACGCGACGGGCGAGCCCCATCCCTTCAAGGTCTCCCCGCTGGAATACGAATCCTTCTTCAAATGGGTGAAAAACCGCGGCGCGGGCATCCCCGGATACGTCAAGGTCGACACGGTGCGGTTCGAAGCGGAGTTCGTGCGGCTCACCGGCGAATACATCCGGTACAGCCCTTCCGCCTACTTCTCCAAAAATCTGACCCGCGCGCTCCGGTTCGCCTATCCGACAGCCATCTTCGGGAACGTGTGCTTTGAGGTGGACGACGACGGGCATCCCTACTGGGTCGCGCCCACGATGAAGCCCCACGCCGGTCTCTTCGGCGCGATGGACGTGGACAAGGTCGTCACCCTCGACGCGGTCACGGGACGGACGGAGATCTACGCCCCCGCCGACAGCCCCGACTGGATCGACATCGTCTACTACGGGGATCTGATCTGCCGCAAATACGACTGGTACGGGATGCTCCGCGGCGGCTGGCTCAACTCCGAATTCAGCCAGGTCAACTGCGTCGTGACGACGGACGACTTCGGCTACAAGATCATCGGCAACGACGTGTACATTTTCACGGGCGTGACCTCCACAGCCAGCGACGAAGCGAACGTCGGGTTCATCCTCGCCAACAGCCGCACGGGGGACTACCGGTTCTTCTCCGTCGCGGGCGCGGAGGAATACTCGGCCATGAGCGCGGCGGAGGGCTCCGTCCAGCAGTACGGCTACCGGGCCTCCTTCCCCTCCCTCGTGAACGTGGGCGGCGAGGCGACCTACATCATGGTCCTGAAGGACGCCTCCGGGATCGTGAAGATGTATTCGATGGTGAACGTGCGCAACTACAATATCGTGGTGACGAGCACGACCCAGGAAGAAGTCTTCCAGAAGTACAAGGCCGCTCTGAAGCAGTCCGGCGCGGTCCAGGCCGTCGATGACGTCGTTCCGGGCACGGCCGCGGTGCGGGAGATCGTCTATGTCGTGGAGAACGGCTCCACCGTCGTCTACATCAAGTCCGACACGGATATCTACCGCACGGACTTCTCCGAGGATCTGCTCTTCCTCGAACCCGGCGACGAATTCAGCTTCTTTGAAATGGATGTTACCGAGGCCGGAGTCCGCAGAGTGTTCAACGTGAAAAAGAAATAAAAACCGGTTCATCCCGGAAAGGAGACCTCCGTGAAAACGCGCATTTCCTTCCTCGCCGCGGTCCTCGCGCTGGTCCTCGCCCTCGACCGGGACCGGATCGTCAAGAAATGGAAGATCGTCAGAATCTCGATGTAATACTAAATCCCTTCTAAGGGGTTACGCGGCTTCTTGAAAGAAGCCTGGCAAGAACTTCTGAAATGGATAGGGACAGGCTACATCAATAATGTGAAACCCATGAAGATAGCTCCATGGAAGGAAAACAGTATAAGAAGGACGGTACAGTATGAATACGGAAACCACGCCGGAGAGGACGGAAGAACTCCTCGCGGCGATCCTCAAAACCCAGAAAAAGACGGCGCGGCGGGCGGGGATCACAACCTTCGCCCACGCGCTCCTGATCCTCGTGCTCCTCGCCGTGATCGCCGGAGGGATCTTCATCGCCCCGCGGGTCATGGAGATCGCGGATCGGGCGAAAAACGTCCTCGGAGAGGCGGAGACGCTGATCGCGGAAGTCCGGGAAATCTCCGGGAACACCGGGACAATGGTGGAGAACGCCAACACGGTGATCTCCGAGGCGGGAGCGATGATCGAGCAGAACACGGGAGCCGTGACCGAGGCGGTGCAGAAGCTGAACGGGGTCGATTTCGAAAAGCTGAACGAGGCGATCCGCAATCTCAACGACGCGGTCGCACCGCTCGGAGCATTGGCCCGGAATCTGCCGTAACCGAAAAACAGCAGGCGCGGAGCAATCGTTTCGCGTCTGTTCTTCGTCCGGCGGAAAAATCGGAAAAATTTACGCAAATCCCCGTTACCTCCGGCGCGGAATATCGCTTATAGGGATGGAAGTCGGGAATCGGCATTCAAAAAAGCAGAAAGGAGGCTGAGCAATGGAAGACCGGGAAATCGTCGCGCTGTACTTCTCCCGGGACGAGGACGCCGTCGGGGAGACTTCCCGGAAATACGGCGCGAGGCTGCGGGGGATCTCCCGGGATATCGTGGAAGACGGTCCCACCGCCGAGGAGTGCGAGAACGACACCTACCTCGAAGCCTGGAACCGCATTCCCCCGCACGATCCGTCGGACTATCTCTTCCCCTTCCTTGCGCGGATCGTCCGCAATCTCTCCCTGGACGCCTGCCGGACGCGAAACCGCCTGAAACGCCGGGCTGTGGTGGTCGAGCTGAGCGCGGAGCTCGAAGCCTGCATCCCCGCCCCGGACGACGCCGCCTGCCGAACGGAATACGAGGAGCTCGGAAGGGCGGTCAGCCGGTATCTCGCCTCTCTCTCTACGGACAGGCAGACCGTCTTCGTCCGCCGGTACTGGTATCTCGATTCCGTGGAGGCCATCGCCAGGCGGACGGGATCCACGGTCGGGAAGGTGAAAATGTCGCTGTACCGCACGCGGAAGGGGCTGCGGGAATTTCTCGAAAAGGAGGGGTACGAGCTGTGAGAGGGGACGAATTTCTCCGCGCGATGGCGTATCTCTCCCCGGATCTCATCGAAAAAGCGGGATCCGCCGGAAAGGTCCGCGCGCCTCTGTGGAAACGGTTCGCGTCCGCGGCGGCAGTTCTTTTCCTCGCGGCGGGGATTCTGTTCCTTGTACCGTATCTTTTTCTGCCGGATCGGGCGGGAGAAGAGCGGGCCAAGGTGATGGACGTCCGCGTGGGGGACAAGCTCGCCCGGTATCTCGCGGTCCCCATGAGCCGGTTCGATCGCCGGGCGGCACAGGGACGGGTCGGGGAGCAGTATGAAGACCGGGATTCTCTCTACAGGGTAAAGGGAGCGGACGATCTGACCCATCTGCTCTTTCAGCGGGAGGACGGGGAATGGGAACTGTACCGCTTCTTCGGATTCCAGCCCTATCTGACTGAGGAAGGGATCGGAAACATGGTGGAATTCGGATTCATCCCCGCGTCGGACGGCGAAAAGCTGAGCGTCGGCACGCCTTACACCTTCGGCGATGTTCTGGAACGGATCTGCGGCGCGGAGGGTCCCGGTGATCTCGAAAGCGTGATGTGGGAAAAGCCGGATTTTGACCGTTCGAAAGTCGGAAAGAGCGTCCGGGTCGAAAAGACCGTAACGCGGGACCCGGAAGATCTCGCCTATCTGTACGAAGTGTTCAGAAACCTCGTCTGCGCTCCCCCCGAAACGGATCCCCCCGGGCGGGTGTGGGCGGACAGCGGAGCGTATCTCGCGGGAGAGAAGCCCCTGAGCGTCCAGACGGAGCGGAAAGTCACCCTCCGGCTCAAAAGCGGGGCGAAAATCGAGCTTTGCTACTCCCCGACGGACGGCGTGATCTATCAGGACTTCTCCGTCCTGTACGAGCCGCTGAAAGAGGAGGACAACCGCCGCCTGACGGAGATGGCCGGGATCGACCTCGCATGGCGCGACTGGGGCCGGAATCCGAAAATCGAAGGAGCCGAGACCGCATCGCCGCCGAAGCTGCCGTAAAATGACAACTCCCCCGAAATCCGGGAAAGACCGGACGGATCGGGGGAGATTTTTTCATGATCGAAGGAACTTCTCCATCGCGGATCGGATCAGATTTTGCATCGCGCGGGTCAAAATCCCGGAATCTTCCGGGCGGGCAGGTTGATATTTCATACAGGCTCTTCCGCTCCTTTTTTGAGAGACAATCGTCCCGCCGCGGGTCGGAATCCGTTTTCCAAAGGGGTTTTCCACAGGCTGTGCAAAAGTCGTGCGGATTCCCGGAAAGCGAAAAGCGGCGATGCGGCGGGACAGGCTGATTATTCGTACTTATTCAGAATATCGGAAGGATCCGTCCGATTCCGACGGGATCTCGACCTCCGCGCGGACGGGACGGTGGTCGCTTGCCTGCGCCGGAAGAACCTCCGCGGCTATAACTTTGACGGATTTCGACACGTAGATGTAGTCGATCCGGTCGACGGGGGCGTGGGAGGGATGGGAGAACTGGCCTTCGAGGAACGCGTGGGTGGTGTTCAGCCGCTCGTCGAGGGGAGCGAGGACCGGATCGTCCGGCGTCACGTTGAGATCCCCCATCAGGGCGAAGGGCAGTTTTTCCGCGTCGGTGAGGGCGGAGGCCAGCGTCACGGCGTTCTTCTGCTCCGGGGAGGTCAGTCCGAAATGGGAGCTGAACACGGCGAATTCCCCGCCCTCCGGCAGTTCCACCACAGCCCGCAGGATGCTCCGGTGCTCGAATCGGCGGACCCGATCGGCTGCGCAGGGATCCGGGATGTGGAAGACCTTCGCCTCGCAGATCGGCCAGCGGGATAGCACCGCGTTTCCGTAGGGATTCGGCCCGCCCACACAGATCGAACGGCCGAAGAAGCAGTGGAACCCGAGGTAGGCCGCCATCTCCTCCACCTGCGCCGTGTATTCCGGGTGGGGACCGCGTCCGCGCACCTCGTTCAGGCCGATGATGTCCGCGCCGCTCTGCCGGATCACCTCCGCCATTTCCCCGAGCGCGATCCGTCCGGGATCCGAGCGGTGGATGTGGCCGTGCTGGATGTTGTAGGTCATGAGCGTCAGTTTCATGTTCTTTCTCCTTTTCGTTTCGGCCTCTCAGAAATTCACGGTGAGAAGTTCGCCGGGCTTTCCTTCCGCCAGCAGTTCCCCGTTCATGCGCGTCACGCGGCAGTTCTCCCGGTCAAGGTAGACAGAGAAGGCCCCCCCGTAAGCCCGGATATCCGTCAGGTATAGGTGATCGAGCCCCGCGGGCAGATTCGGTTTCAGGGTGCAGGAGGAGAGCGTGGAGGGCGTGAGGTCGAGAAGTCCCTCGAGGATCACCTTGCAGAACAACGCGCTCTCGCCGGAGAGGTGACGCCGTCCGCCCTCGGGATAGGCTTCCACGGCGTAGGGCACCCGCTCGCCCAACAGTCGGTTGCCGACGTAGCGGTCCAGCAGTTCCCAGGCCTTATCGGTGAAGCCGGACGCGAAGACGCCCCGCAGCGTGTAGAGGGTGGAGCGGTCCCAGATCGTCTCGGATCCCTCGGAGGTGAGGAAGCCGTCCGGCCGCATGAGGTATTCGGAGGTCAGCGCGTCCACCGTCGCCTGTGCCCGGTCGTAGATCCCGACGCAGAGGGGCATACAGATCCAGGAGCGCATGACCTCGCATCCGTCGTAATAGCGGTAGGCCGGGATCCCGTGGATCTCATATCCGAAGAACGCTTCGATGGCAAGGCGGAGTTCGGAAGCCCGGGCGCGATACAGATCCCCCTCCCCGTCGTCCCCGAATTCGTCCGCGAGCTCCGCCGCCGCGAGGAGACCGGCATAGCAGAGGGTGGAGGTGCAGAGATTGGCGTCGCCCGAGGGAAATCGGCCTTCGAGCTCGTCCCTGTCCGAGGCGATCACGCCCGCCGCGTTCTTCTTCCGCTCGCAGTATTCAGCGCACCAGCGGACTGCCGGCCAGAGTTCCCGCGCGATCTCCCGGTCCCCGACGGTCAGGGCGAACCGGGAGGCCCCGTAGAGGTACATCGCGGCGTCTCCCCGGTCCCCGGCTCCGTTCCAGTAGTCGATGCCCTCGGCGATGACGGAGGACGGGATCGGCTCGTAGCGGTCGGACATGAAGGGCATGTACATCCGGTAGGCGTTGAGGCTGGCTTCGATGAGATTTTCGTCCCCGGTATAGGCGAAGTAGGGCCCCGCGTATTCTACCTGATCGTTGCACCAGGTCGCGGCGAAATAGGAGTAGCCGCCCGGGGAGTGGATCAGGCCGTACCGGGTGTCATAGACGGATTCCCCGGCCCGGAGTTTGGCGAAGCGGAACATCAGATCCAGGGCGCGGTTCCCTGTGTCGAGCTGCATCGGGGCGGTCAGGCGGTCGATGTTTTCGAGGCGGCGGCGGTACTCGGTCCGAGCCTCGTCGAATTCCGGCTCTTCATTGGCGACGCGACCCGTGACGGCGACGGAACAGTCTATGCTCTCGCCCGGTTTCAGCATGGCGGAGAGCCCGTCGAAATCGGTATGGACCTCGCAGATATTGATGCCCATCGGCCCCAGGGTCTGATCGATCTCTCCCCCGCCCGCCGTCAGGCTGAACGCGACGGGATCCTCCCCCGCGGCCGTGACGGTCAGCAGTTCGTAGGCGGCGCGGAAATCGGTGGAGGGATAACACCGGCGCAGGATTTTCAGGGCCCCGTCGGCGGACACGGTCTCGATCTCCAGCGTGCCGTTCAGCTTGACGGAGCGGAGGACCTCCTTCACGGGTTCGCCGTTCAGAGCGGGAGCGGGCCATTTTTCCGGAGGGACGTCCAGCTGATAGGTGGCGTGGGTGTTGTTCGGACGGAGGCGGAGGGAGGGAAAGATCGGGTGGTGTTTCAGAACGAAGCCGTTTTCGTCCGTCCCGTAGGTCACGACGAAGGCGCAGCGGTACCCCGCCATTTCATAGTCGTCGACGTGGCGTTCGTCCGGTCCGGGGGTCCAGAGGACGGCGTTTTCCGTGGGGTGGATGCTCCAGCGTGCCATATTCCAAATCTCCTTTGGTGATGATGGGGAGGCGGTGCTCCGTTTCAGTTGATCGTGAACAGGTCTCCCGCGGGCATTTCGGGTCTGGTCAGTTCTTCGATGGGCGTTTCGGGGACGAATTCTTCTTCCTCGACCCGGTCGTGGGGAAGCCCCGCCTTGTCGAAGAGCCGCGCGAGGGCAGCCATGTAGCCGTCGTAATCCCGCAGGAAGGACATGCCGTGCTCCGCGGTGTCGGAGGTGAAGAGCTCCGCGTTCGGGGCGAGGGATCCGTCGTCTTTGGCGAAGGCTTTGACGTTTTCCTCGCTCATGCGGTAGGGGACGAATCCGTCTTCGCGTCCGTGGGCGATCAGGATCGGCAGGGGCCGGGGATAGAGGGCGGGATCCGCGAGCTTTCTGAGGGATTCCTTCGCCGAGACCGCGTCCAGGTCGTAGTGTCCGAGGAGCCGGGTCCAGAGCTTCGCGCCGTAATAGACCGGGAAGGCGGGAAGATGGAACCACTTCTTCATGCAGGTCTTGCAGATATCCCCCGCGGAGGTGAAGCCGCAGTCCGCAACGACGGCCTTGACATTGTCCGGCCAGCCGACGCCGCAGGCAAACATGACCGTCGCCGCGCCCATCGAAACGCCGTCCACCACGACCGGGACGCCCGGGAACTGCTCTCCGATCATCTTCGCCCAGTCGACGACGTCGTACCGTTCCAGCACGCCGAATCCGATCGCGCGGCCTTCGCTCCGTCCGTGGGCCCGCTCGTCGATCATGAAGAGGGAGTAGCCCATGTCCCAGACGGATTTCACCGCTCCCGAAAAATCGGCGATGGAGGAGGAGCGGTAGCCGTGGACCATGAGGAAGATCCCGCGCTCCGACGGATGGCGGTAATACCGCGCGACCAGCCGAAGCCCGTCCCGGGAGCGCATGGAATAGAATTCGCACATCTTCGATTTCAGAAGATCTTCCCCTTCCCGCATCTTCTCGAATTCCTCTTCCGTGACGGAATCCGGCTTCTTGAGGGGTCTGTCCCAATAGGGGTTGGTCCGTTTGTCGTCCCGGCGGATGGCGAAGCGGTACATGCAGTACCCTCCGATCAGCCCGAACAGCAGAAGCAGTCCCGCGGCGCCGCAGACGACCCAGATTGCGATCTCCATATCATTCTCCTCCCAGCATGGCGAGAAATTCCTCCTCGCCGATGATCGGGATCCCCAGTTCCTGCGCTTTTTGCAGTTTGGATCCCGCGTCCGATCCGGCGAGCACGTAGGAGGTCTTTTTCGAGACGCTCCCCGTGGCTTTTCCGCCGTGTTTCCTGATGATTTCCGTAGCCTCCGGGCGCGTCATGGTGGGCAGGGTCCCGGTGAGCACGAAGGTCAGGCCCTCGAATACCGCGCTCCCGGCAGAGTTCTCGTTCTCCGCGCCCGTTCCTTCCGCCAGAGCCGTGACGACGCCCGCGGCTTTCAGCTTTTCGAAGAGGGCCCTTGTCTCGGGAAGATCGAAGAACGCCCTCACGGTGCGCGCGGTGATCTCTCCGACGTCCTCCACCGCCGCGAGGTCCTCCTCGGTGGCCGAGAACAGCGCGTCCACCGAACGGAACCGGGCGATGAGGGTTTCCGCTCCGATCTCTCCCACATGCCGGATCCCGAGGGCGTAGAGCAGGCGGGCGGGACCGGCGTTCTTCGCGTTTTCGACGGCGGAGAGAAGATTGTCGGCGGACTTGTCCCCCATGCGCGGAAGAGCGGCGACGTCCTCCTTTTTGAGGGTGAAGAGGTCGGCGGCGTCCCGGATCAGGTCCCCGTCGATCAGGGCTTTCACCAGGGCGGGGCCGAGGCCGTCGATGTTCATGGCGCCCCGGGAGGCGAAGTGGATGATCCCGCGTTCAAGCTGGGCGGGACAGGCGGGATTCTGACAGCGGAGCGCGCCGGAGTCCCCTTCCTCGCTGTCCCAGAAGAGGCGTTCGCCGCAGGAGGGGCAGGTCTCGGGGAAGGCGAAGGGGATCTCGTCCCCCGTCCGTTTTTCCTTGACGGATCCGAGGATCTCGGGGATGATGTCTCCGGCCTTGCGCACGATCACGGTGTCCCCGATGCGGACGTCCCGCTCGCGGATGATGTCGATGTTGTGCAGGGTGGCCCGGGAGACGGTGGTCCCGGCCAGCTTCACGGGTTCGAGGACGGCGAGGGGAGTGAGCACTCCCGTCCGTCCGATGTTCGCCTCGATGGAGAGCAGTTTCGTCTCCTTCTGTTCGGGGGGATATTTGAAGGCGGCGGCCCATTTCGGAACGGCGGGGGTCTCTCCGGCTATTCTTCTCTGTCCGAGGTCGTCGAGCTTCACCACAGCGCCGTCGATGCCGTAGGGCAGGCTGTCCCGCTCCGCCCCGATCTCCCGGATGGCTTCGATCACCCGGTCGGGGTCGGAAGTCACGGCGCGGATCCCCACGCAGTGGAAGCCCAGTTCCCCGATGCGGCGGATGGTCTCTTCGTGGGTGGCGGGCTCATGTCCATCCGCGTACAGGGATCCGGTCTGATAATTGAAGACAAAGATGTCGAGCCTTGCGGCGGCGGTCTCCGATGCGTCGAGACGGCGGAGGGATCCGGCCGCGGCGTTCCGGGGATTGGCGAAGGTCCGCTCTCCCGCCCTCTCCTTCTCCTCGTTCAGTTCCTCGAAGACTCCGCGGGGCATATAGACCTCGCCGCGGACCGTGAGATCGAGGGGTTCGGGGAGGACATGGGGGATGCCCGCGACGGTCATGAGGTTTTCGGTGACGTTTTCGCCCACCGTGCCGTCCCCCCGGGTCGCGCCGAGGACCAGCCGCCCCCGCTCGTAGGTCAGGGAGACGCTCAGCCCGTCGATCTTCGGCTCCACCGACCAGAGGATCTCATGCTCGGGGACACCCGCCTCCGTGAGGGTCTTCGCGGTCCGGGCGAGGAAGTCCCGCATTTCATCCTCGGAAAAGACATCCGAGAGGGAGCCCATCCGGACGGGGTGCGTGACTTTCTCGAATTTCTCGGAGGCTTTGCCCCCCACCCGGTGCGTCGGGGATTCGGGATCGTCCAGTCCCGGGAATTCCGCTTCGAGTTTTTTCAGCTCGTCAAAGAGCAAGTCGTACTCGAAATCGGACATTTCCGGCGCGTCCTGATTGTAATACAGATCGGCGGCCCGGACGATGATTTTTCTCAGTTCTTCCACTCGTTCCGCCGCTTGCTTTTCGGTCATAAAACATCCTCTGTTTTCAGCTTTCGATCCTGCCTGTATTGTATCACACGCGGGCCGGTTTTTCAAGAGGGAACCGCGGGAAATGAAGGGGCGGAAAGCGCGGAAAAAGCTCCCGCCTCGTTATGAAGGGGAGCTTTCTTGCCGGGAAAAGGCGGCTTGCCGAAGGGACCTCCTCCCGGATCACGCGAGAGAGGCAAGGATCGCCCGGAATTGTTCGGAATCGCGGTAGGGGGCGAATTCCGCAGAGGTCAGTTCCCGTTCCCTGAGCCTCTGACGCGCGCCGCTTTCGTTGTCCGTCTCATAGTCCGCGCGGCTGTTCGTCTTCTCGCCCTCAAAGGGGAAGATCATCGTCTCGTCCTCCTGCCAGGCGTCGAAGGCGGAGGCTTCCTCCACGGCACGGCGGAGCGCGGCGAACATTTCCTCCTCGCGTCCGAGCTTTGCGGCGACAGAGGCGCGCTTGACGGCAAACTGAAATTCACCGTAGTGCTCCGAACCGATCCGCCGTTTCCCGCCGTGACGGAGGTCTTCGATCTGCTCCATCGCGTCGAGAAAGGCCGGCTGCTCTTCGATCGGTCTCCTGTCGCAGCACTGCCAAAGACCGCTGTACACCAGATCGAATCCGGTGGTGAGATACCAGAGCTCGTTCTTTTTGAGCTCCTCTTTGTCCTCCAGAGCCCAGCCGATGTTCAGTTCGCGGCAGTGCTCGAAGAGGGGGAGCGTCTCATAGATCGCGCGGCCTTCGGCTTTCCTGCCCATCTCGCAGTGGTTGAAGGCCAGAAGCCGCTTCGCTTCGTTGCGGATATCCCCGTCGGCGCAGTATTTCACGATCCGTTCGCCGAGGGAGACGATCTCCGCGTCGTTGCGCTCTGACGCTTCCTTCCAGTCGGGATTCGAGCCGTCGCTGTCCCCTTCGAGGAAAAGAGCGTACATGAGCTTGCCGAGAAGCGCGTAGTTGTTGGGGAACTCCGCGATCCCTTCCCGGGCGATCCCGATGCATTCGTCGATGCGGCCGTAGCCGACGGCTTTCTGGAATCTGTCGAGATAGACCTTGACCTTCCTCTCCTCCGTCACCCGGTCCACCCCCATCAGGGCGTCCACGGTCACGGAGAAGAGATCGGCGATCTCCGGCAGAAGCTCCATGTCGGGGTAGGTGGTCCCGTTCTCCCAGCGGCTCACCGTCTGGAAGCTCACGCCGAGGCGTTCCGCCAGCTCGTCCTGGGTCAGATCGAGGCGGCGGCGGTGCTTTCGGATGTTTTCTCCGAGATTCAGTTTCATTTTGTTCTCCTGTGTCCGCGCGGATTGTGATGGATTCCCGGGTGACTTCATTATACCCTCTCCCGGATCGGATTGCAATAACGCATTCCGCGAGATTTTTTCGCCGTTTCCGCGAATCCGGGGCATGGACAAAGGACAGCCGGAGCCGTCCTCTGTCGGTTTTATTCCGTTTGCCTCTTATCCGTCCCGGTTCAGGTTCCCGCGACGTGCCACGGTCCGGCGGCGGAATTGAGCCGTTCTTCGATCTCCCGGAAGGCGGGCGTTTCCCGGAGGCTGTCGAAGTCCGGCTTTTTCATTTTTTCGAGCACGTCGGATGCGGAATTCTGTTCCGACCACAATCCGACGTCCCCGCCCCCCGTCGCTCCGCGGAACAACAGGGACGTATGATGGTAAGAACCCCGTTCGCTTTCCGTGTATTCGACGAATTTCAGCGCATGGTCGGCGGCTATTCCGAGGCAGTCGAGCGCGTCATCCGTTTCCCCGCGTCGTGCGTGCCATTTCGCAAGATCAAGGTATTCTTCTTCAAGACTGCCGTGATGGAATGCATAATCCCCGTCTTCGAAGAAAAGCTCAAAGAGGGCAATGCACTTTTTGGCGACTTCTGCCCGCTCGTCTTCCGTGTAATATCGTTCGCTCTCCCCGTAAACGGTTCCGTAGTGCATGGCCTCGTACAGCAGATTCAAAAGCTGAAAGCGAAGGATCCGAGCCTGCTCCTGATACTCCTCCCCCTCGGCTATGTGGGTGAGAAAGACGTCCGAGGTTGTCCAGAGTCCGGGCATCTGCCGGGCAAGTTCTTTGGCGCGTTGGAGGTTGCCTTTCTCCTTGTAGGTATAGATCAGAGTCTGCATGGCGGAAGAACGGTATCCTTCCTCGGTGCATTCCTCGAGAAGCCGCTCTCCGATGGCGATCTTCCGGTCCGGATCGTCTGTGGCATGCATCAGCCAGCGGGCGAGTTCATGGTTCTCGGGATAGCGGAGAACCGCCTCTTCGAGGATGGGAAGGGATTCCGCCCGCCGTCCGTTCCGGTCGAGGTCGTTCGCCCGCTTCATGATTTCTTCGATCTCCTTCGCGCGCTTTTCCGCGTCCACGCTGAGGAGCCAGTCCGCAGACACGCCGAGGACGCCGCAGATCCCGGGGATCATCAAAAGATCCGGGGAGGTTTTTCCGATCTCCCACTGGCTGACCGCGGATTCGGTGACGGCGAGACGTTCGGCAAGGGCGGCCTGCGTCCATTCCTTCCGGCGGCGGGCTTCGCGGATGTTCTTTCCGATGGTTTCCTGATTCATCTTTGCTCTCCTGTGTGAAAGGATTTCGAAAGCGCTTTCGTTGACTTTATTATAACATGGAACCGGAAGAGGCGCAAGCGAGCCGTCCTCAAGCGGGGTAAAGCCGCACTTCATTTTCGAAAGGGACGGGACGGAGGCGGTTTTTCCGGGCGTTTTTCCCAGAAATCTGCAAGTTCCGGCTTGACTGTATTCATTTTCTGTGCTATAATAGGGGAACAAACGATTGAAAATGAAATTTCGACGGAGTTAAAATGCAAAAGAACGACTGGATGCAGAACGGAGCGGGCAATTTCGGGATGGAAACCCGCCAGCACGATACGAAGATCGCCTACGACGAGAACACCCACCTGATCGAGCAGTCCTCCTACCGCTATTCCCTGCAGGAGAGAGCGACCCCGAACCTCTACCGCCGTCTCTACGACTACGAGAGCGTCCCGAAGGTCTCCTTCAACCACCGCTTTGTGCCGGTGAACATGCCGAAGGATATCTGGATCACCGACACCACCTTCCGCGACGGACAGCAGGCCCAGGCCCCCTTCACGGTGAAGCAGATCACGGATATCTACACCATGCTCCACCGCCTCGGAGGACCGAACGGGATGATCCGGCAGGCGGAGTTCTTCGTCTACTCCAAAAAGGACCGGGACGCCCTCGCCGCCTGTCAGGATCTCGGATATCAGTTCCCGGAGATCACCACGTGGATCCGGGCGGCGTCGAAGGATTTTCAGCTTGTGAAATCCCTCGGCGTGCGGGAGACCGGGGTGCTCGTCTCCTGTTCGGACTACCATATCTACAACAAGATGGGCCTGACCCGCGCCACCGCCCTCGACCGCTATCTCGGCGTCGTGAAGGAGATCCTCTCCCTCGGGATCTCGCCCCGGTGCCATTTCGAGGACATCACCCGGGCGGACTTCTACGGCTTCGTCGTGCCCTTTGCCGAGGCTTTGCAGGAGCTTTCCGACGAGAGCGGGATCCCGATCAAGATCCGGGCCTGCGACACCATGGGCTACGGCGTCAGCTATCCCGGCGCGGCTCTTCCCCGTTCCGTCCCCGGCATCGTCTACGGTCTGAACCACTATGCGGGGATCCCCTCGGACATGCTGGAATGGCACGGGCACAACGATTTCTACAAGGCGGTCTCCAACAGCTCGACGGCCTGGCTCTACGGCTGCTCTTCGGTCAACTGCGCCGTGCTGGGGATCGGCGAACGCTGCGGCAACACCCCCCTCGAGGCAATGGTGATGGAATACGCCTCCCTACGCGGCACGACGAACGGCATGGACACCACGGTCATCACGGAGATCGCGGAATACTTCGAGCATGAGATCGGGTGCGAGATCCCGCCGCGGACGCCCTTCGTGGGGAAGGATTTCAACATCACCCGGGCGGGGATCCACGCGGACGGGCTGATGAAGGACGAGGAGATCTACAACATCTTCAACACGGAAAAGCTCCTGAACCGCCCGGCGCAGGTCGCCATCTCCGCCACAAGCGGTCAGGCCGGACTGGCGCACTGGCTAGCTCACCGCTGCCCGGATCCGGACGCCGCCCAGTACGACAAGCGCTCCCCGGTGGTGGCAAAGATGAAGGAGATGGTGGACGCGGAGTACGCCGGAGGAAGGACCACCACCATGAGCGACAGAGAACTGGTGTTCATGTTCCGCAGGGCGAAGGAAGAACTGGGGATCTGATCGGGAGGCCTCTCCCGCCGTTCTTTGAATCAGACGGACGGAAACTGCAACTCATACTAAATCCCTTCTAAGGGGTTACGCGGCTTCTTGAAAGAAGCCTGGCAAGAACTTCTGAAATGGATAGGGACAGGCTACATCAATAATGTGAANNNNCAGGGTTATCCTTCGCGAGCTCACGGCAAGGCCGTTCGCATTCTACGGAGAGCGATCAAAACCCATGAAGACAGCTTTATAGAAGGAATATAGTATCAATAGCCGGATGTTTGGGCTTTTCAAGCTCTTCGTCCGGTTTTTCTTTATTTTTCGCGGTTTTTCCGGCTTTCCGGGCACGTTTTTTTCGTCCGTCCTCTTGATAATCATGCGGGAATATAGTATAATGTAAGATGAATCAGAATCCCCGCACAGAGAAAGACGCAGGTCAACAGAACCTCGTCGGAAAGAGATCAGATGAAAAAACTGCTCCTCGGCAACGAAAGCGTCGCCCGCGGCCTCTGGGAAGCCGGCGTCCGTTTCGTTTCCAGTTATCCCGGAACTCCGTCCACCGAGATCACGGAGTTCGCGGCTACTTATCCGGAGATGTACTCCGAATGGGCTCCCAATGAAAAAGTGGCGTTCGAGGCGGCTCTCGGCGCGGCGGTGGGCGGCGGACGCTCCTTCTGCGGCATGAAGCACGTCGGTCTGAACGTGGCGGCCGATCCGCTCTTCGTTTCCGGCTATACCGGGATCGGCGGCGGCATGGTGATCGGCGTCGCGGACGACCCGGGGATGCACTCCTCCCAGAACGAACAGGACAGCCGTCATTACGCGATCGCGGCGAAGCTCCCGATGGTGGAGCCCTCCAACGCCGCCGAATGCAAGGAATACACGAAAGCGGCCTACGAGCTCTCCGAACGCTTCGACACCCCCGTGATCCTGCGCCTGACCACCCGCGTCAGCCACAGCCGGTCCCCGGTGGAACTGAGCGAGAGAGTCGAGCGTGAAGTCGCGCCCTACGTCAAGGATCCCGGCAAGCACGTCATGATGCCCGCCAACGCGAAAAAGCGTCACGTCGTGGTGGAAGAGCACCTCGCCGCCCTCGCGGAATACGCGGAAGTCACGCCCCTCAACACGGTGGAGGAAAACGGCGCGGAGATCGGCGTCATCACGGCTGGCAACTGCTGGAACTACGCGAAGGAGACCTACGGCAAATCCGCCTCCTATCTCAAGCTCGGCCTGCTCAATCCCCTGCCGAAGAAGCTGATCCTCGACTTCGCGGCGAAGCACAGCACCCTCGTCGTGATCGAAGAGCTGGATCCCGTGATCGAAAATCACTGCCGCGCCCTCGGTCTCACCGTGACCGGCAAGGACGTCCTCCCCCTCTGCGGCGAATACTCGGAAGAGCTGCTCAGAGAACGGCTGCTCGGGATCGAACCGGACTGCTGCGAAGTGGGGGCTCCCATCCCCGCCCGTCCTCCGGTCCTCTGCCCCGGATGTCCGCACCGCGGCGTCTTCTACACGCTCCAGAAACTGAAGCTCCGCGTCTCCGGCGACATCGGATGCTACACCCTCGGCGCGGTTCCTCCCCTCTCCGCCATCGACTCCGTCTACTGCATGGGCGCGTCGATCTCCTCCCTCCACGGCGCCTGCAAGGTCCGGGGCGAGGAAGACAAGTACGTGGCGGTGATCGGCGACTCCACGTTCATGCACTCCGGTCTCACGGGCCTGGTGAACGTGGTTTACAACGGCGGAAACACGACGACTCTTATCCTCGACAACTCCATCACCGGCATGACCGGGCATCAGGACAACCCGCTCACCGGCAAGACCCTGATGGGCAATCCCGCGCCGAACCTCTCCCTCGAGGCGATCTGCGCGGCCCTCGGCGTCCCTGCCGACCACATCCGCGCGGTGGATCCGAACGATCTCGCCGAACTCGAAAAGGTCGTGAAGGAAGAGGTCGCGGCTCCCTGCCCGTCCGTGGTGATCTGCCGCCGCCCCTGCGCCCTTTTGAAGTCCGTGAAGAAGAATCCGCCCATTCAGGTGGACGCGGAGAAATGCGTCGGATGCCGGTCCTGCATGAAGATCGGATGCCCGTGCATCTCCGTGACCGGTAAGAAAGCGAAGATCGACGAAAGCATGTGCGTCGGCTGCGGTCTCTGCAGTCAGATGTGCCGCTTCGGCGCGCTGTAAGGAGGTCACCATGTCCAAGAATATCATGATCGTCGGCGTCGGGGGACAGGGGACCCTGCTCGCTTCCAAAATACTCGGCCGCGCCGCGATGGATTCGGGACTGGACGTGAAGGTCTCCGAAGTCCACGGCATGTCCCAGCGGGGCGGTTCCGTCGTCACCTACGTCCGGTTCGGGGACGAGGTGTATTCTCCCGTGATCGGGCGGGGCGACGCGGATGTGATCCTGAGCTTTGAACTGCTCGAAGCCGCGCGCTGGCTGCCCAATCTGAAAAACGGCGGGGTCCTCGTGACCTCCACCCAGCAGATCAATCCGATGCCCGTCATCACCGGAGCCGCGGAATATCCCGAAGGGCTCCTCGACGACATCAAGGCCCTCGGGGTGGATATCCGGGCCTTCGACGCCCCCGCCATCGCCGCGGAAGCCGGAAATGCCCGTGCCGCCAACGTCGCTCTGATCGGGCTCGCCGCGGACGCGCTGGGCTTCGATACGGAGATCCTGAGAAACGCCGTGGCCGCCTGCGTGCCGGAAAAGGCCCTCGAGATCAACATGAAGGCGTTCGATCTGGCTGCTGCCCGCGCGGCGGAAGCGAAACGGAACTAAACGGTCATTCGGGGAGGAGAGGCGCCGTGGTGGATCTTTTGTCTCTGCAGAAACAGTTCATCCTCGCCCATCTGCGGGAAGGGGACTGCGCCGTGGACTTCACGATGGGGAACGGCTACGACACCGTCTTTCTCTCGAAAACCGTGGGTCCCCGGGGGACGGTCACCGCATTCGATATCCAGCCGGACGCCCTGCTCTCGACGGAAAAGAACCTGCGCGCGAATGCCTGCCCGGACAACTGGCGTCTGATCTGCGCGTCCCACGACAGGGCGCCGGAATTCGTGAAAGCTCCGATCCGCGCCGGTATGTTCAATCTCGGGTATCTGCCCGGGAGCGGACGGAAACAGCTCACCACCATGCGGAAGACGACCCTGCCCGCCGTGGCAAACGCCCTCTCTCTGCTCGGAGAAGACGCGGTCCTGCTGGTGGCGGTCTATCCGGGTCACGCGGAAGGCGCGGCGGAGGGCGAGGAACTGGAGAAATACTTCTCTTCCCTCTCCCGGTTCCGCTATTCCATCGCCCGGTTCCGTATGCTCAATTCCCCGGATAGTCCCTATTTCATCGTATGTGAAACCAGAAAGGAGGAGGCGATTCGATGAACAATCCGAATCCGAACCGGCGGCGGAGCGATTCCGTGGCCCGGGTACGGCCTGACGCGGCGCAGAGACAAGCCCCCTCCCGCGCTCCGTATCCTCCGAACTCTTCCCCGCCCGGGACGGCGCAGAACAGTATGTCCCGGGATCCTTCGCGGATGAGCCCTCAGAGATCCGGGCAGATCCCCGCTTCCCGCCCCGGACGAACTTCCGCGCAGAACGGAAACGCTGTCTCGAGGCAGAATCCCGGGAACCGGCCCCCGATGCGGAACGTCCCTCCGAACGGTTACGCCCGGCAGAGTGCCCGACAGGATGCCCGGCAGGTCCCGCGGCAGAACTACAATCAGGCTCCCTATCCGCAGTCCTCTCCCTCCCGGGGGAACGTATACGGCAATTCCCGCACGCCTCCGCCCTATGTCCATCCGAATCCCGGACGGGGAACGGCGTATAGTCCACCCCGCAATCCCGCGAATCCCCGGGTATCGGACGCGCGGGCTCGGATGGAGAGAGACGTCAAGGCGCGGAAGAAGGCCGAAAAACGGGCCAGCCGGCGTCGTGGACTGCGCACGCTCGGACGGTTCGCCGTCTATGTGCTCTGCGCGGTGGTCCTGCTC
>CACZNC010000072.1 GCA_902782445.1 uncultured Ruminococcus sp.
TGGGGGTCAACCGTCCGAAATCATGATCGTTTCACGTGAAACACTCCTCAATTTCGGCCGCTGCACATTTCATTTCGCCTCCACGCTGTCATTCTGAGCGTCAGCGAAGAATCTCCCAACTTCGAGGCCAACCCATCCTCCACGTGCGGAGATTCTTCGTCGCAGGCTCCTCAGAATGACAAAGAAAAGCGGAACGCAGGGGTCAGCCGTCCGAAATCACGATTGTTTCACGTGAAACATCATCCCGACCAACCGCACTTTGTCCCTCTTCCAATGCGCGACTGAATCACCGGCGAAGCCCGCAGAACTTGTTCTGCGCATGTTTCAACTGTACGACCGAAGACCGCGCGGGGTTGGGTCCATATTCCGCCCGTCATGTCTGAATCTGTTCAAACACGCGAGGATGCGGCGGCAGTTTTCGATACAGAAACGCGCGTCCCAACGCCGACTCCTTACCCATAAAATCCATACTCAAATCCCGCACCGCACATCCCCCGACGCGGACATCCCTCATAATTCCCATTCACTCAAATCTTCTTCATCCACCGATACCGGTTGACCTTCACGACGGCGACGAAGCATTTCAGGATCTGGTCGGCCTTGAGGCAGGCGAAGATGACCACCGGGGGGAAGCGGAAGACGAAGGCGGCGAGGAAGGAGGAGGGGAGAATGATGCCCCACATGAAGATCAGGTCGTTGATGAAGACGAATTTGGTGTCTCCCCCGCCCCGCACGATGCCGGTGAGACAGGCCATCTGATACGCGGTCCCGACGACGGTGACGGAGAGCACGGCCATGAACTGCTTCGCCAGCGCTTCGGTCTCCGGGCCAATATCGTAGAAGCCGAGGATCAGGCTCCGGGAGCAGAAGAGGATCGCGCCGGTCGCCAGTCCGAGGCAGAGGAAGAGGATCTGCATCCATCCGGCCCGGTGGCGGATCTCCTTTTTGAGGGCGTCGGGATCGTCCTTCCCCTCTCCCATCGTCTTGCCGATCATGACCGACGCGGCGGTGGCGGAGCCGTAGATGAACACGGACACGACCTGGAACAGAGTGGATGCGATCGAATTGGCTGTGATCACGGAGTCCTCGAGGTGGCCGAGGAAAGCGGTCTGGATCGCCATGGCAATGCCCCAGGAGGTCCCGGAGGCCATGACGGGCAGGGCGACGCGGATGTATTTCCCGGTGATCTCCTTATCGGTGCGGAAGAGCTCGGAGAACCGGACGTTCAGCCTCCTGTCGAAGAACGCGAGGTAAACGACGGCGACGACGAGCTCGACGATGCGGGAGGCGAGGGTGGCGATGGCCGCGCCGCGGATGCCGAGGGCCGGGAAGCCGAAATGCCCGAAGATCAGGCCGTAGTTCAGAAAGAGGTTGACGACCAGGGCGCAGCAGGAATCGACGAATCCGATCATGGCGCGCTCGACGGAGCGGAGCATGGCAAGCAGGACCTGGGTCGCGGCGAAGAAGACGTAGGTGACGGAGACGATCCGCAGGTAGGAGACCGCTTCCTCGATCACGTCCCTTTTGTCGGTGAAGACGGAGAGGATGGGGCGGGGGAAAAGCTGTACGGCCGCGAGGAGGAAGGCGGAGATCAGCAGTCCGGTCCTCAGCGCGGCGGCGGCGGCTTTTTTGATGTTCTCGATGTTCTTCTCGCCCCAGTAGCGGGAGCAGATCACGACGGTCCCGTCCGCGACGCCGTTGACGATCATCTGCAGAAGGAACTGGATCTGATTGACGATAAAGACGGCGGAGATGGCGAGTTCCGCGGCCTCCCCCAGCCGTCCGATCATAATGTTGTCGGCGAGGTTGACGCCGTAGACGATGATGTTCTGTCCGGCGACGGTCAAAAGGAGCGTGACCCATCTGCGCCAGAAGTCCCGGCGGATCCCGGGGTCGGAAAGTTTGACTGATGCGCTTGTATTCATGGCCTTTGAAACAACAAGGAACCACGGACTGCCATAGAAGCAGGGGCGTGATTCCTTCCTTTCTGAAATTGGGTTGGAGTGGAGGGGGATCTGTCCGCAAAACTCAATTGTCGTTTTCCGGCTTTTTATTCCGCCGGCGGATCCAGGACCACGGGGATCGTGACCTCGCAGGCGTAATCCTTTGGATAAGCGTCCTTTGTCCCTCTCCGTTTCCAGTATGTCCGCCAGTACTCCCACCATTTTTCGGCGGCATCTCTGATCTCTTCTTCCGTACAGATCCCTTTTTCCCCGGCGGCCTCACACGCGTCCCCTCCGGCGATAAAGCCGACCTCGCCGCATCTGGCGCAGAGGAGATGCTTTGCGGACAGAAGCGTTTCCGCTCCGGCAAAGTCCCCGACGGGTATTCTGTTCGGATAATCGTTCAGCACCCGCTCCGCCTCTTCCGCACTGTCAAACGTCATTTCATACGGATCGACGGGATAAAGCACGGAATCGTCGTCCCGGAAACGCTCATGCCAGTCATTCCCGCCCGAACGGTCCAGAAAAACCGCAAAAGCATGGCCCCGGAAGCGAACGGCCAGAACGTCGGTCGTATGCGTTTCCTTCTCCGGTCTCGATTCGTCATAGAGCTGAACGTCGCAGAACTCCAGGTGGACCAGATCGTCGGAGATATGCCACCACTGCCATGCGCCGACATCGGATATGGCGTCCGCCAGTATGCTGAGCGTATCGCTGTTCATCCTCTCCTCCGATCCCGCGGGCTTTTTGAAACAGGCCGGCCGGCGCGGGGGTCCCTCCGGCTCCGGTTCACAGCCTGTCTTCCTGCAGTCTCGAGAGATTGACGGTGCTCTCGGGCAGCATGCCGATCTTTTCGAGGCTCATGCCCGTCCCGATGGCGACGCAGGACACGGCCTTGTTGGCGACCCGCGTGCGGATGCCGGTGACGTATTCGATCAGCCGGTCCAGCCCGAAGAGCAGGCTCCCGCCGCCGGTCATGACGATGCCGTTCTGGATGATATCGCCGACGAGCTCCGGAGGGGTGCGCTCGATGACGGAGCAGATCGCCTCGATGACGGAGGTGATGGGCTCCTTGAGGGCGTCCGGGATCTCCTGGGAGGTGACGTGGACGAGCCGCGGCAGGCCCTGGATCAGGCACCGGCCCTTGACGTCCATCGCCCGGGGTTCCTCCCTCGGCCACGCGCACCCGATGCGGATCTTGATCTGTTCCGCGGTCCGCTCGCCGATAAGGACATTGTGCTGGCGGCGGATATGGCGGATGATGGCCTCGTCGAATTTATCCCCGGCGACCTTGATGGACTCCGACACGACGATGCCGTCGAGGGACAGCACCGCCACGTCCGTGGTCCCGCCGCCGATATCCACGACCATGTGTCCGTTGGGGCCCGAGATATCCAGTCCGGCTCCGAGGGCGGCGGCGACAGGCTCCTCGATCAGGAAGACCCTGCGCGCTCCGGCCTGAAGCGCGGCGTCGTGGACGGCTCTCTGCTCCACCTCGGTGATGCCGGAGGGGACGCAGATCACGATGCGGGGTTTGAACAAAACGGATCCGAGGGCCTTCTTGATGAAGTACTGGATCATGTTCTGGGTGAGGTCGTACTGGCTGATGACGCCGTCGCGCAGGGGGCGGATGGCCACGATATTGCCGGGGGTGCGTCCGAGCATTTCCTGCGCTTCCCGGCCGATTTTCAGCAGTTTGTCGGTTTCTCTGTCGATCGCAACGACGGAGGGCTCTTTCAGAACGATCCCTCTGCCCTTGACATACACAAGGACGGTGGAGGTACCGAGATCGATCCCGATGTCCTTGCTCACTGGCGCCGCCCCCTTTCGTCGAAAAATCTATGAAAACGCGCGCCGGGGGAGAGGATCTTTCCTCCCTTGTCAGCCGGTCCGCGCGGAAAAAAGCGGTCCCTTTTATTATACAGCATGAGGACGGGATTTGCAAGGACGAAAGAGAAAATTCACGAATTCCGTCATGATTTGGTGATTGCGGCGAGGGGGAGGGGCACAGAAAGCGGCGGAGGCGGCAAATCGCCGAGGGGGAGGGAGCGATCTCTTCCGGGGGTCTTGCGCCGGGCGGAAAAATGTGCTACAATGGAGAAAATCGGAAGCCGGGACTATCGGATCCGGCGGAAACGGAGCGGAAACATGGCAGAGAAAACGGAGCGCATCGGATTTCTCGGATTCGGTCAGATGGGATCGGCGATCGCGGAAGGACTGGCGGAATTCTCGCCGGATGTGAAGGACGGGACTCTTCGGATGGCGGCCTGGGCTCCCCACGGGGACAAGCTGAAAAAGCGGATCGAAGACGGGGGACTCCCTGTGGAGATCTGCTCTTCCCCGCGGGAACTGGCCGAAACCTCGGACTGGATCCTTCTGGCGATGAAACCGGACCAGCTGGCAGGAGCCGCGGAGGGGATCCGGGATCTTCTCACGGGGAAGCGGGTGATCTCGGTGGTGAACGCGGTCCGGCTCGAAAGGCTGCGGGAGATCCTCGGGGACGACCCCCGGATCCAGTACGTCCTGCCGAACACGCCCATGAAGGTGGGAGCGGGGGTCGCGCTGTTCGAGGAGGAGACCGGTCTGACGGAGGACGAGCTCGCCCGGGCGAAGCGGTGGTTCTCGTCGATTGCGGAGGTGGTGGTCCTGCCCGGGGAGAAGATCGCGGCGGCGGCGTCCCTGTCCGGCTGCGCACCGGCGTTCTTCTTCATGGCGGCGGAAGCCCTCGGGGACGCGGGAGTGAAGCACGGTTTGAAGCGGGCGGACGCGTACCGTCTGGCGGCAGCGGTCATGTCCGGCGCGGGGTCCCTCCTCGCGGAAGAGCTGAAAGCAGGCGCGCACCCTGGGGCTCTGAAAGACGCGGTCTGCTCTCCCGGCGGCACGACGATCCGGGGGGTCTCCTCCCTCGAATCCGACGGCTTCCGATCGGCGTGGATCAAAGCAGTCGACGCGACGCTGGGATGACGAAAGACTCCGCCTTTCGAAACCAGCAACGACGGTCCCCGACCGTCGGCGGAGGAAGGTTATCCCTTCACGAAGGGAAATAAGGAATGAAATGATCTCACAAGATAAAGACACAGGCCATCAATCCCACGCTTACGATGCCTCCAAAATCTTTCATTATTGTTGGAGGACTTATGAAACGCCTGATTTCCTGTGAGTTCAACATGGACACCAACCATGTGGAACTGTTCTATACGGACGGAACCATGCTCGCCATTGACACCATCGCCGTAGAGAACGAGTACGCCGAGGATATGTACCAGCGCTCTGAGCTTGACTGGCTGATATACAACGCGCCGCTGGAGTATGCCGATCTCGTCCTGAACGGCGACGTGGAAGGATATTTGAAGCGGGTAACGCAGTACCGTCCGTTGGACGAACAGAGATAAAACATGGGGAGCCGTCTCCGAACAAAAAGGACGGCTCCTTTTCTCATTTTTATTCTCAACAGAATGAGTTCACAAAAACTTCACAAAAATCTTTTCCCAACCCATGGAGTAATCCCGCCCCTCAGACGTCTTATAAGCAGAAGGCTCTTGCAGGGCAAAAGCCGGTATGCTACAATGAAGAAAAAAACGATGGACGGCCAGCCATGTTTGCAATTCTGCTAATGACCCTTTCCGACGAAGAACAGAACCGGGTTCGTATCCTGTGGCAGGAAAACGGTTCCGCTCTTGTTCAGTATGCCCGGAAAGAACTGGGAGCATCCGTCAGTCCGGACGTGGCAGAGGATATTGTCAGCGAGGCGTTCGCGCAGCTGATGACCCATTATGAGCGGTACGGGAGCCGGACAGACGCGCAGATGAAGGGACTCTTGTTCCGCATCGTCCGCAATCTCTGTATGGACGCGCACCGCAGGCGGAAAAGGAGTTCGGCTGTCTCGTCCGACGCGGAGTTCATTCCCGACGAAGAGAAGGATTCCTTCGCGCTTATCATGGATCCGTCCCCCGAGGACCTTTTGATCTCCGAAGAGAACATCCGCCGCATGAAAGCGATCTTCCGTTCCCTGTCCCCCGCTCTGCGGGAGGTCCTCGAAATGAAGCTGAACGAGGAAATGACGGACGGAGAGATCGCAAAGGAACTCCATATCACAAAGCACATCGTCCAGCAGCGTCTCGCCCGCGCGCGGAAGGCGGTCAGAATCAAATGGGAGGCGGAAGAACATGAATAAATCGGACAGACTGGACGAGCTTCTCACGATTGCGATCCGGGAAGTGATCCTCGAGGACTGGGAAGCCATGACTTCCGCTCAGGGGATACAGCCAGTCAGCCAAAGATGCAGCGGCAGGATGGAGAAGATCCTTTCGGGTATGGCAAAGAAACGCAGCACGTTCGGTAAAATCGGAATCGGGATCCTTGTGGCCCTCACGGCCTTTGCCTTGCTCGGAATGGCGATCCCGCCCGTCCGAGAGGCCATTGTCAGAGTATTCTTTACATGGCAGGACACGGATTACGGCGTCATGAAGCTCGGGGACAACGACGCGTTCATTCAGGTCGTCGGGAGCCGGGTCTACTGTTACAACACCGAGACCGGGCAGCTTGGGAGCTATCCCCGGGAAGCGTCCGAGGAACCCGTTTTCCGGGAGGCCGCCGTGCTGGAGGAAACGCCGGAAGCGATGGTCGCGGACGGGAACGGATTCGCCCTTGTGTACCGAGACCGGATCCTCCTTCTCGACGGGGCTGGAAACAGAGTCGGGGAGACGGAGAACATCTTATTCGACCCCTCGGCGACGTACAACCGATTTTCCGTCTGCAAGAACGACGATTCCGTTCTGCTCGGGGTGCTCCGCGTATATGGTCAGGGGCTGGAGGCTGCTTACCGGGGTGCGTTCCTGACGTGGGATCCGCAAACGGGCGCGGTGAAGGAAACGGAATGCGCTCCCGCGGATTTCGTGCATATCGCCTCGGAAAACGGACGGTTCCTGATCCTCGCAAGGCTTTACGATCCGCCGAGCACCCTCCTGGAACTCGAGCTCGATCCCGGATCGGGGGCCCTGACCGAGCGGGCGCGGTTTTATGACAACGGCAGCTATACATGGTACGACGGAAGTATGTACGGATTCCGGGCAGATCCCCTTTCCTTCTATCGGTTTTTCCGGGTGAATGAGGACGGCTCCGAGGAGAAGCTCAAAAATATCCGCCCGGGTTTTCTGGCTGACGCAGTCGGTATGGTACACGATCTGACAGCCACGCCTTTCAGTACGCACACGATCTTTTATGATGACAGAGGACTCGCCGTGGCGGATCCGGTACAGCGCATTCTTCTGCTGTTGTCCGTCTCGCCGACGCCGTCCGGGGATACCCTGCGCGTCCTGTACCCCGTCCACCAGAGCGTCGACTGGGAGGGGTTCCCGCAGGTTGGGGATGTGCAGGCGGCCTTCGCGGATTTTGAAGAGCGGGAAAACGCCCGTATTGCCGCGAAAGGGGTGTCCTCCCTGCGGTTTTCGGAGCATCTTCGTCAGACCCTTCTCGCCGGGGACGCGGATTTCGACGTCGTACATGCGGACAAATGCGACCGGGGGGACTTGCTCTTCACGATCCTGCAAAACGGCTTTTATCTGCCCCTCGAAGAAGAAAAAGGGATCCTCGGCAACTACGAAAACTTCGCCGACGGCGTGAAGGAGTATATGACCTGGGACGATCATCTCATCGGGATCCCGTTCCGCTTTGAAACGAGAGGATTCATCATCACAGAGGCCTATCTCGACGCGGGGCTTCCCGTGCCGGCCACAGACTGGACGCTGGACGATTTCTGGGACATCTGTGAGGAGGCGAAACCGTTTGTCGACAGCCGGACCGCGCTGACCGAAACCGACACTCTGTATCTGTTCATGGAGGCCCTGATCCAGAGCGGGATCGAGAAAGGTCAATTGGACGAGGACGCGATCCTCTCCGCCGCCGAAACACTGCTCCTGTATGATTCCGCCGGTCTGTTCCGTCCGTTTGATCGAAATACCGTGTATCTGTTGGAAAACCGAGTCCGCATCCCCGCCTGTCCGAGGGATTACGCACAGGTTGAGGTGAAAAAGGCTCTCCCCATGCCGCTTATTGACGGAGAACGGATCTGCCCGCTCGAGAGCTTTGTCTGGGCGTACCGGAACGCGGAAAATCCGACGCTCGCCGTCCGGTATCTGGAAATGATCTCCTCGGAGGATTATATCTACAATCTGGAAGGCAGAACCTGTTTCGGGAAGGATCCCGACCGGTATTTCAGGATCATCACGCTCTGGGAGGATGTGGTCGGCACAAACGTAAGGATCAAAGCGGATCTGTCGGAAAAGGATCTTCTCATGATCGGCAAAACCTCCGAGCTCATGACCGATATGAAGCTGGAAATCCTTGACCACGCAGACGCGGAAGCGGTGATCCGCCCGATTCTCGACAGGATGCTCGCCGGAGAAGTATCCGCAAAGGACGCGGCGGGGGAGATCATACGGTACGCAAAACGGAAGTATTTTGAGTAAAGGCCAGACCGAAAGGAGCTTTTCATGGAGCAGCCGAAACGATTTACCCGGATTCTTTCAGCCATCCTTGCCGTTTTTCTGCCCGTGTCCGCTCTCATCGGATGCCGTCCGCACAGGATCGGGGACGGTCCGCCTCCGCTTCATTTTTCCGATGGTCTGTTGACAGACGGTCTGTCCGATCTTTTCGGATCCCCGGGAGTGACGGAAGCGGAGGAACAGCCGGTTGAAACCCTCGTCCCGGCGGGCATGATGAAGCTCGGAGATCACGATATGTTCATTCAGGCCGTCGGGGATCGGCTGTATTGCCTGAACACGGAAACCGGTCAGCTCGGCAGCTATCCCCGCGAGGCGACAAAAAAACCGGTCTTTCATGAAAACGCCGTTCTCGATCCCCCGGAACCGCCCGAAGCGATGTTTGCGGACGGAAACGGATTCATCCTCGCGTACCGGGACCGGATCCTGCTCCTCGACGAAGACGGAAACGCCGTCGGGAAAACGGCCAACGCGCTGTACGATCCCTCGGCGTCATACAACCGGTTTTCCGTGTGCAAAAACAGCGATTTCGTTTTGCTCGCGGCGATCCGCATCTACGGAACAGGGATGCAGGCCGAATACCGCGGCGCTTTCCTCTTGTGGGATCCGAAAACAGGGGAGACGAGGGAAACGGAGGCGGAGGATTATGCGTTCTCGTCTATCGAGCACATCGCCCCGGAAAGCGGACGGTTTTTGATCCTTGCGCGGGCGATCGACCTGCCGGACACCCTGCTCATACTGACGTTCGATCCCAAATCGGGAAAGCTCAGCGAGAGAGCGCAGTGCTACTACAAGGGCCTCTATACCTGTTTTAACGGAAGTGTGTTCGGGTTTCTGCAGTATGTCCCTGCCTATCAATTCTTTCGGGTTGCCAATGAGGACGGAGCCGAACAGACGATCAAGACGATTCGGCCGGAATTTCTGTATCATGAAATCTGCGCTCTCCTTGAAACCGAATCCGCCTGTTTTGAGACGGATTCCGTATTCTATGACGAACACGGTCTTGCGCTTGTCGATACGGCGCATCACGCGGTTCAGCTGTTTTCCTCGGAGCCGGTGCCCCCGTCCGAGCGGTTGACGGTCCTCTATCCCGCGCGCCTGAACAGGGACCTTGACGGGTATCCGAAAATCGGAGACGTGCAGGCCGCCTTCATGGATTTTGAAGAGCGGGAGAGTTGCCGTGTGGACGCGAAAGGGGTTTCCGCATCCCGGTTCCCGGATTTTCTGCGGCTGAATCTTTTAGCCGGAGACGCGGCGTTTGACGTGATCCATCAGGACAAATGCAACGAGGGGGATCTCTTTTACGCGATCTTGCGCTACGGACTCTATCTGCCCCTCGAAGAGCAGGAGGGAATCGTGAAGAATACCGAAAACTTCGCCGACGGCGTAAAGGAGTACATGACCTGGGACGGGCACCTCATCGGGATCCCGTTCCGCTTTCAGACAAAGGGCTTTGTCGTGACCCCGGTATACATGGACAGCGGTCTTCCCGTGCCGGATCTCGGCTGGACACTGGAGGACTTCTGGGAACTCTGCGAGGAGGCGAAACCGCTTGTGAACGGCGGGTGCGCGCTGACGGAGGATTTCTGTCTGTCGTGGATCTTCGAGGCCCTGATCCAGAGCGGCGTGGAGAAGGGCCGGCTGGACGAGGACGCTTTTGTCTCCGCCGCCCGGAAGCTCGCCGAATATTCCGCCTGCGGCGTGATCCGCCCGTTTGATGGCTACACGGTCTATCTTTTGGACAACCGCCTCCTTATTCCCACCGTGGAAAGGGGGTATGCAATGGTGGAGGTCGAAAAAGCGCTTCCCCTTCCGTTTGTCGATGGAGAACGGATCTGTCCGCTTGAGAGTTTTGTGTGGGCGTACCGGAACGCGGCCAATCCGTCGCTGGCGGTCAAATACCTCGAAATGTTCTCTTCGGACGACTATACCTACGAAGCGAACGACCGCACTCTTTACGGGAAGGATCCCGACCGGTATTTCAAAACGACGCTCTCGATGGATGCGCAGATCGGCATGACGGAGCGGATCGGGATGGATTACACGGAGAAGGACCGCTTTCTGCTCTCGAAGACCTCCGAACTCATGACCGGACAGAAGCTGGAAATTCTCGACCATAAGGACGCGGAAGGAGTCATCCGCCCGATCCTCGATAAGATGTTCGCCGGGGAAGTCTCGCCGGAGGACGCGGCGGGAGAGATCGTGCGGTACGCGAAGAGAAGGTATTTTGAGTGAGAAGTTCAGGTGCCAAAGGAGATCATACCATGTACAAGACAGGACATAAAAGACCGGAGCGCGCTTCTTTTAAAAGACCTTGGAAAGCCGATGCCGTAAATCGGTTTGCCGCGCTGACTTTGGTGATCGTCACGACGCTTTTCGGCGTTCTCGCCGGATGCACGAAACCGAGTGAAGATCCGAACATCGCGCCGCCGGTTACGGTAATAAACGGAAAGACGGAAAACCCGCCGGATGTTCTGACCCATGTATTCCGGCCGGAGAGCTTCGCCATTCCCGAGAACTATTCCTTCAACGGTCAGATCCTTCCCCGGTACGACGAGGAGGCCGGGACGCTGACCTATCTGGCGGGCAGCTGGAAGAGTTGGGAGGATGAAAACGGCGTGTGGCAGAGCGAGACCGTCAGCGAAATCGTCACGGCGAATACGGAGACCGTCCTTCACGAAACACTACTCCCCGTTGAAAAGGACGAAACCCTCACCTGCGGCCTCTTCACAAAGGACGGACTTCTCGGGACGGTCAGCAGATTCGATTTCGAGAAGGGGCAGGAGTCGTTCCGGCTTCTATCCTGGAAGATCGGACCGGACGGCGCGGAGGTTCAGGCGGAGATCAGCGATATGGGAGCTTTATTCGAGAGCAGTAAAACGCTCGGCTGGTTCCGCGTGGAGCGAATGGCCGAGGACGCCGACGGGTATCTCTATCTCGCGTCCGGTCAGGAGGTCGTCGTCCTGACCCCGGAGCTTGAGAAATTCTTCTCCGTCACGACCCCGGACTATATCGACAGCATGGCGGTCAACGAAGACGGACGGGTATGGGTCATGGGATCCTTCGGGAACGGACGGGTTCTTTGCCCCGTGGACCGGGAAATCCTGTCCTTCGGCGATCCCCTTCCCCTGTCCGCTCTGCCGGATGGCGCGAACGAGCTGTTCTTCGGTCCCGGCCATGATTTCTATTACCGGAGCGGCGACGGCCTGTACGCCGCGGACTTTGACGAATCCGGCACGAAGGGCGTCTCCGACGAGCTGATCCTCGATTTCATGAACTCCGATCTTTCGCGGGACTCGGCGTCGATTCTGGCGGTGTACGGTCCCGAAGCGGTCCTCATGTCCGACCGGGGAGAAAACGCCGCGGTGCCGGCCATCTACCGGAAAGCGCCGGACATCGATCTGTCTGCCGTTACGGTCCTGCGGCTTGTACATACCGGACAGCCGGAGATCTCTCTGGCCGGAAAAATCACATCCTTCAACAAATCCCATGACGACGTCCGGATCGTCATAGAGGATTACCGGATCGGAGAGGATATTTTCGGCGGCGAAAACCGGCTGGCGGCGGAGATGGCGACGGGATCCCGCCCGGATATTGTCATTACTTCCCAGTCCGGCCCCGCCCTGTCCTATATCGTAAAGCGCGGTCTCTTCGCCGATCTGAACCCGTTCACGGAGCGGGAAGGGCTGTTGAACCGGGACAACCTCATGGGCTGCGTGAAGCGCACCTTCACCGACGGGGACGGACAGCTCTTCGGTCTGACGCCCTCCTTCTGGATCCAGACCGTCGTCTCCACGGACGAGCTGCTCGGAAAATACGCGGGGCGGGATTCATGGACGGCGGAAGAACTTCTGGACTTTGCCGAAAACCTGCCCTCCGACCGTCTGCTCATGGAGGGGCTGACAAGGAACTCCGCGGCGTATATGCTGCTCGGCCCCGGCGGGTATGCCTGCTTCCTTTCGGAGGACGGAAAAACTGCTTCCTTCGATTCGGATCTGTTTATCCGGTATCTGAACTATATCGCGTCCCTGCCCACCCGGGAGGAGTACGACGCCCATCCGCCCATCGAAGGGCTTAACGCCGACTTTTCGGAGCGGTATCAATTGTATCATGAGGGAAAGATCGTTCTGAAACAGAAGGTATTGACGGAGCCGGCGTCCTTCCTCGGCATGGAACTGGATTTCGGCACCAAGGACTGGCGGCTCATCGGACAACCGACAAACGGGAACTGCGGTACCGCGATCAGCGCGGATTCCGTGTATCTGATCACCGCGGCGGACAGCGAACGGGCGGAGCTTGCGTGGGAAGCGCTCGAAACGCTCTTCGAACCGGACGCAATCAGCGGCGCGCAAAGCATCCCGGGACTTGTGTCCGAATTTGAGGGGGTGGTCCGGAACTACTATCTCTATGACTTTGCCTTCACCTTTTCCGGCGCCTCTTCCCGGGACCTGAAGGATTCCTGGTTCCCGCTCACGCTGACCGAACCCGGCATCCTGACGGAGTTCACCGAGGAGGACGAGCGGCGGATCCGCGATATCCTGGACAATCATTGCGGCATTCCCTTCGCCCTGTCCGCGAATGAAGACGTCACCGCCATCGTGAACGAGGAGATCTCCGTGTTCCTCGGGGGAGTTGGAACCGCTGAGGACTGCGCGAAAAAGATCCAGTCCCGGGTGTCGATTATGTTGGCGGAGAGAGGGTGAGGATGACTCAATTTATCGGATATCGTCTGCTCTTTTTTCTGCCTTTCCCTTCATTCTTCCTCTCCACCGCCTGCACGATCCTCACAAACGCCGCCCAATCTTCATCAGACAAATCTTCTTTATTCAGCCCGAACATCTTCGCCGCCGCCTTCATAGCAGCTTCGTTTTTCTCACTCTCGCTTTTCGTAATCTCAGCTATCTCCTTCCCAAACTCCGCCGCAGGATTTTCTTCTGGCGCACTCAGCTTATCGTGTTTATGCGCCTCCCGGATATCCGTGAGAATCCCGTCCAGATCCTCGTGAATCATCCCTGCGAAATAACGCCCTTCGTCGATGTGCGGCTTCCAGCGCCCGGCGGTATAATTCTTCCTTGTCCGGGTTGAACCTGTCCTCGATCTGCATACGCGCAGCGTCCACGCCGATATTCAAATTCCGGATCTGCATTTCCGCTAGCCCGTCCACATAAATCTCCGCGTCCGTGAGGAAACGGCGGAACCCTTCGTGCCGGATAAGCTCACAAAGCAAGCGATTGTTCAGTTTTCCAGACTTTATAATCTCAACCACATCATCCTGCAAGTGCAGATCGCTCAGGTCTGCGTTTGCGGGATTTTTGTTTTCGGAGAGTCCCAGCAGATAATCGGAGGTCACGCCGTAATACTTTGCCAGCGTGACGATGCTTGCATGGCTGACCTCTTTGCATTCGTCGCTCTCGTACTTGCCGAGGGATGACCGGGAGATTCCCGTCGCCGATTCGAGGTCACTCAGCGTCATCCCCCGTTCTGTGCGCAGATCCTTCAGCCGTTCCTGAAATGTGAGCCTGATCTCCAACTTAATATCCTCCGTCGTGATTTATTCTCATAAATATTGTATCATGAACGGGCAGCCCTGTCAACATTTTCTCCGCGTTCGCGGATTTTTTCGTTATGCCTGCCTCAAATCCTGATTTTCGGATATACAGCATCGAAATGATTCATGCTGTAAAATATCGGTACAGGTCCGGGAAAGACGAAGAGCAAGATTCTACCGCGGGCCCAAATTTCAGCGATTTCCGCTTCATTTTGATTCCCACGGAATCTTGTTGGGGAGTGCCTTCCCCAAACCCTGCAAAAAAACCGGAGGTGAAATTCTTCTCAATGGCAAAAACGTACAACACACCGAAACGAAAAAACGTCGTCAAGACGAGATTAGACGATGCAGAGCTCCTCGTATTGGACAATCCGGCATAAGCCGCTCGGAATATCTGCGCCGTATAATTATCGGAGTTTTCCATCCGACGATTCAGGTGACCTGTCACGATGACGAAACACTTGCTGCCATCGGAAAACTGACATCAGCGTATGACCGGATCGGGAACAACCTGAACCAGATTGCCCGCCGCCTCAACACTTATGATGAACCGTATCCCGAATTATCCGAGGAAGTGAAAAATGCCATAAGCGACCTGACCGATTTGAAATTCAAGGTTTTGAAAACCACAGGTGACGCGATTGGCAACATTCAAACATATCAGTTCTAAGAATGCAGACTACTCTGCCGCCGAAATGTATCTCACATTCGAGCATGACGAAATCCGTATGAAACCTGTGCTGGACAAAAAGGGGCGTCTCGTTCCGAGA